>CADCTP010000095.1 GCA_902805565.1 uncultured Mycobacteriales bacterium
GCTCCGGGGTCAGCTCCCCGCCGGCACCGGCCCCGATGACCTGGACGTCGACCTGGTCACCGAATCCGAGGAGGCCACGGCGATACTGGCTGGTGTGAGCGGTCGAGGCGAGTGGTTGCCCTGGCGTCGGGACTGGGCGAAAACGCCGAACGCCTGGAAGGTCTACGTCGCGTACTCCATCCTGTTCGGCCTGATCGGCGTCGTCTACCTGGCCGGCGGC
Organism: uncultured Mycobacteriales bacterium; assembly: GCA_902805565.1. Lineage (GTDB taxonomy): Bacteria > Actinomycetota > Actinomycetes > Mycobacteriales > CADCTP01 > CADCTP01. The sequence continues at coordinate 221 of CADCTP010000095.1, forward strand.
AAGCTGATCGGCATCGTCTGGCTGGCTCTCGCCGTTGCTTGGGCGCTCATCACCGGCTACGTGCGCCGCAAGAGCCGCCTTCACCCGCAGGTCGGGGAGGGCGACCGCCAGCCGGATTAGGCCCGCGGCCGCTCTGGTTACGTCCGCCAGATCATCGACAGTGAGCGGCACAGCCGGTGGAGTGAAGTCGTCCGGCCCGTCCAAGCGGATCAGCGCGTGCAAATGCACGACACCGACTGCCGTACGTCGCGTCCCGCAGCGAACCGCGACCCGCCCGGCCAGCGTGCTGGCCGGGCGGGTCGCTGCGCGGCGTCTCGGACGCCGGTGGCGGGTCAGCCGCCCCAGTAGCACAGCGGCGCGGTGAGGTGCGGGTAGCACCAGACCTGGTGGGTGGTGCTGCCGCGCTGGTTCTTCGAGTCGGTGACCGTCAGCGTGACCGTGTACTGCTTGAAGGTCGAGGTCCGGGGATAGGTGTGCTCGGTCGTCCTCCCGGTGCCGCTGGTCCCGTCGCCGAAGCCCCAGGTGTAGGAGCCGATCGAGCCCTCGGCGTCGCTCGAGCCGCCGCCGTCGAAGCTGCACCGGGCCTCCCGGCAGAACCCGGTGAAGGACGCCGTGGGCGGCAGGTCGCCCGCCTTGACCTGGCGGCGCTTGACGTTCGTCTTGCCCTGGTTGTCGGTGACGGTCAGCTTGACGCTGTAGTAGCCGGCCTTGGCGTAGGTGCGGGAGGTGGTCCGGCCGGTGCCGGTGCCGCCGTCCCCGAACTCCCAGGCGTACGAGCTGAGGGAGCCGTCGGGGTCGGTGGAGGAGCCGGCGTCGAAGGAGCAGGTGGTGTTGTCGGTGGAGCAGGTCGCGGTGAACGCGGCCGTCGGCCGGCCCGGGTCGCGCGGCCCGGCGGGGAAGTCCGCCGCGCTGCTGACGTCGAGCAGCGGCTCCTTGACGCCGTCGGTCGAGTCGTCGGTCCAGTTGGTGTTGGCGGTGTCGAGGAGGCGGCCGGTGATCGCCTCGACGTCCTCCCGGCTGTCGGGGTCGTTGTCGCCGACGGCCAGCAGCGCGGCCGCCCCGGCGACGTGCGGCGCGGCCATCGACGTGCCGGACAGCGTGCTGTAGCCGCCGTCCTTGTACGTGGAGTGGATGCACGTGCCCGGGGCGGCGATCTCGACGCCCGGGCCGAAGTTGCTGAAGGCGGCGAGGGTGTCGTCGGTGTCGGTCCGGCAGGTCGACGCGGCGCCGCCGCCGGGCTCGCCGTTGAAGTCGGCCAGCGCGGACACGGTGATCACGTCGGGGTGGCTGGCGGGGAAGAAGGTCTTGGCGTCCTTGGTGCTGTTGCCGGCGGCCACGGAGAACACGACGCCCTTGCCCACCGCGTTGGTCAGCGCCGTGCTCAGGGCGTTGTCGGTGCAGCCGTCGCAGCCGAGGCTCATGTTGGCCACCTCGATCTCGTCGGCGTGCCCGGCGACCCAGTCGACCCCGGCGGTCACTCCGGACAGCTGGCCGCTGCCGTTGCTGTCGAGGACCTTCACCGACCAGATCCGGGCGCCGGGTGCCACGCCGACCACGCCGATGCCGTTGTCGAGGGCCGCGGCGGTCCCGGCGACGTGCGTGCCGTGCCCCTGGCCGTCGTCCCCGGCGTTGTCGGTGCACGAGGTCTTGTTCAGGCAGTCGGTGCGGGAGACGACATCGAGGTCGGGGTGGTTCGGGTCGACGCCGGAGTCGATGATCGCGATGTCGACGTCGGCCCGGAAGTCCTCGGTGCCGTTGATCTTCAGCTTCGCGTTGTCGTCGGCGAAGACCCGGCGGACACCGGTCGGCACGGTCTGCTCGGTGGCGTGCACCACCTGGTCCCGCTGCACGGACGCCACCCGCGGGTCCGCCCGGAGGGCCGCGGCGGCCCGGTCGGGCAGCGCGGCGGAGAACCCGCGCAGCGCGTGCCGGTACACGTGCTCGACCCGGCCGCTGTGCCGGCGCGCCTGGTCCTCGGCGAACCGGGCCGGGTCGCTGCCGGGTTGGAGGACGACGATGTAGGTGGTCAGCGCGGGGTCGGCCGCCGCCGGGGCCGGCGTGAGGACGCCGCCCAGGACGACGGCCATCGCCGCGCCGACACCCAGCCATGCTCTGTTGCCTCGCATGGGGTTCCTTCCGAAGAGCGGGACGGGACGTACGCGGCCGCGTGCCGCTCACCTTCGGTCGTCACCGCTCCGCCCATCAATCCGGGCGACGGTACGTAGGGGTACGTATCTAATGGCCGGCTCGAGCGTCACGGGAGCCGGCCGGCGACCTGCTCCCGGTCGGTCAGCCCCAGCTTCCGCAGCACCCGGGCGGCGTGCAGCTCGACGGTCCGCGGGGACAGGAACAGCGAGTCGGCGATCTCCCGGTTGGTCCGGCCGCGGCCCATCAGCCGGGCCACCTCCTGCTCCCGGGGGGACAGCGCGCCGCCGTAGCCGCGCCGGCCGTGCCGGCGGGGGGCCGCGACACCGCGGGCCCGCAGCAGGTGCCGGCAGCGTGCCGCGTCGTACGCCGCTCCCACGGCGGCGTACCGCTCGGCCGCGGCGGCCAGCAGGTCGTCGGCCGGCTCGCCGGCGGCGATCCGGCCCCGGGCGACCCCTTCCAGCTCCCTGCTCGCGTCGTAGGGCCGCGGCAGCCGTTCGTACTCCTGCTGGGCCCGGCCGTGCAGGACGGCCGCGCCGGTGGGGTCGTCGTCGGCCGCGGCCAGGACGGCCCGGCAGCTCAGCAACGCGGCCGCGCTGAGCGGCGTGTCCCGCCCGGCGACGCCCGCGGCCAGGTCGTCCACCGCGGTCCGGGCCTCGGTGACGTGACCGCTGCCGACCAGCGCCTCCACCGCCGCCCGCACCAGCTCGCCGCTCCAGCCCCACACCCCCTTGACCCGCTCGCGGTCCAGCGCGCGCCGGCCCTCCTCGGCGGCGTTCGCCGGCTGGCCGAGGCCGAGCCAGGCGCGCACCCGGACGGCCGAGGCCGCGCTGAGCTCGGGGCCGCAGCCCTCGCCCACGTCCACCAGCTGCGGGACGTCGAGCAGCGCCAGCGCCTCGGTCCACTCCGCCCGGGCGACCGCGAGCTGGGCCAGCGCGAGTCGGCCGTCCGCCACCAGCAGCGGCAGGCTCTCCAGGTCCCGCAGCAGCCGTTCGGCGTGGGCGTCGAGACCGGCCCACCGCCCGACCGCCCAGTCCATCCGGAGCTCGGCGCCGCGGGTCAGGGCCACCACGTACTCCGCGCCGGCCTGGGCCGCCAGCCGCCGCGCCTCCCGGCTGAAGCCGGCCGCCGCGCCGTAGTGGCCGAGCCAGACGGCGGCGTCGGTGAGGTTGGCGTACGCCCGGCCGACCTGCTGCTGCTGGGCGACCGTGCCCTCGTGGTCGGGCAACAGCTCCAGCTCCCGCCACACCGAGGGGTGCCCGAGGTTCATCAGCAGCGACAGCCGGTTGGCGAAGACGGCGGTGGTCAGCGCCCGGTCCCGGCCCTGGCCGGTGGCCAGCTCGGCCTGCGCGAGCCACCGCAGGTGCTCCTCGGCGTGACAGTTGCCCCACTGCGGCATCGCCAGCGCCGACATCGCCCGCGCGGCCAGGGCGGGGCGGCGGCGCAGCTCGCCCACCGCCCGGGCGATCTCCTGGCGGCCGGTGTCGCCCCGCCCGGCCTGGTTCATCAGCAGCAGGCCCAGGCCGAGCCGGATCTCGCCGCGGACCCCGGCCGGCAGCGGACCGGCGCCCAGCAGCCGGCGCAGGACTCCCTCGGTGTCCTCGCCGCGCAGCCCGACGGTCGCGATCCGGGCCAGCCGCACCGCCAGGCGGGCCCGGACGGCCGCCGGGACGGCGGGCACCACGAGCGCTTCCTGCAGCAGCGTGATCGCGGCGGCGGTGTCGCCCGCCGCGACCAGCGCCTCCGCCGCGGTCTCGGCGTGCCGTACGGACGCCGCCGCGTCACCGGCCGACCGGCAGTGCCCCACCAGCGCCACCAGGTCGGCCGGCTCGCCGGCGGCCAGGGCGTCCACCGCACGCCCGTGCAGCCGGCGTCGCCGCGGCGCCGGGATCCGCTGGTACAGCCACCGCTGCAGCAGGCCGGCGGCCACCTCGTACCGGCCGGGGGTCACCTCGCGCAGCAGGCCGTCACCCAGCAGCGAGCACAGCGGCCCGACGACGTCGTCCTCGTCCACCCCGGCGACCGCGGCGAGCTGCGGCTCGGTGGACGGCCGAGCCAGGACCGCCGCGGCCGACAGCAGCAGCCGCCCGACCGGCGGCAGCTCCTGTCGGCACCCGGTCAGCCACTGGGCCGCCGCCGGCGGCAGCTCCACGACCGCACCGGGCCCGGTCGCCGGTCCGGCCGCGGCGGCCAGCAGGGCCGGGATGCCACCGCTGAGCCGGCGCACCTCCTCGACGGCACCCTCGTCCCCCGCCCCGCCCCGGGCCGCGAGGAACCCGGCGACCTCCGCCCGGCTCAGCGGCTCCAGCCGTACGTCGAGCAGGCGGACGCCCGGCGGGCACCGGCACTCCCCGCCCAGCGGCGCGCCGGCCGGCTCGGCCGGGTCGGGCCGGTACGTCACCACCAGGCACGTCGGTCCGGTCAGCTCGGCGACCAGGCCACGCAGCTCGTCCCGCCCGGCGCGGTCGAGCCACTGCACGTCCTCGACCACCAGCACGTCCGGCGGCCGATCCGGCCAGCGGGGGCGCGGCCCCGCCGGGCGGCAGGCGAGGTGCACGGCCGACCGGCCGGCGACCGCGAGGGCCGCCCGCACCAGCGCGGACTTGCCCAGGCCGGCGGCGCCCTCGACGAGGACGACGGACGGCGGGTCGCGGAGCGCCCCGACCAGCGCCGCGAGCTCGCGGACCCGGCCGACCAGCCCGTCGCCCGGGTCCCCGGGACCGACGCCGTCCGTCGTCACCCACCCATGGAACCAGATCCTGCCCGGATGTCCGGTTCCCGGACGGCGTCCTGTACGGCGCCGCGGGCGTCAGACCGGAGGCCGGGGGTCGTACTGGATGCCCCGGCGCACCTGCCGGGCCCGGTCCGGACCCGCCAGCCGTACGACCAGGTGCAGTGCCATGTCGATGCCCGCCGACACCCCGGCCGAGGTGATGACGTCCCCGTCGTCGACGTAGCGGTCCTCCGGCCGGACCTCGATGCTCGGGTCGGCCGCGGTGAGCTCGTCGAACGCCGACCAGTACGTCGTGGCCGGGCGGCCGGCGAGCAACCCGGCCGCGGCGTAGACGAGCGAGCCCGTGCAGACGCTGGTCATCAGGGGCACCTGCCGGCGCTGCGCGCGCACCCACGCCAGGTGCTCCGGGTCCCGCATCAGCCTGCGGGTGCCCACCCCGCCGGGATGCACCAGCACCGCGAGCTCACCGGCCTCGGCCAGGGACGCGTGCGCGCCGAGAACCATCCCCTTGGCCGCGGTGACCGGCTCGCCGTCGACGGAGAGCAGGACCACCGCCCAGCCGTCCCCGGGATGGTTGCGCGTCCAGTACGCCAGCACCTCCCACGGGCCGACGGCGTCCAGCTCCTCCACGCCGTCGAAGAGCACGATCCCGATCCGGCGGACCACCGCGGCAGACGTCACCCCGACACCCTGGCAGAACCGCCGCCGGCGGCGGCGGAACCGGCACGGCGACGCCCGGCGGCCGAGGTGGATGTACGGCACCTGCATCCGCGGAGCGGGTCCCGGTCGTAGACGCAGGTGTACGGACCGCCCCGAGCAAGGAGTCCTCCATGCGTCATCGTGTCCTGCGCACCGTCGCTCTCGCCGGCGTCGCCGCGGCCGCCCTGTTCGTCGCCGGCCCGGCCGGCACCGCCTCGGCCGCACCGGCCGCACCGACCGCCGCCACGGCGCTCACCGGCGGCACCACCACGGTGACGACCGGCCCGGGCATCGCCAGCACCCTGCTGCGCAACGGCATCCTCCCGCTGGCGACCCCGCCGGGGCGGCAGTCCTTCGGGTACTCGGGCGGCCTGACCACGTCGTTCTCGTTCCCGGTCACCGGCGGCGCGGTGGACCTGGGCACGCTCGCCGGCACGATCGAGCACCGCGGCGGCATCACGTTCCTCAACGTCCGCAACGGCAAGAAGCTCACCGTCTCCGACTTCGTGATCGACACCCGGACCGGCGTGCTCACCGGCCGGGTGAACGGGACCGACACCCGCGTGCCGGTCTTCACCCTGGACCTGTCCGCCGCGACCGTGTCGGCGAAGGGCAAGAAGGTGACCGTGCGCAACATCGACGTGCTGCTGACCGAGGCCGCGGCCGGCGCCCTCAACCAGACCCTGGGCACCCACGTCTTCTCCGGTGGCCTGGACCTCGGCACGGCCCGCACCACCCTGCGCGTCTGACCGCGCCGGCCCGGGCGCCCCGCCTCCGGGCGCCCGGGCCCCGGTCGGAACGGCCGGGCCGGTGGCTCAGCGGGCCGGACCCGGGCCGGCCCGCCGTACGCTCCCGGCGGCCGGCGGATCACCGGGACATCGGCCGGCGGGTCACCGGAACCGGCGGCCGGGCGGGTCACCGGAAGACGCGGCCGATCACGGCGTCCATGGCCCGGTCCGGCAGCACCCGGCGGGCGCGGACGATCGTGCCGGCGCCTCGGCCGACCGGGTACCGGGTCCGCGGGCGGGGGGCCGTCGCCGCCCGGACGATGGTCCGGGCGACCACGTCGGGCGGGGACGAGCGCCCGGACCGGTCGATCCCCTCGAAGACCCGCGCCATCCGGGCCGCCCGCGCCGCGTACGGACCGCCGGCCGACGTGCGCACCATGCCCTCGCGGGCGATCGTGTTCCACTCGCTGGCGATCGGCCCGGGCTCGACGATGACGACGTCGACGCCGAACGGCGCCAGCTCCACCCGCAGGCTGTCGCTGAGCCCTTCGACGGCGAACTTGGTCGCGTGGTACCAGCCGCCGAGCGGCTCGTAGATCTTCCCGCCGATGGAGGACACGTTGACGATGTGGCCGCTGCCGCGGGCCCGCATCTGCGGCAGCACCAGCTGGGTCAGCCGGGCCAGCCCGAAGACGTTCACCTCGAACTGCCGCCGCGCCTCGGCCAGCGGGACGTCCTCGACCGCCCCGTACGAGCCGTAGCCGGCGTTGTTGACGAGCACGTCCAGACGCCCGGACTCGGCGAGAACCCGGTCGACGCCGCTGGTCAGGGAGGCCTCGTCGGTGACGTCGAGGCCGAAGGTCCGGACGCCGGCCGCCAGGAGCGGGCGCATCGCGTCGACCCGGCGGGCGACCGCGTGGACGACGAACCCCCGCTCGGCCAGCCGTCGTGCGGTCTGTGCGCCGATCCCGGCCGACGCGCCGGTCACGAGCGCCACTCGCTGGTCGGACACGGGGCACCCCTCCTAAAAGTCCACTGGTCTGTTGGAGCTCGACAGTAGCGCGGAACCGGATAAGAGGCCAGCGGGCTGTTAAACTCGGCCGGTGACCGCCGACTTCCAGCGGGCCCGATCACCCGAGCAGCAGGCACGACGCCGGGCCGCCATCGTCGCCACCGCCCGCGCCCTGCTCGACGAGGCGCCACTGACCGAGATCAGCCTCCGCGACCTCGGCCGCGCGGTCGGGCTGTCCAAGTCGAACGTGGTGCGCTACTTCCCGACCCGCGAGGCCGTGTACCTGACCGTCCTGGTCGAGGAGTGGGACCTGTGGTTGGCCGACCTGGGCGGACGGCTGGCCGACCCGTCCGGCGAGCGCCGGCTGGAGGCGAGGGCCGTCGAGCTGGCGGAGGCCCTGACCGGCTCGCTGGTCGCCCATCCGCGCTTCTGCGACCTGCTGGCGGCCTGCCAGTCCGTGCTCGAGCGGAACGTGCCGGTGCCGACCGCCCGGGAGTTCAAGACCGCGGCCCTCGGCATGCTGGGTCGGCTGGCGGCGGAGGTACGCGGGCGCGTGCCGGAGATCGGCGAGGCGGGGGCGTTCGAGTTCGCCGGCGCGCTGTGGGTGCTCGTCGCCGGCGCCTGGCCGCTGTCCCGCCCCACCCCGGCCGTCGCGACCGTCCTGGCCGAGCCGGGGCTGGCCGCGCTGTCCGTGGACTTCGAGCGGTCCGTCGGCCGGGTGCTGGCCGACCTGCTGGTGGGGATGGCGGCCCGGGGCCGCTGAGTCACCACCGCCGACCCGGCCGGTCCCGGCCGGTCCCGTTCCGGTGGGCGTAGGGTGCGCCGGTG
>CADCTP010000096.1 GCA_902805565.1 uncultured Mycobacteriales bacterium
CCGCGGTCATCAGCAGGCCGGCGGCGACCAGGTGGAACAACCAGCCGCCGACCGCGGCCCGGGTCCCGTACGCCGCCGCGAGGCCGGGCACGAACAGGGCCGCCACCCCGAGCGGCCGCCCGGCCAGCGCGACGGCACCGGTCACGGGACCGGGAACAGCCGCCGGTAGGTCCCGACCGGCGCGGGCCGGGGCTCGGCCCCCTCCCCCGGCCAGCCGAGGCCGCCCTCCGGGTCGGCCGGCAACGGCAGGCCGAGCTGCGCCCACACGTGCCGCGACCAGGTCGGCATGATCGACGCCGAGACCTGGGCCACCGCGGCCAGCAGCGCGGCGTGGCCGGCCGGGTCGCCGCCGGCCCGCAGCGCGTCCCGGGCCTCGGTCGCCACCGAGACCACCGCCGCGGACGCCCGCCGCAGTGAGAACGTGTCCGGCTCCAGCGCCGTCCCGACCTCGGTCACCAGCCGGTCCAGCAGGGCCCCGGGCGCCGGCCCGGCCGCCGGCGCGGCGACCACCGCGGCCGCCCAGTCCTCCAGGGTGCCGGCCAGCACCTCCCGTACGGTCCGGGCGAAGCCGTCGAGGGTGAAGTCGGCCTGCTCCTGCTCCGGGTTGGTCAGGCACAGGTGCATCCGCAGCGCGTCCGGGGAGTTCTGCCGCAGGAACTCCGCGCCCCAGATCGCGTGCCCGCGGCTGGTGGAGAACTTCGAGCCCTCCAGCGTGGCGAACTCGTTGGTGATCACGTGGCTGGGCAGCGTCCGGTCGCCCAGCGCCAGCAGCATCGCCGGCCACAGCACGGCGTGCGAGAAGCCGCAGTCGAAGCCGAGGAAGTTCACGATCCGGGTGTCCCGGTCCGACCACAGGTCGCGCCAGCCCTCCGGGTCGCCGAGCGCCGCGGTGTACGCCGCGGTCGCCGCCATGTAGCCGAACACCCCGCTGGTCCAGGTGTCCACGATGTGCCCGTCCCAGCCGGGCACCGGGACCGGGACGCCGTAGTCGGTGAGCCGGGTGACCGGGGTGTCCGGCAGCCCGTCGGCGAGCAGCCGCTGGCAGTAGTCGAGCAGCGCCGGGCGCCACGGCCGGTCGGCGTAGTAGTCGGCGAGCGGGCCGGCGTACTTCTGCAGCGGCAGCACCAGCCGGCGCACCGGCCGGTCGACCGGGGCGACCTGGTGCCGCACGCAGACCGGCGCGTCCAGCCCGCCCGGGTCGTGGGCGTGCCCGCAGTCCTCGCAGTACGTCCCGTCGGTCGGCATGCCGCAGCGCCGGCAGCGGCCGCGCAGGTCCGACTCGTAGAGGAACGTCCCGGACACCTCGCAGAACGGGACCGGCAGCTCGCGTTCCTCCAGCGCGCCCGACTCGTACAGGCGGGTGAAGTGCTCCTGGACGAGCCGCCGGTGCACCGGCTCCCGGTGCGGGTGCTCGTAGTAGTCCGGCAGCATGCCGGCCAGCCCGAGGGTCTCCTCGATCCGGCGGGTGAACAGGAACGACGTCTGCCGGGGGGTGCGGCCGAGCTCGGCCGCGCGCCGGGGGACGTAGCAGGACTCGTCGTCGGTGTAGCCCAGGTGCACGACCGGCCGGCCGCGCACGGCCAGGTGCCGGCGCAGCACGTCGGCGCCGAGGAACGGCCCGGACAGGTGCCCGAGGTGCAGGTCGCCGTTGGGGTTGGGCGGGGCGCTGGTGATGAGGGTCAGCGGGGGCATCGCGATCACCTGTCTGCGGTGGACGGACGGGGGGCGGCGGCCGGTACGGGGATGAGGGGGCCGGCGGTGACCGGCGGCGGCACCCGGGACCCGGCGGGCAGGTCGTCCAGGACCACGGCGTGGGCGCCGATCCGGCTGCCCGCGCCGACGTGCACCGGGCCCAGGACGCTGACGCCGGTGCCGACGGTGACGCCGTCGCCGAGCGTCGGGTGCCGCTGCGCCCCGGCCGGCCGGCGGCGGTCCTGCCACCAGCCGACCGAGCCCAGCGTCACCAGGTGGTAGAGCATCACGTCGTCGCCGATGACCGCGGTCTCGCCGATCACCACCCCGCAGCCGTGGTCGATGAAGAAGCGCCGGCCGATCCGGGCCCCCGGGTGGATGTCGATGCCGCCGGAGACCAGCCGGCCGGCGAAGGCGAGGGCCCTGGCCGCGACGGGGTGGCCGCGGCGGTGCACCCGGTGCGCCAGGCGGTGCGTCCACAGCGCGTGCAGGTGCGGGTAGAGCAGCACCTCCCAGTCGCTGGTGGCCGCGGGGTCCTTGGCCCTGACGACCGCGATGTCCTCGCGGGCGAGCTCCACCGCGGCCCGCACGGCGGTGCGCCAGCCGCGGCGGTCGGCTCCGGTCATGCCTGTCCTCTCGGTTCGGGTCCGGCCCGGTCAGAGGTTCCGGTACGGATGGGCGTGCACCACCGGGCGGCCGGCGGTGAAGCGGTCCGGCCGGTACGGCGCCAGCTCGGGCCGGGCCGCGCCGGTGCCGATCTCGGCGGCCAGCGCGGCCCCGACGGCCGGCGCCACCTTGGCCCCGCCGCCGCTGAAGCCGGCCGCGACCCAGCCACCGGGCAGCCCCGGCAGCGGGCCGAGCACCGCGTGCCCGTCCGGGGTGTAGCCGTCGGTGCCGGACAGCCCGACCGGCACCGGCCGGCCGGCCACCGCGGGCACCCGGGAGGCCAGCAGCCGCAGCGTGTCCGCGACCGTCCCCCGGTCCGGCGGGCCCTCCGCCGCGTCCGCGTCGCCCGGCGGCCGGCCGGTCGGCACCCCGAAGAACACCCCGGCGCGGCCGTCCGGGCGGAAGTAGAGCCCGGTCGTGTCGTCGATGACCGTGCAGGGCAGGCCGCCGGATACCGGCACCACGGCGGAGGCGATCCGGCGGGGCACGATCGGCAGCGCGACCCCCGTACCGGCCAGCACGGCCGGGGTCCACGGGCCGGCGGCGACGACGACCGCACCGGCCGGCCGGACGCCGTGCCGGGTGCGGACGCCGACCACCGCGCCGCCGCGCACCTCCAGGCCGGTCACCGGGTCGCCGTCGCGCAGCACGGCACCGGCGGCGACCGCGCCGTCGAGCAGTGCCCGGCAGGTCGCGGCCGGGTCGACGTACCCGCCGTCGGGCTCCCAGGCGGCCGCGGCCACCCCGTCCAGGCGCAGCTCCGGGCGCAGCCCGGCCAGCTCCGACCGGGACAGCAGCCGGACGTCGGCGCCCAGGCCGGTGAGCATCGCGGTGTTGGCCCGCAGCGTGCCCTCGTGCTCCGGCCCGACCAGCAGCGCGAACCCGGTCCGCCGGTAGCCGCAGCCGACCGCGTGGTCGCGGAAGAACGGCAGGCTGGCCAGGGTGAGCCGGGCGTCGGACGGATCGCTGTGGTGGACCCGCACCAGCCCGCCGGACCGTACGGTGGAGCCGCGCTCCAGCGGCTTGCCCTCCTGGTGCACGGTGACCCGCAGCCCCGCCGCGGCGAGGTGCCGCGCGATGCTGGCGCCGATCACCCCGGCGCCGACCACGGCCACGTCCGGGGTCACGGCGCGCCGGCCCCGTCATGGGCCAGGGGCAGCCGGCGCAGGCCGCGGAAGGACATGTTCGGCTGCCACTCCAGCGGCGCGTCGTCCAGCCGCAGCCCGGGCAGCCGGCGCAGCACGGTGCCGAACGCGGCCTCGCCCTGCACCCGGGACACCTCGGCGCCCGGGCAGTAGTGGATGCCGTGCCCGAACCCGACCTGCGGGTTGGGCCGCCGGGTGATGTCCAGCCGGTGCGGGTCCGCGAAGCGCTCCGGGTCCCGGTTGGCCGCGCCCAGCATGACCAGCACCTTGTCGCCGGCCCTGATCCGCGACCCGCGCAGCGTGACGTCCCGGGCGGCCAGCCGGCCGACGAGCTGCAGCGTGCCGTCGTAGCGCATCAGCTCCTCCACCGCGTCCGGCAGCAGCTCCGGGCGCTCCCGCAGCAGGGCCAGCTGGTCGGGGTGCCGGAGCAGGGCCAGCAGGCCGTTGCCGATGAGGTTCAGCGTGGTCTCCATGCCGGCGAACATCACCGACACGCAGACCCCGGTGAGGTCCTGCCCGCTGACCGAGGCCGGGTCGCCCCGGCGGACCAGACCGGAGAGCAGGTCGTCGCGCGGCTCGGCCCGGCGCTCCTCGGCCAGCGCCGCGAAGTACTCCCCCATCGCCAGCACCGCGGCCTGGCCCCGCTCCAGCGCCTCGACCGACACGTTCGCGCCGCCGGCGCTGATCGCGGCGATGAAGTCCTCGGTCCAGCCCTTGACCAGCTCGGTGTCCCCGGGCCGGATGCCGATCAGCTCCGAGTTCACGATCACCGGCAGCCGGAAGCCGATGTCCCGGATGCCGTCGAAGCGCGGCCGGTCGGCGATGGCCTCGACCAGCTCGGCGGTGATCGCCTCGATCCGCGGCCGCATGGCGTGCGCCTGCCGCACGGTCATCCCCCGCTGCACCGGCCGGCGCAGGGTGGCGTGCACCGGCGGGTCGTTGTACATGATCATCCGCCGCCGGACGGCGGCGAACGCGGCGAACCGCCGGCTGTCCTCCTCGGACAGGTGCCCCATGAACGCGCCGGTCCGGTCGGAGCGGAAGGTGTCGTGGTCGGTGAGCGCGGCCAGCACGTCGTCGTGCCGCAGGATCATCCAGGCGTCGAGCCTGGGGTTCCAGTGCACCGGGTCCTCGGCCCGCAGCACGTCGTAGACCGCGTACGGGTCGGCGAGCGCCGCCGGGCTCAGCAGGTCGTCGTGCTCGGGGGTGAGCGTCGTGGTCATCAGGCCTCCTGGGCCGCGGCGGCCGGGCGGGCGCCCCACCACATCGACAGGAAGACCACCCGCCCGCCCGGGTCGGCGGTGAGCGTGTGCGGGGTCTCCGGCGGGATCGGGATGGTGGCGCCGGCGGTCACCCGCCGGGTCTCGCCGGCCACCTCCACCGTGCCGGCGCCCTCGGTGACGAAGAAGACCTCCGACTCGCCGTCCGGGTTGACGTGCCGCCGCATGGTGCTGCCGGCCGCGACGACCACCCAGGCGCCGCCCTCGTACGGCTGCGCCACCCCCTCCAGCCGGGGCAGCCGCACCGCGCGGACCCCGTACGCCGGCTCGTCCCGCAGCTCCTCGTCCGTCCAGCCGTGCAGGAACACAGCGCTCCTCCGAATCGTGGTGGGGGCGGTCAGTCCGCCGTACCGGCGGCGGGCTCCAGGACCGGGTCGACCAGCGGGCCGGGCGGCGCGGCGGCGACGGAGTTGAGCGTCGCCTCGATGATGCGCAGCGCGGTCTGCACGACCCGGGTCTCCACGTTCAGCGGCGGCAGCATCCGCACCACCGCGTCGTTCCGGCCGCCGAGCTCCAGGATGAGCCCGCGGCGCAGGCAGCCGGCCTGGATCCGGGCGGCCCGGGTCGGGTCCGGCGCGCCGGTGGCCGGGTCGACCACCTCGACCCCGATCATCAGCCCGCGGCCGCGGACGTCGCCGAGGAACGGGTAGCGGTCGCGCAGCTCCCGGAGCCGGCCGGTGATGGCCGCCCCCTGCTCGGCCACGTTGTCCAGGACCCGCTCGCGCCGCATCACGTTGATCGCCGCGACGCTGGCCGCGAAGGCCGGCTGGTGGCCGCGGAAGGTGCCGATGTGCGCGCCGGGCGCCCAGGTGTCCAGCCGGCGGGAGTAGAACATGACCGCCACCGGCAGGCCGATCCCGCCGGCCGCCTTGGAGGCCAGGATGACGTCCGGCTCCAGGCCGTACTGCTCGAAGGCGAACCAGGTGCCGGTCCGGCCGTAGCCGGTCTGGATCTCGTCCACCACCAGCGGCACGTCCAGCTCCCGGGCCAGCGCCTGGACCCGGCGGGCGAACTCGGCCGTCGCCGGCACCACCCCGCCCTCGCCCTGGACCAGCTCCAGGATGAACGCGGCCGGCCGGGCGATCCCGCCATGGGTGTCGTTCAGCGCGTGCTCCAGGTACGCCGCGCAGTTGGTGTCGCAGTGCGCCGGGTCCAGCGCCAGCGGGCACCGGTAGCAGTGCGAGTACGGGAAGAAGTGCACGCCGGGCATCCCGCCCGGCACCGGCTCCTTCTGCTCGACCAGGCTGGTCACCGCCATCGCGCCGTGGGTCGAGCCGTGGAAGCCGCCGCTGAAGGACACGATCTCCGACCGGCCGGTCGCGGTCTTGCACAGCTTCAGTGCGGCCTCGACCGCGTTGGCGCCCGTCGGCCCGCAGAAGTGCATCTTCATCCCGGGTCGCAGCGACGCCGGCAGCAGGCCGAGGTGGGTCTCGGTGAACTCGTCCTTGGCCGGGGTGGGCAGGTCCAGGCCGTGCGCGTGCAGCCGCAGCTGGCGGACCGCGGCCTCGACGACCTCCGGGTGGCTGTGCCCGAGCGGCAGCGCGCCCGCCCCGGCCAGGAAGTCGATGAGCACGTTGCCGTCGACGTCCTCGATCCAGCTCCCCCAGGCCCGGCGGACGGCGATCGGGATCCGCCGCGGGTACGTGCGGGCGTTGGACTCGCGGTTCTCCTGCCGCCGCAGGTAGGCCCGGGAGGTGTGGCCGGGCAGCGGCGAGCGCAGCGTCGGGTGGGCCGGGGCGTCCGGCGGCCCGCCGGTCACGCCGGCACCTGCGCGTCCAGCGGGGCGCCCGCGGGCTCGTCCGCCGGCAGGGCGGCGGCCAGGCTGCGGACCATCGTCGCGGCCCGTACGGACAGCAGGCTGAAGGAGCCGGCGTCGCCCATGCCGTGGGTGGTCTCGCACAGCCCGTTGAGGAAGACCGGCGGGAACCGGTCCGGGTCGGCGCCGGCCAGCCGGTAGTCGCGGCCGACGTCGGCCCGCCCGGTCGGGGTCCGGGCGGCCAGCGGCCGGACCGGGTCCAGCACCGCCGGCAGGAACTGCTCGCCCCGGTCGTCGGTGAGGTCGAGGAACCCGGTGGCCAGCACGACGGCGTCCACGGTCAGCACGGAGCTGTCCCGGTGGGCCCGGTCGACCAGCGTGAGGTGCACGCCGTCGGCGTCGGCGGCGCAGTCCATGATCTCGACGTTGCGGGCCAGCGTGACCCGGTCGCCGCCGTCCAGCCGCTGCTCGTAGAGCCGCGCGTAGAGGGCCTGGATGACGTCGGAGTCGGCGGCCGAGTAGTTGGTGTAGCGCAGCTGCCGGTCCAGGTCGCGCTTCGCGGGCTCCGGGGCGGCGTAGTAGTAGTCGACGAACGAGGGGTAGTAGACCTCGTTGGTGAACGGGCTGAGGTCCTTCTGCCGGTAGCCGAACTCGCGCATCACGTTGACGATCTCCACGCCGGGCAGCCGGTTCCACGCGTCCAGCACCAGCTCGACGGCGCTCTGGCTGGCCCCGACGATCGCGATGCGGCCGGCCCGGGCGAGGTCGTCGGCCCGCTGCAGGTACTGGGTGAAGTGCAGCACCCGCGGGTCGTCGACGCCGCGGAAGACCGGGGGGATCCGCGGCGCCCGGCCCGGGGCGACGACCGCGGCCCGGGCGGTGATCCGCCGCCCGTCGGCCAGCTCCATCCGGACGCCCGGGCGGCCGCCGGCCCGCTCGACCACCGCGACGTCGCGGACGGCGGTGCCGTACTCGACCCGCGCGCCGACCTGCTCGGCCGCCCAGACGATGTAGCGGGCGTAGTCCTTGCGCAGCGGGTACGGCAGGCCCAGGTTGAGGAACTCGAACAGCCGGTCCTGCTCGACCAGGTAGTTCAGGAAGGTGTAGCGGCTGCGCGGGTTGCGCGGGGTGACCAGGTCCCGGACCGGGTGGTGCTGGATGTCCGACCCGTCCAGCAGCATGCCCGCCTGCCAGCCGGGCCGCTCCCGCTGCTCCACGAAGACCGCGGAGAGGTGCGGGCTGAGCTCCTCCAGGGCGATGGCGAGGGCGATGTTGGCGGGGCCGAACCCGACCCCCACCACGTCGACGTCAATGTCGGTGACCATGTTCACCCATCTGTCGGGGCTGTGCGTGGTCGTCAACTTACGAGCGGTGATGAGCCGCTGTCTTCCACCGGAGTGGGGCATCGATGCCCACTTTCGGCGACCCCGGCGGCGCTCCTGGTGGAGTCCGGGTCAGCCCGGCTCCACCCGGGTGGAAGCCCGGCGCTCCCGGTAGGCCCGGGTCTTGGCCCGGTTGCCGCAGCGCTCGGTGGCGCACCAGCGACCCCGGCCGGACCGGGACCGGTCCTCGAACACCCAGCGGCACTCCGGGTCCGGGCACATCTTCAGCCGCCGCCACCGGTCCGCCGCCGCCAGCCGGACCGCGGCGGCCAGCACCGCCCCCAGCGCGCCGAGCGCCCCGGACCCCGCCGGCACCAGCTCGGGGCCGGCCGGGCCCACCCGGACGGTGAACGTCCCCGGCAACCCGGGCGACCCGAGCGCCCCTGGTGACCCCGGCGACCCCGGTGACCCCGGCGACTCCGGTGACCCGGGCGACCCGGGCGA
>CADCTP010000097.1 GCA_902805565.1 uncultured Mycobacteriales bacterium
TGGGGCCGGACAGCGCGACGGCCCCGCCGCCGGGCCGGGCGGCCGGCGGCGACCGCGGGCCGGTGAGGGTCGCCGCGCCGAGGGCGATCGCGTACTCCGGTCGCGCGTCCGTGCGCACGGGCAGGCCCAGCTCGTCGGTGATCGACCGCGCGACGAGGGGCAGCCGGGTCGAGCCCCCGACGAGGAGGACGGCGGACAGGTCGGTGTCGGCGATCCCGGCGGAGCACACCGCGCGCCGGACGGCATCGAGGGTGCGGCCGACGAGCGGACGGACCGCGTCCTCGAGCTCGCGCCGGGTCAGCCGGACCTGCCGGACACCGCCCGGCAGGAAGACGGGGACGGAGGTGTCCGCGTCGGTGGACAGGGCCTCCTTGGCCGACACGCAGCCCCGGCGTATCCGCACCAGGGAAGCGGCGGCCGCGGGGTCGGTGGCATCGAGCCGGCTGACCGCCCCGCCGAGCGCGCCGTCGACGAGCCCGAGAACGGCCCGGTCGAAGTCGGACCCGCCGACGTCCTCCAGGCCCTCCGGGGTGCCGAGCACGTCAGCGCCGTCCCGGCGGGCCCGGAGCACGGTGGCGTCGAAGGTCGTCCCACCCAGGTCGTAGACCACCACCACCTCGCCGGCGGCGAGCTTCCCCCCGGCCGCGTAGCGGGCGGCCGCCGCGTGCGGTTCGGTGACGACACGGGCCCGGTCGAGACCCGCCAGCCGGGCGACCTCGGCGAACCGGTCCCGCCGGTACGGCCCCCACACCGCGGGACAGGTCAGCACGACGTCGCCGGGGGGCCGTCCTTCCACCCTGCTGACCCAGCTCAGGACGTCGGACAGCATCGCCGCGAGGAGGGTGGCCGGGAGGTACGGCGTCCCGCCCAGCAGCAGCGGGGTGGGGTCGCCCAGCCGGCTCTTCACCGCACGCGCGAACCGGGTGGGGTCACCGGCGGCCCGCTCGGCGCTGTGCCCGGTGACCAGTCGACCGTCCTCCCGCAGGTGGACGAGGGACGGCATGGCCGCGGCGCGGTCCTCGACACCGATCGTCTCCACGGACCCGCCGTCCCGGTGCACGGCGGCCTTGACCGAACTGCCCCCCAGGTCCACTCCCAGGCCGTACTCCACGCCGTCCCCCAGGCTGCACGAGTCCACACGGCATCGCTTCGCCCGCAGAGCCTAGGAGGTGGAAGACACCGCGCAGGCACTTGTCGACACCGTTGCCACCCATCCGGACATTCGACGGGCGCGGACCTCCTCGCGGCCGGCCGGCGCCGTCAGGGCCGTCGCGACGTCGCGGGGCCCGGCCGACGAGCGCGTCCGGGCACCTCAACCCCGATCTCGGGCGGTCACGCCGCGACCCGGTCCGTCCCGTGCGGCGCCGGAACCGGACCGGCGAGCGGACACCGACCAACAGAATCACCGACGCCGCCGACGCGCCGGCCGGCGCGACCCCGGGGCCGGTCGTCGTCTCGGCCGGGCGCCGGGACCGCCGCCGCACCACAATGGCCCCCGTGACGGCGGACTGCGGGTCGGCGATCCGGTGCGGGTAGCGCTGGCCGAGGACAGCGCCCTCTTCCGGGAGGGGCTGGCCATGCTCCTCGTCGCCGCCGGGCACGAACTGGTCGGTACGGTCGCCGACGGCGACGCACTGCTCGAACTGCTGGAGACCGAACCCGTCGACATCGCGGTGCTCGACATCCGGATGCCCCCGGAACCCGACGGCGGCCTCAGCACGGCTGCGCGGGTCCGGCAGCGCCATCCGCTCGTCGGGCTGTTGCTGCTGTCCCACTACGCCGAGTCACAGTATCTGATGCGGGTGTTACAGATCGGCACCGAGCGGATCGGCTACCGGCTGAAGGACAAGCTCGCCGGCGTCCAGGTGCTGAGCGACACCCTGGTCCGGGTGGCGGCGGGGGAGATAGTGATCGAGCCGTCGGTGGCCCGGAAGCTGGTCGACCAGCCGCGACGGCACGGCGCCGACTTCGGCACGCTGTCCGCCCGCGAGACGGACGTGCTTCGGCTGATGGCCGAGGGCCGGTCCAACAACGGGATCGCCGACGCCCTCCACCTGTCCACCAAAGCCGTGGAGAAGCACGTCGCGAGCATCTTCACCAAGCTGGCCCTGCCGCCGGGAGCAACCGCGCACCATCGTCGGGTGCTGGCCGTGCTGGCCTACCTGCGGACGCCCGGCGCCGACAGCTGAGCGCGGGGAGGCGCACCTCAGCGCGCCACTGCGTCGGGGTCCACGGTCGCGCGCAGCCGGCGCAGCCCGTAGAACACCCGGCTCTTCACCGTCCCGACCGGGACGTCCAGTCTGGCCGCCACCTGCGCCGCGGTGCGGTCGTTCAGGTACGTCTCCACCAGGGCGGCGCGGTGCTCGGCGGGCAGCGTCTCCAGCGCCCGGCCCAGGACGATCGAGGTCACCACGTGGTCGGTGCAGTCGTCGACCCGCGGTGCCGGCGCGCCGTCGAACTCCACCTCGTACGGTCGGGACCGCACCGCCCGGTAGCCGTCCATGACGAGGTTGTGAGCGACCCGCCGGAGCCAGCCGTGCGCCGAGCCGCGCTCCGTCGCGCACACCCGGTCCAGGTGCCGCCAGGCCCGGACGAAGGTCTCCTGCGTCACGTCCTCGGCCCAGGCCCGGTCGCCGCCGGTCAGCCGTGTCGTGTACGCCAGCAACATCGGGCTGTGCCGGTCCACGAGCTCCCGGAGCCGGGACTCCGGGTCCGGGGGACGACCGGCCACCGTAGCGGCACCTGATCGATCCTCGAGGAGATCCATGCGGCAAGCCTCGGCCGGCCGACGGCCCGGCACAGTGGGACCGCCCCCCGGATCCGGGGTGCCACCCCGCCCGTCGAGGGGTGCAGACCCTACCTCCGCGCCCGGCTGAACCCCGACCGCCGGAACGGACGTACAGGCAGGGACGTCGTTGCGGGAGGAGATCGGTGTGACAGCCGAGTGGGGCGAAGGCTCCGGCACCCGGACCCGCCGGGCCCGCCGGGCCCGGGATGATGGTGCGGTGTCGTACGGACGGGGTGGCGGATGCGGATAGCGCTCGCCGACGACGGAGTGCTGTTCCGGGACGGGCTGGCCATGCTCCTGCAGGCCGCCGGCCATGACGTGGTGCACCGGGCCGCGGACGGCGACCGGCTGCTGGAGCAGGTGGCCGAGCACCCCGTCGACATCGCCGTGCTGGACATCCGGATGCCGCCGGAGCCCGAGGGCGGTCTCCTCACCGCCGCCCGGCTGCGGGTCGCGTACCCGTCCGTGGGGCTGCTGCTGCTCTCGCACTACGCGGAGGCGCATTACCTCACCCGGGTGCTGGAGATCGGGCCGGACCGGATCGGCTACCGGCTCAAGGACCGGTTGGCCGGCGTCTCCGCGCTGAACGACACCCTGACCCGCATCGACGCCGGGGAGATCGTCATCGAGCCGGTCCTCGCCGGCCGCCTGGTCGACCACGCCCGCAACCGGGGGGACGAGCTCGGGGCGCTCTCCGCACAGGAGTTGCGGGTGTTGCGGCTGATGGCCGCCGGCATGTCCAACTCGGGTATCGCCACGGAGCTGGCCGTGTCCCGCAAGGCGGTCGAGAAGCAGGTCGGCGGCATCTTCACCAAGCTCCCGCTGCCGGTCGAGGGGGCCGCGCACCATCGCCGCGTGCTGGCCGTCCTGCACTACCTGCGGGCCTTCGGTGCGACCTGAGTCTCGCCCGGCACGCCTTCGCGCACCGGCCGGGGCGGGCCGGGCGGTGTGACGATGGCCGGCACGGGACCGCGGTGCAGCGACACCGCCAGGTGGCTGGCCGGTGCCCTGGTCCGCGCCGACGCCGAGGGGTCGACCGAGGCCGCGGTGACCGACCTGCTCGGCGAGCTGGGCCGGGCCACCGGTGCCGAGTACGTCGCCTTCTGGTCGCGGACGCCCGACGGCTCGCTCGAGTGGGCGGCCTGGCCGGCACCCCGTCCGGTGCGGCTCGGCGCGGACCACGTCGCGGCCGTCCCGGGCGGGCCGGCGGAACCGGGCGGACCGGGTCGGGTGGTGCTGGCCCGGCCCGGAGGGGCGCCGCTCGACCCCGACGGCAGGCAGTTGCTGGCGCAGGTGGCGCGGTGCGTCGGCCTGCTGGTCACCCCCGTCCGGCTGGAGGACGAGTTACGACTCCGGGCCGAGCGGCACCGGGAACTCGTCGCCGCGCTGCGGGAGGCGCCGGCGCGGCTCCGCACCGCCCGCGACCTCGAGCGGCGGCGAGGCGTCACGGACGTCCTCTCGGCGATCACCGCGCCGCCGGCCGAGCTCCGCGGCTCGGCCCGCGACTGCGCGACCGCGCTCACGGTCGACCCGGCCGCCGCCCGGCGCGCCGGACAGGGCTTCGCCGGCGTCCTGGA
Source organism: uncultured Mycobacteriales bacterium (assembly GCA_902805565.1). GTDB lineage: Bacteria > Actinomycetota > Actinomycetes > Mycobacteriales > CADCTP01 > CADCTP01. Next base: position 4,366 of record CADCTP010000097.1, read on the forward strand.
CGACCTGATCGACCGGTTCCGGACCGTCGTGCGGGGTGTCCACTCCACGGTCCTGCAGGACCACGGCCTGCTGGCCGCGGTCGAGGAGTACGCCGCCGACCTGCCCCGGCCACTGCGGCTGGCGGGGAGTCCACCGGTCGGACCGCACCCGGAGGTGGCAGCCGTGCAGTACCACGCCGTCGTGTCCCTGCTGCGGGCCCTGGCCACGGCCGGAGCGGGTCCGCTGACCCTGTCGTTCGCCGGCGGTGCGCCGGCCATCGTGCGGGTGTCGGGCCACGTCGCGGAGCCGGCCCGGCTGATGGCCGTGCTCGCTCCCGACCGGGCGCAGTTGGCGGCCGTCGGCGGCCGGCTGACCCCGGCCGTCGGCCCCGGCGGGGACCTGTGTGTCGAGGTCTCCGTGCCCGACCGGCTGCGTCCGTCCACCGGACCGTCCGGCGCCGACCCGGTGGCGTGGGCCGGACCGGCCCGGGCCGGTCCGCTGGAGCGGGTGCGGGCGCTGTGCGCCGCGGCGGTCGCGGCCGACGGCGACGAGGCGGCCGGCGCCGCGCTGGTCGCCGTCCTCGACCGCCTGAACGAGCCGGTCCGGCTGGCCGTGTGCGGCCCGCCGGACGTCGCCGCCGCCGTGTCCGCGGTCGTGCGTCGCCGGACCGGCCTGACGGTGCGGGTCATGGCCGCGCCGGACGGGTCGGTGGATGCGGCCGTGCACGTGCTGTCCGGTCCGGGCGCCGTGCGGCTGCCGCCGCCCGGGCCCGGCTCGCCGTACCCGCTCGCGTTCATCACCGGGACGGTGGACGGCGACCCGCGGCACCGGCCCGGCCGGCACGGCGTACCGGCCGGGATCGTCGCCCTCGACGCACGACCCGAGCGGGGTGTCACCGATCCCGACCGCCCGCTGCTCGAGTTGGTGGACCTCCACGTCCGCGGTCGGTCCGACGTGCTGCGGTCGCGGTCGGCGCTGCGGGACCTGCGGGCGGTGTTGCGCCAGCAGCCGGTCTCCGCGGTCCCGGCCCGGGCGCTGCTGAGCGAGCTGGCGGGCATCGAAGCCGGCGCTGCCGATCTCCTCGAGCTGGACGCCCTCACCGCACTGCGCACCGGGAGCGCACCGATGCCCGCCGACGAGCTGGTGGAGGCGGAGCGCCTGCTCGGCGCCGCGGGCCCGTCCGCCCAGGTCCGCCTCGGCCTCACCGCCGGAGCGGGACCGACCGAGGTGCGGGAGGCCGCCGTCGCACACCTGGCACGCTGGGCCCGGCGGGCCGAGCACCACGTCGGCAGCCGGGCCGGTCACCAGGTGTGCCGGGCGGCCGTACGGACCTGCGAGCGGATGCTCACCGTCGGCATCACACCGGGATGAAGCCCTCGACCGTGGTGCCGGCCCCCGGGGCGCTGCGGACCTGCAGCTCGCCGCCGGCCGCGGCGACCCGGTGGGCCAGCTGGGGAAGGCCGGAACCCGCGGCCGGGACGGTCGGGTCGAATCCCGGCCCGTCGTCGGACACCGAGAACGCGAGGCCGCGGTAGGTGTGCCGGAGCTCGACGCGGACGGCGGCCCCGGCCGCGTGCTTGCGGGCGTTGTTGACGGCCTCGAGGCAGGCGTAGAACACCGTGACCTCGACCGGAGCCGGGTAGCGCCGATCGCGGAGGGCCGGGTCGGCGTCGATGCGGAGGGACCGGGCGGTCGCCAGCTCGGCTTCGAGCGCCGTCAGCAGGCCGGCCGCCACCAGGCTGTCGGGCAGCACGCCGGCCGCGGTGGCTGCCACTCCTCTCTCGGTCTCCTCGATCAGCTCCTCCAGCCGCCGCAGCCGGGCCCACGCGGCCGCCAGGTCGCCGACGTTCAGGTCGTGGTCGAGGAGACCGGCGGTGAGCCGGAGGGTGACCAGGTGGTGCTGGGCCCCGTCGTGCAGGTCCCGCTCGAGCGCCCGCCGCACGTCCTCCTGCTCGGCGACCGAGCGGCGCCGGAGCTCGCCGAGGGCGTCCGCGGTCCGCTCCGCCGCCCGCACCTCGGCGGCGATCGTGGCGCGCAGGGCCGTGGCGCACAGCACCGGACCGAGCACGGCGCCGAGGTCGCGGAGGAGGCCGCGGCGCCGTCCGCCGCGCGCGGCCATGCCGCCGAGGCGCGCGCTGAGCATCCCGATCGGCCGGCCGCCGTAGCCGATGCGGACCCGTGTCGATGGCTGCGGGGCCCGGCTGCCGCCGCGCGGCCAGTCATGGCGGCGTCCGGTGCCGCCGAACTCCCACTCCAGGCGGCAGTGCCGGGCGCCGAGTCCGCGGCCCACGACCTCCACCACCAGGTCCAGGTCGGCGCCGTCGGTCGCCAGCTCGACCACCCGGTCCAGCAGGTGCGCCGACGGGTCGGCCGGCGCGCCGTTGCGTGCGATGACCGGTCTCATCGGGCGCCCCCGTCCTGTCCGTCCGGGGTCGGGGCGTGGGCTTCCATCGGCCGCCTTCCTGCCGGATCGGACATCCTCTCCAGGGACGGCCGGGGAGGGGTCGGCGGTTCACGGTGAACTCCGGTGACCACAGGATCCGTTCCCCGGTGGTGCCGCGCGTACCGGACACCCGCTCGGTGAACCGACGTCGATCGGCGACAGAGGATGGAGCCGTGCACGTCGAACCAATCGTATGGACGCAGTGGTTCGTGGATCGGTGCCGCCGGGCCGGGGCCGATCCGACTCGAGGAGGGCGGCCCCGCAGTGGAGGAACTGGGTATCGGTCTGATGTTCGTGGGCGGGTTCGCGGCGCTGGGGGCGTGCATCCACCACCTGGTGCGGTCCGCTGAGTTCAGGAAGCGCGGCATACACCGGTCAGGTGTGGTCGTGCGGCACGAGGTGACGTCGTACCCGGAGGGTGACGTGGTGATGCGGGCGCCGGTGATCGAGTTCGTGGACGAGTGGGGGGTCCGGCGGGAGTTCACCTCGAACATGAGCAACGACCGGTCGAAGCCGGCGCTGGGGGAGTCGGTGCCCGTGGCGTACCTGCCGGGCCGGCCGGAGACCGCTCGGCTGTACACGGCCCGGCACACCGTGGCTGTCCTCCTGGCCACCTCCTCGGCGGCCGTGGTGTTCCTCGGAGGCGGCCTCATCTCCGTGTTGTCCGGGTGATGCCGGGGGCAGCCGGGGCGCCGTGCTCGGCAGCGCGGCCCACCCCCGGTCCAGGAGTCCCCGGGGACCGCGTGTTCAGCCCGCACCGAACGCGTTGAACGCGCACCAGCTCACGAACGCCCCCGGCTCGGTCAGGTCCAGCCCCGCCCGGGCCCGGAACAGCGCCTCGGCCAGCGACGCCCCGTCGAGCACGGCCGCGTGCAACCCGTGCATCAGCGGCACCACGTCCGCGTCCGGCACCACCACCGCGCTGGCCACCAGCCCCGCGGTCCCGCGGGCCAGCAGGGAGCTGACGAAGCCGAGGGTCTCGTTGCCCGCGTACCCGACCTCGGAGCCGGACTCGCAGGCCGCGAGCACGATCCGGTGCGGCGCCGGGCCGCGCAGCTCCAGCTCGTGCACGGTCAGCGGGCCGCCGGACAGCAGCAGCGCGGAGAAGATCGGGTTGTCCGGGCGGATCCGGCCGTGGCAGGCCAGGTGGGCCAGCCCGGCCCCGGACAGCGCCGCGGTCACCGCGGCCGCGGTGGACTCCGGCGGCCGCAGCACGACCGCGTCCGGGTGCAGCGCGGCGAGCTGCCCGACCTCCTCGGCCCCGCCCGGCACGTCCGGCCCGGCCACCAGCACCACCGGCCCGTCCGGTGCCGGGCGCGCGGCCGTCCGGGCGCTGCTCGCCGCGGCCGGCGCCACCGTCACCGGGGTGTCGTGCAGCGCCGCCCACGGCACCCGCTGCAGCTCGCCGACCGGCACGACGACCAGCCCGGAGTGCGGCGGCAGCGCCAGCGGCTCCAGGACCAGCGCGGCCAGCCGGCCCAGGGCGGCCCGGGCGGCGGCCATCGCCTGGGCGGCCCGGGGCGTACGGGTCAGCCGTCGCAGCGCGAACAGCAGCGCCCGCACCTCGAACCGCAC
>CADCTP010000098.1 GCA_902805565.1 uncultured Mycobacteriales bacterium
CGCGTCCACGCCCCGGGTGACACCGAAGGCTCTGGCGCTGCCGCGGGCTCCGGTGACGCCGCGGGCTCCGGTGACGCCGCGGGCTCCGGTGGCACCGAGGGTCCCGGTGGCACCGGTGGCGGTGAGGGTCCGGGTCACGGCCCGCGAACGGACGGCGCGGCGGGCCCGGGTGCTGCCGCCGGTCACGGTGCTCCCGGCACCCCCGACGGCACCGGCCCGGTCGCCGCCGGCAGCGACGGCGCGGGTCCGGCCGAGCCGTCGGCGGACGTGCTGGCCCGGGCCCGGCGGGTCGTGGAGGACGAGCTGTCCACGATGCGGCTGGAGGCGGTCCGGTCGGCCGCCGCCGCCCGGGCCGAGGCGGACACGACGGCCGCGACCACCCGGCGCCTGGCCGAGGCCGAGGCCGAGGCGATCCGCCGCGGCGCCCGGTCCGAGGCCGAGTCGATCCGCTCCGCCGTGCAGGCGGAGGCGGAGAAGTCCCGCCGGCAGGCCGAGCTGGCGGTCTCCACCACAATGTTGGACGCCCGCCGGCAGGCCGAGCGGGACGCCGCCGAGATCACCGAGAACGCCCGCCGGCTCAAGGAGGACCTGGAGCGCAGGGAGAATCGGCTGGCCGAGCGGGAGGAGCGGGTCGACGGGATCGTCCGCCGGGTCGAGGCCCGCGCCCAGGAGGTCACCGAGGCCGAGCAGGCGCTCGCCGACCGCACCCGGGCACTCGACGCCCGGCAGCACGAGCACGAGGCGGAGCTGGAGCGCATCGCCGGGCTGACCGCCGCCGACGCCCGGGCCGAGCTGCTCAAGGTGGTCGAGGAGCGGGCGAAGCGGGACGCCGCCCTGCTGGTCCGCGACATCGAGGCCGAGGCCCAGCTGCACGGCGAGCAGCGGGCCCGCACGATCGTGGTGGACGCCATCCAGCGGGTCGCCAGCGAGCAGACCGCGGAGAGCGTGGTCAGCGTGCTGCACCTGCCGGCGGACGAGATGAAGGGCCGGATCATCGGCCGCGAGGGCCGCAACATCCGCGCGTTCGAGTCGGTGACCGGGGTGAACCTCATCATCGACGACACCCCGGAGGCGGTCCTGCTCTCCTGCTTCGACCCGGTCCGCCGGGAGATCGGCCGGATCACCCTGGAGAAGCTGGTGCTCGACGGCCGGATCCACCCGCACCGGATCGAGGAGGTGTACGAGCGCAGCAAGGCGGAGGTCGAGGGCCTCTGCCTGCGCGCCGGCGAGGACGCCCTGGTCGAGGTGGGCATCTCCGACCTGCACCCGGAGCTGCTGACCGTCCTGGGCCGGCTGCGCTACCGCACCAGCTACGGCCAGAACGTGCTCAAGCACCTGCTGGAGACCGCGCACATCGCCGGGATCATGGCCGCCGAGCTGGGCCTGGACCCGGCGCCGATCAAGCGCGGCGCGTTCCTGCACGACATCGGCAAGGCGCTCACCCACGAGGCGGAGGGCAGCCACGCGCTGGTCGGGGCCGAGCTGGCCCGCCGGTTCGGCGAGTCCGAGGAGGTGGCGCACGCGATCGAGGCGCACCACAACGAGGTCGCCCCGCGTACGGTCGCGGCGGTGCTCACCCAGGCCGCGGACTCCTGCTCCGGGGGCCGGCCGGGGGCGCGCCGGGAGAGCCTGGAGTCGTACGTGAAGCGGCTGCAGCGGATCGAGGAGATCGCCGCCGGCAAGAAGGGCGTGGAGCGGGTCTTCGCGATGCAGGCCGGCCGGGAGGTGCGGGTGATGGTGCAGCCGGAGCACGTCGACGACCTGACCGCGCAGCTGCTGGCCCGCGAGGTCGCCCAGCAGATCGAGGACGAGCTGACCTACCCCGGCCAGATCCGGGTCACCGTGGTCCGCGAGTCCCGCGCCACCGAGATCGCCCGCTGACCGACCCGGCCACCCCGGCCCGACCGGTCACCCCGGGGCCCGACCGCGGGGCCTGACCGGTCATCCCGGGGCCCGACCGGTCACCCCGGATCCCGACCCGGCCACCGGGTCAGCCTCGGCCCGGGGCCACTCGGACCCCGGACCGTCGGGCAGGTCCGGGCGGCCCCCCGAAGTGGTCGACCGCGCCGAACCCCCTGGTCGGGTCAGCGCACCAGCTCCGCCGGCTCCCCGACGGCCGACCCGCCGCCGCCCATCTCCGCCGCCGGGTCCAGCGCGACCACCCGGGAGCCGCGCTGCCGCAGCCGCCGCTCCAGGTACGACGCCAGCCCGGACAGCGCCATGCACATGATGATGTAGATCGCCGCGATGACGAACAGGGTCGGCACGATGTTGCCGAAGTTCGTGTAGATCAGCCGGCCCTGCCGCAGCAGCTCCTCGTAGCTGATGATGAACCCGAGGGCGGTGTCCTTCAGCGCCACCACGCACTGGCTGACGATGGCCGGCAGCATGATCCGGGTCGCCTGCGGGACCAGGATCATCCGCATGACCTGGTTCTTGCGCATGCCCAGCGCGTACGCCGCCTCGGCCTGGCCGCGCGGCACCGCCGCCACCCCGGACCGGAACACCTCGGCCAGCACCGAGCCGTTGTAGAGCATCAGCCCGACGACCAGCGGGCCGAACGCGCCCTGCCCGCTGGAGCCGAAGATGCGGCCGATGAACGCCAGCTCGTCGGAGAACCCGAGGAACAGGAACAGGATGAGCAGCACCAGCGGCACCGCCCGGAAGAACTCGATGAACATCGTGGCCGGCGTCCGGACCCAGGCGTGGTCGGACAGCCGCCCGGCGGCCAGCAGCACGCCCAGCACCAGGGCCAGCGCGATCGCCACCAGCGCGGCCTTCACCGTCGCCCACAGCGCCTTGAACAGCAGCCGCTGGATGCCCGGGTCGGTGAACGGCTCCCACTGCCGGGCGGAGAACACGCCGTTCTCCTTGAGCCGGAGCACGGCGAACAGCACCAGCAGGGCCACCACGGCGGTGCCGAGCACGCTGAAGATCAGCATCCGGCGCCGCGCGCGCGGTCCGGGGGCGTCGTACAGGACGGAGCTCACCGCAGCACCACCAGCCTCGTCTCCAGGAAGCGGAAGACCGCCGAGATGAGCAGGACCAGGATCACGTAGCCGAGCGCGACCCCGGCGAAGAGCCAGTACAGCGCGTCGGGGTTGTCGCGGACCAGGTCGTCGAAGACCTTGGTGGCCTCGGGGACCGCGAAGAACTCGGCGATCGCGGAGTTCTTCACCAGGGCGATGAAGATGCTGCCCAGCGGCGGGATCACCGACCGGAACGCCTGGGCCAGCACCACGTGCCGCAGGGTGCCGGTGAAGGTGAGCCCGAGCGCCCGGGCGGCCTCGGCCTGCCCGACCGGCACGGCGTTCACGCCGGAGCGGATCGCCTCGCAGATGAACGCCGCGGTGTAGAGCCCGAGCGCCAGCACCGCCGCCCGGAACGGCCCCACCTGGAAGTCCAGCCGCGGCACCGCGAAGGCCATGAACGCGTACACCAGGGTCAGCGGCGTGTTCCGGATGGTGTTGACGTAGAAGGTGCCGGCCCACCGCAGCGTCGGCACCGGCGAGACCCGGATCGCGGCGAGCAGGGTGCCGAGCACCAGGGCGACCAGCGCGGCGATGGCGCTGAGCTCCACGGTCTCCCGGAACCCGCGCAGCAGCGCCGGCAGGTTGTCGATCAGGACGTCCACGCGCCGCCTTCCACCGTGACCGACCGGCCACCCAGGACCGGGTCGGGGGCCGGTGGCGTGTCGCCACCGGCCCCCGGACTACCAGAGGATCAGTACTTCTCGAGGGCCGGCGGCTCGCCGGCCTCGCTGCCGCCCTTGCCCAGCGTCGCGTCGAACGCCTTCTTCCAGTCCCCGTTGTCGTAGGCCTTCTGCAACGAGTCGTTGATGAAGCCGCGGAACGCGGTGTCGTCCTTCTTCAGGCCGATGCCGTACTTCTCGGTGCTGAACGGCTTGCCGACGACCTGCAGCTCCTCCGGGTTGCCCGCGGCGTAGCCGAGCAGGATCGAGCCGTCGGTGGTGACGGCGTCCACGCTCTTGGTCTCCAGGCGGTCGACGCACTCGGTGTACGTCCCGTACGCCTCGGTCTTGGCCTGCGGGTAGTCCTCCTCGATCTTGGCCAGCGGCGTGGAGCCGGTGACCGAGCAGACCGTCTTGCCCGCGAGGGAGTCCGGCCCGGTGATCTCGGACGCGGCCTCCTTGCGGATGAGGAGGTCCTGGCCGGTGACGTAGTACGGCCCGGCGAAGCTGACGATCTGCTTGCGCTTGTCGGTGATCGAGTACGACGCGATCACCATGTCGACCTTGCCGGTCTCGATGTACGGCTCACGGTTCTTCGACACGGTCTCGACGAACTCGATCTTGTCGGCCGCGATGCCGAGCTGACCGGCGACGATCTTGCCGATCTCGATGTCGAAGCCCTCGGGCTTGCCGGTCGAGGGGTTCTTGTTGCCGATCCCGGGCTGGTCGAACTTCACGCCGATCTTGATCGAGCCGGCGTCGCTGAGCCGGGCCATCGTGCTGCCGGCCGCGAAGCTCGGGTCGGCCACCACCTCGTACGCGTCGGAGTCGGTCGTGCCGCCTCCGCCGCCGAGGTCGGTCTCGCTGTCGCCGCACGCGGTGAGTGCGAGCGCGAGCGTGGCGACACCCGCTGCGAGGGTGCGCAGTCGCATGAAGGGTCCTTTCCTGCGGTGGAGGTCAGTGGGTGAGGATCTTGGAGAGGAAGTCCTTCGCCCGGTCGCTCTTCGGCGCGGTGAAGAACTCCTCCGGGGTGGCCTGCTCGACCAGCTTCCCGTCGGACATGAACACGACCCGGTCGGCGGCGCGGCGGGCGAAGCCCATCTCGTGCGTGACGACGACCATCGTCATCCCGTCCCGGGCCAGCGAGGTCATCACGTCCAGGACCTCGTTGATCATCTCCGGGTCGAGCGCCGAGGTGGGCTCGTCGAAGAGCATCAGCTTGGGGTCCATGGCCAGCGACCGGGCGATCGCCGCCCGCTGCTGCTGGCCGCCGGACAGCTGCGCGGGCAGCTTCCCGGCCTGGTTGGCGATGCCCACCCGCTCCAGCAGCTGCATCGCCCGCTGCTCGGCCTCGCCCTTGGACTTCCCGCGGACCTTGATCGGACCCAGCGTGACGTTCTGCAGGATCGTCTTGTGGGCGAAGAGGTTGAACGACTGGAAGACCATCCCGACGTCGGCCCGCAGGTTCGCCAGGGCCTTGCCCTCCTGGGGCTGCGGCTGGCCGTCGATGGTGATGGTGCCGGAGTCGATCGGCTCCAGCCGGTTGATCGTCCGGCAGAGCGTGGACTTGCCCGAGCCGGACGGCCCGATGAGCACGATCACCTCGCCGCGGTCCACCGTGGTGCTCACGTCCTGCAGCACGTGCAGCGGGCCGAAGTGCTTGTTCACCCCGCTCATCACGACCAGCGGACCGGTGCCCGGAGCGCCCCGGGTCGTCCCCGTCGAGGCCGCCGCGTCAGTCATGGCCGCACCATAGCGGTCCCCGCGTACGGTCAAGTTTCTCCGACGGCGACCGGGACGTTTCGTGGCCGGACCGAGACCTGCGCGGTGCGGCGATAGGCTGGTGGGACCATGAGCCAGCCCTCCCCGCGCACGTACGAGGTCCGCACGTACGGCTGCCAGATGAACGTCCACGACTCCGAGCGGCTGTCCGGCCTGCTGGAGGACGCGGGGTACGTCCGCGCCCCCGCCGGCGGCACCCCGGACGTGGTCGTCCTCAACACCTGCGCCGTGCGGGAGAACGCGGACAACAGGCTGTACGGCAACCTCGGCCACCTGCGGCCGGTCAAGGACGCCCACCCCGGCATGCAGATCGCCGTCGGTGGCTGCCTGGCCCAGAAGGACCGCGGCGAGATCACCCGGCGGGCGCCCTGGGTGGACGCCGTCTTCGGCACCCACAACCTCGGCGCGCTGCCGGTACTGCTGGAGCGGGCCCGGGTCGAGCGCGAGGCCCAGGTCGAGATCGCCGAGTCGCTGGAGACCTTCCCCTCGGTGCTGCCCTCCCGCCGGGAGTCGGCGTACTCGGCCTGGGTGGCCATCTCGGTGGGCTGCGACAACACCTGCACCTTCTGCATCGTCCCGTCGCTGCGCGGCACCGAGAAGGACCGCCGGCCCGGCGACGTCCTGGCCGAGGTGGAGGCGCTGGTCGCGCAGGGCGTGCTGGAGGTCACCCTGCTCGGCCAGAACGTCAACTCCTACGGCCGCGAGTTCGGCGACCGGTACGCCTTCGGCGCCCTGCTGCGGGCCGCCGGGGCCGTCGACGGGCTGGAGCGGGTCCGGTTCACCTCGCCGCACCCGCGGGACTTCACCGACGACGTGATCGCCGCGATGGCCGAGACCCCGGCGGTCTGCCACTCGCTGCACATGCCGCTGCAGTCCGGCTCGGACGCGGTGCTGCGGGCGATGCGCCGGTCCTACCGGCGGGAGCGCTACCTCGGGATCCTGTCCCGGGTCCGGGACGCGATGCCGGACGCCGCGATCACCACCGACATCATCGTCGGCTTCCCCGGCGAGACCGAGGCCGACTTCGCCGAGACGCTGTCGCTGGTCGCGGAGGCCCGCTTCGCCGGCGCGTTCACCTTCCAGTACTCACCCCGCCCCGGGACGCCGGCCGCCACGATGGACGGCCAGGTGCCCCGCGAGGTCGTCCAGGAGCGGTACGAGCGGCTGGTCGCCGTGCAGGACGCGGCGGCGCTGGCGGCGAACCGGGCGCTGGTCGGCTCGACCGTCGAGGTGCTGGTGGCCGAGGGCGAGGGCCGCAAGGACGCCGCGACCGGGCGGCGGTCCGGGCGGGCCCGCGACGGTCGGCTGGTGCACTTCGCCTGCGCGGTCGAGGAGGTCCGGCCGGGCGACGTGGTGACCACCGTGGTCACCTACGGCGCCCCGCACCACCTGGTCGCCGACTCCCGGCCGCTGTCGCACCGGCGGACGGCCGCGGGCGACGCGTACGAGGCCGGCCGCCGCCCGGTCACCCCGGCGGCCCCCGGGGTCCTGCTGGGGATGCCGACCGTCCGCGGATAGAAAACCTGTCGCCGGTGCCCGTTACGTTCCGGGGCATGACGACGCCGAAGGACGACCGCACCGAGCCGGACACGACCGGGACCGAGCGCGCGCTGCTCGAGGGGTTCCTGGACTACCAGCGGCAGACGCTGCTGTGGAAGTGCGCCGAGCTGACCGACGAGCAGCTGCGGGCCCGGCCCGTGCCGACCACGACGCTGTCGCTGCTCGGCATCCTCCGGCACATGGTCGAGGTCGAGCGGGGCTGGTTCCTCGACTACCTCGGCGAGAAGGCGCACCCGGTCTACTTCACCAAGGAGCGGCCGAACGACGACTTCGACGCGACCGACTCGGTGCCCCCGGCGGAGGTGCTCGCCCGCTACCACGCCGAGGTCGACCGGATCCGCCGGGACATCGCCGCGGTGCCGCTGGACACCGAGCACACCGACTCCCGCGGGTCCACGTTCTCGCTGCGCTGGGTCCACCTGCACATGATCGAGGAGTACGCCCGGCACAACGGGCACGCCGACCTCCTGCGCGAGGCGATCGACGGCGCGACCGGGGAGTAGCGCCGGGCACCTCGGGGACGCCGGTGGCTGCCGCCGCCGGTCCGGGGTCGACGGCGTGCCCGGGGAGCGGCCGGCCCTCAGCGGAAGTCGGCGGTGATCTCCAGCGGCGTGTCGACCCGGGCCCGGCAGCGGGTGCCCCGGCCGGTGCAGGCACCGGACCAGGTCACGTCCTGGGGTGCGGTCAGGGTCAGGGTGGCGCCCTGGGCCACCCGGCTGCTGCACCGGCCCGAGCAGGAGATCCCGGCCAGGTCCCCGCTCACCGTCCCGTTCCCGAGCACGGTCACCACCACCGTGTACGACAGCGGCACGGTCGCGACCACCGGCACGGTCAGCTTCCCGCGGTCGTGCGGCAGCACCAGCCGGGCGGCGTACTCGCCGGTCCCGCGGGCCAGCACGGTCACCTCCAGCCGGCAGCCCTCGTCGGTCGGCGCCAGCCGCCGCCCCGAGCACCCGTCGCCGGTCAGCTCGTACGCGACCCCGCCGCGCAGCTCGGTCGCGGCGAACCGGACGGGCACCCGCGCCGGCCGCACCAGCACCGAGGCCGTCACCGGCCGGCCGATCTCCACGTCCCCGATCGCCAGCCGCGCCGGCTCCGCCACCGGCACCGCCCCCGTCGCCGCCGCCCTTGTCGTGGTCGCCGCCGGCGCCGGAGCCGGCCCGGGCGCCGGCTCCGCGGCCGGCCCGGCCGAACATCCGGCCACCAGGGACACGGCCGCCGCGGCGACGAGGACACGCAGCCGGCTCACGCCGGCATCCTGCCAGGCCGGCCCAGG
>CADCTP010000099.1:0-19319 GCA_902805565.1 uncultured Mycobacteriales bacterium
CGGGACCGCCGCCTCGGCCGGCACGGTCGTCGCGCCGGCGTCACCGGCGGCCGTCCAGGCGGTCACCGGCGCGCCGGTCGCCGGGTCGAGCTCGTCATTCTCGGTGGCGGTGTCGCGGGTGTCGTCCGCGTCGCCGCCGGTCGGCTCGGTGTCGAGCATCCGGTTGTCTCCGTTTCGGCCCCCGGGCGCGCACGATAGGCACGCGACCGCACGGGAGCGGTCTGCGGCGGGCGCCTGCTCGCGAGCGGCGGGCGCACCACCAAGTCTGCGTGGCTCCGCGGTCCGAGCGATCAGCCCGTGGAGGTGGTGCCGACGGACGGCGCCGCCTGCTGCTCCGGGCGCGGCCCACCCGCGGCCTCGTCGGCCGGGATGACCCCCGCGCGATCCGGCGCGAGCGGGTCGGCGAACCGGCCGCGGTCGTCCAGCCGACCCTGTGCCAATCGCGTCGCCCGAGGCGGACCGGCTGGCACCAGGTCGGCGACGGCACGCAGCGCGGCGAGCACGTCGTCGGGTCGCACAGTAGGCGTGACCTGCCGTACAACCAGGTCGAGTATCGCACAGGCCCCGTCGGGGTCGGCGGGCGACGCGCTCGCGCTGACCACCGGGCCCCGCGCGTCGAGCAGCCGGCGGCCGTCCTTGGTCAGCCGCTCCACCTCGACGTGGTCCGCGGCGAGGAAGGTCGCGACCGCCGCCGCGGCCGCCGCCGGGGTCACCCCGGGCAGCTCGACCCGCCAGGACGTGGCGTCGATCCGGTCGGCCAGGCTGCCGCTGCCCGGAACGACCTCGACGAGCTCCAGGATGTCCAGGCCGTCCGGCAGCGAGGCGTCCAGCGCCTCCCGCAGCCGGTCGACGTCCACCCGCTCCCGCAGGCCCAGCTCGAGGTACTCGGCCTCGCTGGCGACGCCGGTGGGCGCGGCGCCGACGTAGGAGACCTTCGGGTGGGGGCTGAACCCGGCCGAGAACGCCACCGGCACCGCGGCCCGCCGCAACGCCCGCTCGAACGCGCGGGCGAAGTCGCGGTGCGAGGTGAACCGGAGCCGCCCGCGCTTGGCGTACCGCACCCGGACACGCTGGACCACCGGCGGCGGCGGAGGTCCCTCGGGTTGCCGTGCCAGCGTCAGCTCCTCGTCGTCGGTCCGGCCGGCGCGGCCGGCCACACCCTCACCGGGTCGCGTCCAGCCTAGGGGGTGCCGGGCGCCCGGTCGGCGAGGCGGGTGCGCAGGGCGGTGGCCAGCGCCTGGTGCTGGTCGGCGGTCAGGTCGGGCACGCCCAGCCGGGCCAGGTCGAACAGGCCGAACTGCTGGTCCGGGTACGGCACCCCGGGCGGCAGCGGGACGACGTGCCAGTGCACGTGCGCGGTCCCCTGTCGGCTGCCCAGGCTGAGCAGGTAGAGCCGCTCGGCCGGGACGGTGGCCTGCACCGCCTCGGCCACCGCGTACACCCGGCGCTGCAGCTCCAGGTAGTCCTCGAGCGGGAAGTCGGCGACGACGGCCTCGACGTGCCGCACCGGCGCGACCAGCGTGTGCCCGGGCACGACCCCGGGCCGGGACAGGAACGTCACGGCCAGCCCGTCCCGGTGCAGCACCAGCTCCGGCTGGGCCGGGTCCCCGCGCACCAGCCGGCAGACGAAGCACGGCCCGCCCCGCACCCGGGCCTCGTACGCCGCCGCGTCGAACGGCACCCGCGGCCCGGGCCACCAGGTCATCGGCCCACCGGGTGCAGCAGGGACAACGCCGGCCCGAACCCGGCGCGGCGGTGGACCGGCACCGACCGCCCGTCCGCCCGGGCCCGCCGCGGGGCCGCCGGGCCGGCGGCCCGGGCGGGCCGGACGTCAGCCACTCGGGGTGAGCGCCGCCCGTACGGTCGGCAGCGGCAGCAGGGTCTTGCCGGTGGGCCCGATCTGGATCTCGGTGCCCATCCCCGGGCAGACCCCGCAGTCGTAGCAGGGCTCCCACCGGCAGTCGTCCAGCTCCTGCTCGGAGAGGGCGTCCTGCCAGTCGGTCCAGAGCCACTCCTTGTCCAGCCCGGAGTCCAGGTGGTCCCAGGGCAGGACCTCGTTCTCGCCGCGCTCGCGCTGCGTGTACCAGTCGACGTCGACACCGACGCCCGCCGCCGCCGACATCCACCGCTCGTACGAGAAGTGCTCGCTCCAGCCGTCGAACCGGCCGCCGTCCTCCCAGACCCGCCGGATCACCGCGGACACCCGCCGGTCGCCCCGGGACAGCAGTCCCTCGACGATCGAGGGCTGCCCGTCGTGGTAGCGGAAGCCGATCGCCCGGCCCAGCGACCGGTCGGCGTTGATGGCCTCGCGGAGCAGCTTGAGCCGGCGGTCGACGACCTCGGGCGCGGTCTGCCCCGCCCACTGGAACGGCGTGTGCGGCTTGGGCACGAACGCGCCGATCGACACCGTGCAGCGCACGTCCTTGGTGCCGGCGGCGGCCCGGCCGGCCCGGATCACCTCGTGCGCCATGGACGCGATCTCCAGCACGTCCTCGTCGGTCTCGGTCGGCAGGCCGCACATGAAGTAGAGCTTCACCTGCCGCCAGCCGTTGGCGTACGCCGTGGTGACGGTGCGGATGAGGTCCTCGCGGGACACCATCTTGTTGATCACGCGGCGCAGCCGCTCGGAGCCGCCCTCCGGGGCGAAGGTCAGCCCGGAGCGCCGCCCGTTGCGGGACAGCTCGTTGGCCAGGTCGACGTTGAACGCGTCCACCCGGGTCGAGGGCAGCGACAGGGAGGTGTTGGTGCCCTCGTACCGGTCGGCCAGGCCCTTGGTCACCGCGGCGATCTCGCTGTGGTCGGCCGAGGACAGCGACAGCAGCCCGACCTCCTGGAAGCCGGTGGCGTCCAGGCCCGCCTGCACCATCTCGCCGATGCCGGTGATCGACCGCTCCCGCACCGGCCGGGTGATCATCCCGGCCTGGCAGAACCGGCAGCCCCGGGTGCAGCCGCGGAAGATCTCCACCGACATCCGCTCGTGCACCGACTCGGCCAGCGGGACCAGCGGCTGCTTCGGGTACGGCCACTCGTCCAGGTCCATCACCGTGCGCTTGTAGACCCGGTGCGGCACGTCCGGGCGGTTCGGCACGACCCGCCGGATCCGCCCGTCGGGCAGGTAGTCGACGTCGTAGAACCGGGGCACGTAGACGCCGCCGGCCTTCGCCAGCCGCAGCAGCACCTCGTCCCGCCCGCCCGGGGACCCCTCGGCCTTCCAGGCGGCGATGACGTCGGTGATCTCGCCGACCGCCTGCTCGCCGTCGCCCAGCACCGCCGCGTCCAGGAACTCCGCGATCGGCTCCGGGTTGAACGCCGCGTGCCCGCCGGCCAGCACGATCGGGTGCGACTCGTCCCGGTCGGCCGCGGCCAGCGGGATGCCGGCCAGGTCCAGGGCGGTGAGCATGTTGGTGTAGCCGAGCTCGGTCGCGAACGACAGGCCCAGCACGTCGAAGGCGCCGACCGGGCGGTGGCCGTCCACGGTGAACTGCGGGATGCCGTGCTCCCGCATCAGGGCCTCGAGGTCGGGCCAGACCGCGTACGTCCGCTCGGCCAGGGCGTCCGGCCGCTCGTTGAGGAGCTCGTACAGGATCATGACGCCCTGGTTGGGCAGGCCGACCTCGTACGCGTCCGGGTACATCAGGGCCCAGCGGACGGTCGCGGCGTCCCAGTCCTTCACGGTGCTGTTGAGCTCGCCGCCGACGTACTGGATCGGCTTCTGGACGCGGGGCAGCAACGGTTCCAGCTGCGGGAAGACCGACTCGACCGTCATGGGTCCCCAGCCTAGGCGACCGGCGCGGCCGAGGTGGACCGGCTAGTCGCCCCCGCCTCCGCCGCCACCCCCGCCGTCCCCGGCGTCCCCGCCGTCCCCCGGGTGGTCGGGCCAGGGCTGGACGCCGTCCGAGCCGGACCTGGCGCCGGGGCGGGCGGCCTTCCGGCCGACCCGGTGCAGGTAGTCGAAGGCGGTCATGGCCGTGACGACGGCCAGGCAGATCACGATCGCGGCGACCACGACCCGGCTCCTCGGGCTCGGGGGACGGACTGGATCAGTGTGCCGACCGGACCCCCGGCCGTCGAGGCGGTCAGAACCGGTCGGTCTCGAGGCCGCGGGCGTGCACGTTGAGCAGCAGGCCCACGGCCATCCAGTTCGCGAACATCGACGACCCGCCGTACGACACGAACGGCAGCGGCAGGCCGGTGATCGGCATGATGCCAAGCGTCATCCCGATGTTCACGAACGTCTGGAACGCGAACCAGCAGGCCACTCCCCCGGCCACCAGCCGCCCGAACAGGTCCGGCGACCGCCCGGCGAGCCGCAGCGCCCGCCACAGCAGCAGCCCGAACAGCACGATGATGCCGCCCGCGCCGACCAGCCCCAGCTCCTCGCCGGCCACCGTGAACACGAAGTCGGTCTGCTGCTCGGGGACGAACTTGCCGTTGGTCTGCGTCCCCTCGAACAGCCCGGTCCCGAACAGCCCGCCGTTGCCGATCGCGATCCGGGCCTGGGTGATGTTGTACGCGGCGCCGAGCGTGTCGCTGTCCTGGTCGGTGAACGCCCGGAACCGCTCGAGCTGGTACTCCTTCAGCACCCCGAGCTGGATCGACGCGACGATGACCACGATCCCGGCCGCGATCAGCCCGAACAGCCAGCGGACCGGCGCCCCGGACAGCAGCAGCACCCCGAGCACGGTGAACACGAACACCATCGCGGTGCCCAGGTCCGGCTGCAGCATGACCAGGCCGAGCGGCACGGCGGCCATGGCCAGCACCAGCGGCACGTCCGCGCCCCGGGAGGAGTGCTCCTGGGTGCTCCGCTCGGCCAGCAGCACGGCCATCCCGACCACCAGGGCGACCTTGGCGAACTCGCTCGGCTGGATCTGGAACCCGCCGCCGATCACGATCCACGAGTGCGCCCCGTTGATCGTGGTGCCGATGAGCAGCACCGCGACCAGGCCGACGCAGGACGCGAGGTAGACCAGCGGCGCGTACGCCCGCAGCGCCCGGTAGTCGACGACCGCGAACACCGTGCCCAGCACCAGGCCGATGCCCAGGTTGAGCAGGTGCCGCTGCAGGTACGAGTCGGGGTCCTCGCCGACGTCCAGCAGCCGCGGCCTGGTCGCCGACCAGATGAGCAGGGCGCCGAGCCCGGACAGCACCAGGGCCGAGCCGAGGATCACCCAGTCGACCCGCCACCAGACGCTGTCCCGCTCCCGCGGCCCGACCAGCCCCCGGTCCAGCGGCGCCCGGCCCAGCGGCGGCAGCCCGCGCGACCCGCCCGGCCGCACCCGCACGTTCATCCCGTCACCCGGCCGGTGCCCGCGCTCATCCGCCGGCCGCCTTGTCCCCGGTGACCTTCGGGACGGTGGTGGGGGCCCGGCCGCCGGGGAAGGCGGCCTTCTTGCCGTTCAGCCCGAAGATGCCCTCGTAGATGGCCCGGGTGACCGGGGCGGCGGCCTGCGCGCCCAGGCCGGCCTGCTCCACCATCGCGACCACGACGTACCGGGCCTGGCCGTTCGCCGGGGCCCAGGACGCGAACCAGGAGGTGTCCTGCTTGCCGAAGACCTCCGCGGTGCCGGTCTTGCCGCCGATCAGCACCTTGTCCAGCGGGAAGCCGGCGAACGCCGCCGACCCGGACGCCCCGTTCTCCGGGGTGAAGGCCAGCGAGGCCCGGATGTAGTTCAGCACCTCGGCGGTCACCGGCACCTTCCCGCGGACCTTCGGCCGGATCTCCCGCACCACCCGGCCACTGGGGTCCAGGATCGCCCGGCCGAGCCGCGGCTCCCACACCACACCCCCGTTGACCAGGGCCGAGTACGCCACCGCGAGCTGCAGCGGGGACACCGTCGTCTCGCCCTGGCCGATGGACAGGTCGGCCGCGTCGCCGACCCGGAACCGCCAGCCGTCGGAGCAGTTCTCCGCGGCCAACTGGGTCAGGAACGCCCGGCGGCTGCCGTCGGTCACCTCGGGGTAGCCGCGGCGGGCGTCGGCGCAGTACGTCGACTTGTTCGCGTCCCAGCGGGCCTTCTTGAAGCCGCGGTCGACGATCCGCCCGGCGGTCTGCTCGCCGCTCGGCACGTCCAGCCCCGGCTCCCGGCCGAACCCGAACGCGCGGGCCATCCGCTGCAGCGTCTCGGCCGCCTTCTGGCCGGCCTCGACCCGCGCCTCGTCGGAGTACCAGTCGGTCTGGGCGAAGGCGTAGTAGATCGTGTCGCAGGACTTGGCCAGCGCGATGCGCAGGTCGATCGTGCCGGGGATGCCGATGCCCTCGTAGTTGTCCTTGGTCCGGTTGCCGACCTGCAGCGTTCCGGGGCAGGCGTAGCGGCCGTTGAGCGGGGCCCGGCCGCTCATCACCTCGGCCGCGGTGGTGGACAGCTTGAACGTCGACCCCGGCGCGAACTGCCCGGACACCGCCCGGGACACCAGCGGCGTGCCGGCGTCGCCGTCGGTGAGCCGGGCCAGCTCGGCCCGGGAGATGCCGCCGACGAACACCGTCGGGTCGTACGTCGGCGTCGTCGACAGCGCGATCACCCGCCCGGTGCGCGGGTCCATCACCACCGCCGCCCCGGACGGCGCCACGTAGCGCCGGCCCTCCTTGTCGGTCTGGGTGCGCCGCTTGGCGATCTCGGTCGCCAGCGCCTTGTCCGCGATCTTCTGCACGTCCCGGTCGAGGCTGGTGACCAGGGTGTTCCCCCGCTCCGGGGAGGTCTCGCGCTGGGTGCCGAGGACGGTGCCCCGGTTGTCGACGGTGACGTAGCGGACACCGTCGGTGCCCCGCAGGTCCGCGTCGTACGTCTTCTCCAGCCCGGACCGGCCGATCTGCGCGTTGAGGTGCAGGTCGGTCCCGCCGGCCCGCTCGGCCGCGTCCAGCTCGTCCTGGTTGACCGGGCCGGTGTAGCCGAGGCTGTGCGCGGCCAGCGACCCGTACGGGTACTGCCGGAGCGTCTGCGACTCCGCCCGCACCCCGGGGTAGAGCTCCTGCCGCTCGGCGATGGTGAGCACCACCGACGGCGTGGTGTCGGTGACCACCGGCACCGGCTGGTACGGCGAGCCGTTCCAGCACGGGCGCGGGACGTCCCGGGCGCACGGGGTGATCCGGCGCTCCAGCTCCGCCGCCGGCACCTTGATCAGCTTGGACAGCCGCTGCAGCACGCCGGCGCCCTTGTCGGGCTCGGTGAGCAGCTCGCTGCGGTTGACCGACACCACCAGCGACGTCCGGTTGGTCACCAGCGGCCGGCCGCGGTCGTCGACCACCGCCCCGCGCGGGGCGGCCAGCACGACCTCCCGGGTCTGCTGCCGGTTGGCCGTCTGCACCAGCTTGTCCTGGTCCAGGACCTGGAGGAAGTAGAGCCGGGCGCCCAGGGTGAGCAGCATCGACACGACGAGGATGCGGACGACGGCGAGCCGGATGGACGTCATGGCAGCCTCCGGGCCGGGGCCATCCGCCGGGCCACCGCGGCCACCAGCGGCACCACGAACGGGGTCAGCACCACGTCGTACGCGACCGTGCCCAGCACGCCCCGCACGCCGTCGGCCGCGGACCGGTCCAGCAGCCCGAGCACGCCGAGGTAGGCCAGGTAGACCGCGGCGGTGGAGAGCGCGACCACCACCACCGGCGCCAGCACCGTCCGCTCCACGTCCGCCTCCAGCAGCCCGGCGACGAACCCGGCGAGCGCGAAGAACAGGGCGAGGATCCCGACCGGGTGGTCGGAGAGCAGGTCGACCAGCAGGCCGGCGCCGAACCCGGCGGCCAGGCCGGCGTTCGCCCCGCCGGCCAGGCCGATCGCGACCACCAGCACGAGCACCAGGCTGGGCGGCCCGCCGGGCAGCGGCAGCCGGGCGAACACCGCCGCCTGCAGCACCACCGCGGCCACGATCGCCACCGCGGCCAGGACGCCGGGGCCCGGTCCGGTCCTCACGACGCCGCCCGCTGCGCGGCCGGCAGCAGCCTGTCCCGCGGGTCGACCCGGGGGGCGGCCAGCAGCACGCCGACCAGGTCCAGCGACCCGAAGGACACGTACGGCCGGACGGTGGCCTCGCGGGCCGGCGCGCCCGGGTCGCCGGACACCGCGGTCACCTCGCCCAGCGGCAGCCCGGCCACGTACGTCGAGCCGCCGTACGGGCCGGTGACCAGGCGGTCGCCGACCCGGACCCGGGTGTTCGGGTCGAGCGGGGTGAACGTCAGCGGGCCCAGGCCGTTGCCGGCGGCGACACCGAGCTGGTTGCCGCCGGCCAGCCGTACGCCGACCGCGGACGCCGGGTCGACGGCCAGCACGATCACCGACGAGCTCTCCCCTACCGTCTTCACGCGGCCGACCAGGCCGTTGCCGTCCACCACGGTCGCGTCCCCCAGCACCCCGTCCCGCCGCCCGGCGTCGATCGTCACCGTCCACTCGAAGCCGATCGACGGGCCGAGGCCGGTGACCGTGGCCGGCAGCACGGTGAACCCGCCCCGGCCGGACAGCAGCTTGAGCTTCTCCAGCTCGGCCGACCGGGCACCGGTCAGCTCGCCCTCCCGCAGCCGCCGGCGCAGCTCGGCGTTCTCCCGCTCCAGCGTCTCGATCCTGGTCCGGGAGCTGCCCAGGTCGCCGAGGCCGCCGAAGAACCGGCCCACCGGCGCGGTCAGCGCGGTCACCCCCTCCTGCGCCGGGTCGGTGACCGAGTGCGCCGCCGAGCGCACGCCGGAGAACGCGTCGCCGCGCGAGTCGAGCGTCACCAGGATCACCGACAGCAGCACCAGGGCCAGCACGGCCCGCCGCTGTCCACGGGTCGGTCGGAGCATCGCCGTCCCCCGGTCAGGTCCCGGCCCCGGTCAGGACCAGGACCGTTTGCGCTCGGACACCAGGACCTGCTGGAGGGCCTCGAAGTCCTCGACGCAGCGGCCGGACCCGATCGCGACGGAGTGCAGCGGGTTGTCGGCGATGAGGATCGGCATGCCGGTCTCGTGCCGGAGCCGCTCGTCCAGGCCGCGCAGGTTGGCGCCGCCACCGGCCAGCACGATGCCGCGGTCCATGATGTCGCCGGACAGCTCGGGCGGGCACTTGTCCAGCGTGGTCTTCACCGCGTCGACGATCGCGTTCACCGGCTCCTCGATCGCCCGGCGGATCTCCTCACCGGAGACGACTATCGTCTTCGGCAGGCCGGTGACCAGGTCCCGGCCGCGGATCTCGGCCTGGTCGTCCTCGGGCATCGGGAACGCCGAGCCGATCGCGATCTTGATCTCCTCGGCGGTGCGCTCCCCCAGCGCCAGCGAGTACTCCTTCTTGACGTACGCGATGATCGCCTGGTCGATCTCGTCGCCGGCGATCCGGATGCTGGTGTTCGTCACGATGCCGCCGAGGGAGATCACCGCGACCTCGGTGGTGCCGCCGCCGATGTCGACCACCATGTTGCCGGTGGGCTCGCTGACCGGCAGGCCGGAGCCGATCGCGGCCGCCATCGGCTCCTCGATGATGAAGACCTTGCTGGCGCCGGCCGCGTACGTCGACTCCTTGACCGCGCGCTGCTCGACCCCGGTGATCCCGGACGGGACGCAGACCACGACCCGCGGGCCGCGGACCAGGTAGCGACGGCGGTGCACCTTGCGGATGAAGTAGCGCAGCATCCGCTCGGTGGTGTCGAAGTCGGCGATCACGCCGTCCTTGAGCGGGCGGACCGCGACGATGTTCGCCGGCGTGCGGCCGATCATGCGCTTGGCCTCGATGCCGACGGCGAGGATCTCGCCGGTGTTGGTGTTCGTCGCGACCACCGACGGCTCGTTCAGCACGATGCCGCGACCCCGCACGTACACGAGGGTGTTGGCCGTGCCGAGGTCGATCGCCATGTCGCGGCCGAGGAAGGACAGAGTGTTGCTGGACATCCGGGGAAACTCCTCGCCGCACGGTCGTCGGGCGCGTCGATGCTACCCGCGGGACCCGTGTTGCTATTTCAGTAGCAGCTTCTCCAACCGGCGTGCCGTGACGGCGAGCCCGATCGCGGCCAGTCCGACGAAGTAGAGGGCGTGCCCGAGCAGGCCGATCCCGATGCCGGCCCCGGTGGTCAGTGGTCGGACCAGCTCGATCCCGTGGAACAGCGGGGTGAGCTGCACCACCAGCTGCAGCGGCCGCGGGTAGACCGACAGCGGGAAGAACGTGGTCGAGAACAGGAACATCGGCAGGATCGCCAGCTGGACGAACTCGAAGTCCTGCCAGCCCCGCATGAACGACGTCGCCGCCATCCCGACCGCGGCGAACGCCAGCCCGATGAGCATCGTGGCCGGCAGCGCGAGCAGCGCCCACCATGAGTCGATCAGCCCGAGCGCGGCCATCACCAGCAGGAACGTCGCCGAGTAGAGCGTGCCGCGCAGCTGGGCCCAGAGGATCTCGCCGACCGCGATGTCGGCCGGCCCGAGCGGCGTCGAGAGCATCGCGTCGTACGTCTTCGCGTACTTCAGCTTGAAGAAGACGTTCATCGTGGAGTCGTAGACGGCGCCGTTCATGGCGCTGGCGGCCAGCAGCGCCGGCGCGACGAAGGCGGTGTACTCGATGGCGCGGCCGTCCGGGCCGGCGACGGTGCCGACCAGGGCGCCGATGCCGACGCCCAGGGACAGCAGGTAGAACACCGGCTCGAAGAAGCCGGAGACGATCAGCAGCCAGATGCGCCGGTAGACGAGCAGGTTGCGCTCGACCAGCCGCCAGGCGAGCCCGCCGGCCAGCGGCATCGGGGTGGTCCGGGTGGCCAGGTTGACGGTCATCGTGCCTCCCTCCTCAGACCGCGAGCCGGCGGCGGTAGTTGCGGGCGGCCACGGCGAACCCGGCCACGATCCAGACGCTCAGGTAGAGCACGTGCCCGGCGGTGCCGGCGGCGGTCGCGGTGCCCAGCGCCAGGTCGCGGGACAGGTCCACGCCGTGCCACAGCGGCGTCACGTACGCGACCTGCTCCAGGACCACCGGCAGCTGCTCGACCGGGTAGAACACCCCGCCGAAGAGGAACAGCGGTGTCACCACGAAGCGGAACAGGAACGCGAACCCGGCGTCGTTCTCGGTGACCGCGGCGAAGGCGATCGTCGGCAGGGCGAAGGCCAGCCCGGTCAGCAGCGCGCCGACCAGCGCGAACAGGGCCAGCGGGCTCTCCGAGGCGCCGAAGAGGGTCATCACGGCCAGGAAGATCCCGGCCGAGATCAGGATCCGGGTCGCGATGAACAGCACGTGCCCGACCAGCACGTCGAGCACGCCCAGCGGGGTCGCCAGCATGGCGTGGTAGGTCTTCACCCACTTGATCGCGCCCATCACCGGGTACGTCGACTCGCCCACCGCGGTCTGCATGGCCGTCGCGGCGAGCAGGCCGGGGGCGAGGAACGTCAGGTAGCTGCGGCCGTCGACGCCGCCGCTGGCCGACTGGTCCACCAGCGTGCCCAGGCCGAGGCCCATCGAGGCCAGGAACAGCACCGGGAACAGGATCGTGCTGACCAGGCTGCCCTTGTAGGTCCGCTTGTACTGGAAGAGCCAGTACTCGTACGAGCGGAGGGCGTGCGGGGCGGCGAGCATCAGTCCACCAGCGTCCGGCCGGTGAGGCGGAGGAAGACGTCTTCCAGCGTGGACCGGCGGACCAGCAGCCCGACCGGGTGCAGCCCGCGCTCGTGCACCGCGGCCGCGGCGGCGTCGCCGTCCTCGGTGTAGAGCAGGAGCCGGTCCGGCAGGACCTCGACCCGGCTGCCCAGGTCCTCCACCTTGCCGGCCATCGCCTCGTGGTCGCCCGGGGCGAACCGGACCTCGACCACCTCGCGGGCCGACCACTGGCCGATCAGCTCGGCCGGCGAGCCCTCGGCGACGATGTGCGCCTTGTCCATCACGACCAGCCGGTCGCACAGCTGCTCGGCCTCGTCCATGTAGTGCGTGGTGAGGATGAGCGTGACGCCCTGCTGCTTGAGCCGGAACAGCCGGTCCCACAGCACGTGCCGGGCCTGCGGGTCCAGGCCGGTCGTCGGCTCGTCCAGCAGCAGCACCTCGGGCTCGTTGATCAGGCTGCGGGCGATCGTGAGCCGACGCTTCATGCCGCCGGACAGCGCGTCGACCTTGGCGTCCCGCTTGTCGGTGAGCTGGACGAAGTCGAGCAGCTCCTCGGCCCGCTCCCGGATCAGCGGCTTCGGCAGGCCGAAGTAGCGCCCGTAGACCAGCAGGTTCTCCCGGACGGTGAGCTCGAGGTCGAGCGAGTCCTCCTGCGGCACCACGCCGAGCCGGCCGCGGATCCAGGCGCCGTCGGTGGCCGGGTCGCGGCCCAGCACCCGCAGGGTGCCGTCGGTCACCGGCGACACGCAGGCGATCATCCGCATGGTGCTGGACTTGCCGGCGCCGTTGGGCCCGAGGAACCCGAACGCCTCGCCCCGGCGGACGTCCACGTCGATCCCGTCCACGGCGGTGAAGTCGCCGAAGCGCTTGGTCAGGCCGCGGGCGTGCACCAGCTGCTCGGCGGGGTCGGGCTCGGTCATGGCAAGGACGCTACTTGGTGACTCCGACAGAATCGCCCGGGTTTCGCCACCGACGGAGGCGGCGCCGGGAGCCGTCCGGGCGCACGGGAACGCCGCGCCGCGGTTGCCCGCGGTGCGGCGGCGTGCGGTTCCCGCCCGTGCGGGCGCGGCTCAGAGGGCGGGGAAGAAGAGGCCGATCTCGCGCTTGGCCGACTCGGGCGAGTCGGAGCCGTGCACGATGTTGTTCTGGACCTCGATGGCGTGGTCGGCGCGGATGCTGCCGGTCGCCGCCTTCACCGGGTCGGTGGCTCCGGCGAGCTGCCGGAACGCCTCGATCGCCCGCGGCCCCTCGACCACGGCCGCGACGAGCGGGCCGGAGGTGATGAACTCGACCAGCGCGCCGAAGAACGGCTTCTCCTGGTGCTCGGCGTAGTGCGTCTCCGCGGTCTCCCGGTCCAGCGTCCGCAGCTCCAGCGCGGCGAGCCGGAGGCCCTTGCGCTCGATGCGGCCGATGACCTCCCCGACCAGGCCGCGGGCGACGCCGTCGGGCTTGACCAGGACGAGGGTGCGCTCGGTGTCCACTGAACTCCTTCGGTTCTCCACGAATGCGCGTGCAGCCTAGGCGGTCCGGCCGCGGCGGCCGCAGCCGGGCGGGCGGGGACCGGTGCCGGTCTCAGTCGGGCGGTGGGGCCGGGCGGGTGGCGGCCGCCAGGATCTCCTGGCGGACCCGGAGCAGGTAGATCCAGATGCCGGCGAAGACCAGGCCGAGCACCCACATCGCGCCCACCAGCAGCCCGGTCGCGATGACCGGGACCTGCAGCACCGACCCGAGCACCAGCCCGGCCCGGAACCGCTGCAGCCCCGCCGCCACGAACAGGGCGACGGCCAGCCCCAGCAGCAGCCCCAGCCGCACCGCGCCGAGCCCGTCGTCGCTGAGCGCCGCCACCGTCTGCGGCACGAACAGCACGGTGAGGCCTTCGAGGATCAGGCCGGCCGCCAGGGTGCCGCGGATCGCGTGCTCCGCGCGGGACGTGCCGCTACGGCTCCCGGCCCCGCCCGCCGGGCCGCCGGGCCCGGCGTCGGGCGACAGGTCGGGGGACGGCCGGTCGGCGGACGGCTCCGGTGGGCTGTCGGCCGGGTCGGCGGTCATCGGGCGCCCCGCATCGTGCCGAGCAGGGTGCGGGCCTCCCCCGCCGTGACCACCGAACCGGTGATCAGCACGCCGGACCCGCCGACCTGGTCGCCCTCCTCGGCCAGCTCGACCGCCGCCTCTATGGCGTCGTCCAGCCGGGGCTCGACGACCACCCGCTCGGACCCGAAGATCGGCACCGCGATCGCGGCCAGGTCGTCGGCCAGCATCCCGCGGGGGGACGAGTTCTCGGTGACGACGACCTCGTCCAGCACCGGCTCCAGGGCGGCGAGGATGCCGGTGACGTCCTTGTCGCCGAGCACCGCGACCACCCCGACCAGCCGCCGGAAGGAGAAGGACTCCTCCAGCGCGGCCACGGTGGCCGCCATCCCGTGCGGGTTGTGCGCGGCGTCGAGGAGCACGGTGGGCGCGCTGCGGACGACCTCCAGCCGACCGGGCGAGGTGATCCCGGCGAACGCCTGCCGGACCACGTCGACGTCGATCACCCCGGTCGCCGCGCCGGCACCGAGGAAGGCCTCCACCGCGGCCAGGGCCACCACCGCGTTCTGCGCGTGGTGGGCGCCGTGCAGCGGCAGGAACAGCTCGTCGTACTGCCCGGCGAGGCCCTGCACGCTCAACATCTGGCCGCCGACCGCGATCGCCCTGGTCAGGACGCCGAACTCGGCGCCCTCCCGGGCCACCGTGGCATCGACCTCGACCGCGCGCCGCTGCAGGACGTCGGCGGCCTCCCGCTCCTGACCGGCGAGGACCGCGATGGACTCCGGCTTGATGATGCCGGCCTTCTCGGCGGCGATCTCCGGCAGCGTGTCGCCGAGGTAGGCCATGTGGTCCATCGCGACCGGGGTGACGACCGCGACCCGCCCGTCGGCCACGTTGGTGGAGTCCCAGCGGCCGCCCATGCCGACCTCGACCACCGCCACGTCCACCGGGGTGTCCGCGAACGCGGCGAACCCCATCGCGGTGAGGACCTCGAAGTACGACAGCGGGAACGGCTGGTCCTTGTCGACGAGGTCCAGGTAGGGCCGCACGTCGTCGTAGGTGTCGACGAACCGGCGGGCGCTGATGGGCTCCCCGTCCACGCTGATCCGCTCGGTCACCGACACCAGGTCGGGACTGGTGAACCGGCCGACCCGCAACCCGAACCCGCGCAGCAGGGCGTCGATGATCCGCGCGGTCGTCGTCTTGCCGTTGGTGCCGGCGACGTGGATGACCGGATAGCTGTGCTGCGGGTCGCCGAGCAGGTCGACCAGCATCCGGATGCGGTCGAGCGACGGCTCGAGCTTCGACTCGGGCCAGCGCTCGCGCAGCTCGGCCTGGACCCGGGCCAGGTCCGCCTGGTCCTGGCCCGCCGCCGATCCTCCGCCGGGCCTGGTCACGACGCCGGCAGCGCGTCGAGCTGGGCGGAGATCCGCTCGATGTCGGCCTCCGCCGCGGTCAGCCGGCCGCGGACCTTGGCCACCACCGGCTCCGGCGCCTTGGCGAGGAAGTCGGTGTTGGCCAGCTTGGCGGTCGCGGCGGCCAGCTCCTTCTCCGCCGCGGCCCGGTCCTTGGTCAGCCGGGCCCGCTCGGCGGGCACGTCGATGGTCCCGGACAGGTCCAGCTCGACCCGGACCGCGCGGACCGACAGCGACCCGGTCGCCGCGAACCCGTCCTCCGGGGCCTCCAGCCGGGTCAGCGACCGCACCAGGCGCTCCTGGGTGGCCAGCCCGGCGGCGTCGAGGCCGGTCATCCGGGCCGCGACCCGCTGCGACGGCCGCAGGCCCTGCTCGGCCCGGAACCGGCGCACCTCGGTCACCACGTCCCGCAGCGCGGCGAACTCGGCCTCCGCGGCCGGGTCCCGCCGGGCCGCGTCGGCCTGTGGCCAGGCCGCGACGACGACCGACTCGCCGCCGGTCAGCGCGGTCCACAGCGACTCGGTCACGAACGGCACCACCGGGTGCAGCAGCCGCAGCACGGTGTCCAGCACGTGCCCGAGCACGAGCCGGGTGCGCCGGGCCGGCTCGCCGCCCTCGGCCAGCGGGACCTTGGCCAGCTCCACGTACCAGTCGCAGAAGTCGTCCCACACGAAGTGGTAGAGCGACTCGGCGGCCTTGGCGAACTCGAAGTCCTCGTAGTCGGCGTCCACCTCCTCGACCAGCGCGGTCAGCCGGGACAGCAGCCACCGGTCGACGGTGGACAGCTCCCCGGCCGGCGGCAGCGGCTCGGCGGTGGTGGCCCCGTTGAGCAGGGCGAAGCGGGCCGCGTTCCACAGCTTGTTGCAGAAGTTGCGGCTGCCCTGCACCCACTCCTCGCCGATCGGCACGTCGGCGCCCGGGTTGGCCCCGCGGGCCAGGGTGAACCGCAGCGCGTCGGACCCGTAGGCGTCCATCCAGTCGAGCGGGTCGACGGCGTTGCCGAACGACTTCGACATCTTCTTGCCGAACTTGTCCCGCACCATCCCGTGCAGCGCGACAGTGTGGAACGGCTGCTCGCCGTCCATCGCGTACAGCCCGAAGAGCATCATCCGGGCGACCCAGAAGAACAGGATGTCGTAGCCGGTGACCAGGACGCTGGTCGGATAGAACCGCTGCAGGTCCGCGGTCTCGTCCGGCCAGCCCAGCGTGGAGAACGGCCACAGCCCGGAGGAGAACCAGGTGTCGAGGACGTCGACGTCCTGGGTCCAGCCCTCCCCGGCCGGCGGCTGCTCGTCCGGGCCGACGCAGACGGTCTCGCCGTCCGGCCCGTACCACACGGGGATGCGGTGGCCCCACCACAGCTGGCGGGAGATGCACCAGTCGTGCATGTCGTCGACCCACGCGAAGTAGCGCCCCTCCAGCGACGCCGGGTGGATCGTCACCCGGCCGTCCCGGACGGCGTCGCCGGCGGCCTTGGCCAGCGACTCCACCCGCACGAACCACTGCAGCGACAGGCGCGGCTCGACCGTGGTGCGGCACCGGGAGCAGTGCCCGACGGAGTGCACGTACGGCCGCTTCTCGGCGACGATCCGGCCGTCCTCGCGCAGCGCGGCCACCAACGCCGGCCGGGCCTCGAACCGGTCCAGCCCCTCGAACGGCCCGGCCGCGGTCACCACGCCGCGCTCGTCGAGGACGGTGATCGACGGCAGCCCGTGCCGCCGGCCGATCTCGAAGTCGTTGGGGTCGTGGGCCGGGGTGACCTTCACCGCGCCGGTGCCGAACGCCGGGTCGACGTGGTCGTCGGCGACCACCGGGATGCGGCGACCGGTCAGCGGCAGCTCGACCTCGGTGCCGACCAGGTGCTGGTAGCGCTCGTCGTCGGGGTGCACCGCGATCGCGGTGTCGCCGAGCATCGTCTCCGCGCGGGTGGTCGCCACCACGATCGAGGCGTCGCCGTCGCCGTAGCGGATGGACACCAGCTCGCCGTCGTCGTCGCTGTGCTCGACCTCGATGTCCGACAGCGCGGTCAGGCAGCGGGGGCACCAGTTGATGATCCGCTCGGCCCGGTAGATCAGGCCGTCGTCGTAGAAGCGCTTGAAGATCGTCTGCACGGCCCGGGACAGGCCCTCGTCCATGGTGAACCGCTCGCGGCTCCAGTCCACGCTGTCGCCGAGCCGGCGCATCTGGCCGAGGATCCGGCCGCCGGACTCCGCCTTCCACTGCCACACCCGCTCGACGAACGCCTCGCGGCCCAGGTCGTGGCGGGACACGCCCTCCTTGGCCAGCTCGCGCTCCACCACGTTCTGTGTGGCGATGCCGGCGTGGTCCATGCCGGGCAGCCATAGGGCGTCGTAGCCCTGCATCCGGCGCCGGCGGGTCAGCGCGTCCATCAGGGTGTGCTCGAAGGCGTGCCCGAGGTGGAGGGAGCCGGTGACGTTGGGCGGCGGGATGACGATGGAGAACGTCGGCTTGCCGGCGTCCTGCGGCTTGCCGGCCGTGAAGTAGCCCCGGTCGACCCACCGCTGGTAAAGCGGCCCCTCTACCTGCGCGGGAACGAACTGGCTCGGCAGGTCGGGCCCGGGGCGCTGCCCGGTGGTGTCGGAGGTCGGCTCTGTCACGGTCACGCTGAGAATGGTAGTGAGGCCGGCCCGGGCGGCGCGAACCGCTGTCCACAGGCCGCCGGTCATCCACAGATCCGGCCACCGGGTGGAACCGGGCACGACTGAGGCTCTACGGTCCGTCGTCGGCATTCCCGCCGGCGTGACCGAGGGTGAAGGGTGTTGTCTGCGGTGGTGGCGTTCGCGTGGTGCGCGCTCGTGGTGTTCACGGTGGCGGTGGGGGCGCTGCTGGTGCTCCTGGCGAAGGCGCTGTTCCACTCGATCGACCGGGTGGACCGGGTCCGGGACGAGGTGTGGTCGATGGCGAGGACGCTGGAGACCATCGCGGTGCGGATGGAGCGGATCGAGTCCGGTCTGGGCGAGGGCGACCAGCGCATGGGCGAGCTGCGGGCGGACCTGCGCTCGACGATGCGCCGTGACATGCGGGAGATCCTCGACGGCAACGGCGCCGGACGCGGCGGGTCCTGAGACGGCGACGGGCTGCCGCGCCCGGAGGCGCGGCAGCCCGGTCGGAGAGCTGCGTGCGGGGTCAGGCCGACTTCTCGCGGCGCTCCCGCTTCGGGGTCTCGCGCGGCACGATCGTGGGGTTCACGTTCTCCAGGACCGCCTCGCGGGTGATGACCACCCGGGCGACGTCGTCCCGGCTCGGCACCTCGTACATCACCGAGAGGAGGACCTCCTCCATGATCGCGCGGAGGCCGCGGGCGCCGGTGCCCCGCAGGATCGCCTGGTCGGCGATCGCCTCGAGCGCGTCGTCGGTGAACTCCAGCTCCACGCCGTCGAGCTCGAAGAGCTTGGAGAACTGCCGGGTCAGCGCGTTGCGCGGCTCGGTGAGGATGCAGATCAGCGCCTCGCGGTCGAGGTTGCGCACGCTGGTGATCACCGGGAGCCGGCCGATGAACTCCGGGATCATGCCGAACTTGAGCAGGTCCTCCGGCATGACGTCACCGAAGACGTTCTGCGCCTCGACGTCGAACTTGCCGCGCAGCTCGGCACCGAACCCGATCCCCTTGCGGCCGACCCGCGCCTCGATGATCTTCTCCATGCCGGCGAAGGCGCCGCCGACGATGAAGAGCACGTTGGTCGTGTCGATCTGGATGAACTCCTGGTGCGGGTGCTTGCGCCCGCCCTGCGGCGGCACCGAGGCGGTGGTGCCCTCCAGGATCTTCAGCAGCGCCTGCTGGACACCCTCGCCCGAGACGTCCCGGGTGATCGACGGGTTCTCCGACTTCCGGGCGATCTTGTCGACCTCGTCGATGTAGATGATCCCGGTCTCGGCGCGCTTGACGTCGTAGTCCGCGGCCTGGATGAGCTTGAGCAGGATGTTCTCGACGTCCTCGCCGACGTAGCCGGCCTCCGTGAGCGCCGTCGCGTCGGCGATGGCGAACGGGACGTTGAGCATCTTGGCCAGCGTCTGCGCGAGCAGCGTCTTGCCGCAGCCGGTCGGGCCGAGCAGCAGGATGTTGCTCTTCTGCAGCTCGACCGGGTCCTTGTCGGTGCCGACGGCCTGGACGCGCTTGTAGTGGTTGTAGACCGCGACGGCGAGCGAGCGCTTGGCCGTCTCCTGGCCGATGACGTAGCCGTCGAGGAAGTCGTAGATCTCGCGGGGCTTGGGGAGCTCGTCCCACTTGAGCTCCGAGCTCTCGGAGAGCTCCTCCTCGATGATCTCGTTGCAGAGGTCGATGCACTCGTCGCAGATGTAGACCCCTGGCCCTGCGATG
>CADCTP010000099.1:19329-23191 GCA_902805565.1 uncultured Mycobacteriales bacterium
CTTGAGCAGGATGTTCTCGACGTCCTCGCCGACGTAACCGGCCTCCGTGAGCGCCGTCGCGTCGGCGATGGCGAACGGGACGTTGAGCATCCGGGCCAGCGTCTGGGCCAGCAGCGTCTTGCCGCAGCCCGTCGGGCCGAGCAGCAGGATGTTGGACTTGGCCAGCTCGACCTGGCCGTCCGAGGAGCGGGGGCCCGCGTCGCCGCCGGCCTGCACCCGCTTGTAGTGGTTGTAGACCGCGACCGACAGCTGCTTCTTGGCGGTGTCCTGCCCGACCACGTACTGGTTGAGGAAGTCGAAGATCTCCGCCGGCTTCGGCAGCTCGTCGAACTTCAGCTCCGAGGACTCGCTGAGCTCTTCCTCGATGATCTCGTTGCAGAGGTCGATGCACTCGTCACAGATGTAGACGCCCGGCCCGGCGATGAGCTTCTTCACCTGCTTCTGGGACTTGCCGCAGAAGGAGCACTTCAGCAGATCACCGCCGTCTCCGATGCGTGCCACCCTACGACCCTCTCCCTCTCGGACACCGGGCCGCTAGCCGGTGCATTCGTTGACGCTACCTCTTCCGGGAGCCGTTGCACCTCCCTTTCGGGTGCGGCGCGGCGCGTTCGGACACGATCACCCGGACGGCCCCGCCACCGTACGCGCCGGTAGCGGGGCCGCTGCAGCTCAGACCTTCAGGGCGCTGAGCTTCCTGGTCTGGATCACGTCGTCGATGAAGCCGTACTCCTTGGCCTGCGCGGCGGTGAGGATGGTGTCGCGCTCGATGTCCGCGCGCACCTGCTCCTCGGTCCGACCGGTGTGGCGGGCCAGGATCTTCTCCTCCAGCGCGCGCATCCGCATGACCTCGTTGGCCTGGATCTCCAGGTCGCTGACCTGGCCCTGGCCCTCGGCGGACGGCTGGTGGATGAGCACCCGGGCGTGCTCCAGCGCGGCCCGCTTGCCGGGGGTGCCGGCGGCGAGCAGCACGGCCGCGGCCGAGGCGGCCTGGCCCATGCAGACGGTCTGGATGTCCGGGCGGACGAACATCATCGTGTCGTAGATCGCGGTCAGCGAGGTGAACGAGCCGCCCGGCGAGTTGATGTACATGACGATGTCGCGGTCCGGGTCGTTGGACTCCAGCGTCAGCAGCTGGGCCATGACGTCGTTCGCCGACGCGTCGTCGATCTGCACCCCGAGGAAGATGATGCGCTCCTCGAAGAGCTTGTTGTACGGGTTGGACTCCTTGACCCCGTAGTTCGTGCGCTCCACGAAGGAGGGCAGCACGTACCGGGCCGAGGGGGTGTGAAGCTCGCTCATGACGTCTCCTCCGAGCTCTGCTGCGATACCACGATGGTCGCCGGGGGTCACGCCGGCGCGGGCCCGGTCGTGCCGGGCAGCTGCTGGACGCGGCTGACGACCTCGTCGACGAAGCCGTACTCCTTGGCCTCGGCCGCGGTGAACCAGCGGTCGCGGTCGGAGTCCTTCTCGATCTGCTCGACGGTCTGCCCGGTCTGCTGGGCGATCAGCTCCGCCATCTGCCGCTTGGTCAGCTTGAACTGCGCCGCCTGGATGGCGATGTCGGACGCCGTGCCGCCGATGCCGGCGGACGGCTGGTGCATGAGGACCCGGGTGTGGGGCAGCGCGTACCGCTTGCCGGGGGTGCCCGAGGACAGCAGGAACTGCCCCATCGAGGCGGCGAAGCCCATCGCGAACGTCGCCACGTCGCACTCGATGAGCTGCATCGTGTCGTAGATCGCCATCCCCGCGCTCACCGAGCCGCCCGGGGAGTTGATGTACATGTGGATGTCCCGGGTGGGGTCCTCGGCCGCCAGCAGCAGCAGCTGCGCGCAGAGCTGGTTGGCGATCGCGTCGTCCACCTGCTGCCCGAGGAACACGATGCGCTCACGCAACAGCCGGTCGTACACCGAGTCGTTGAGGGTCATCCCCGCGCCTGCGACGCGGAGCTCGGGGCGGACACGGATCGGCTGCACGGGATCGATTGCGCTCACGGCTCTCCTGTTCGGCGGCGGGACTGCGTACTTCGACACTAGCTCGGGGGTCCGACGCTCAGCCGCAGGTACGGGTGGTGTTCGCTGTGGGCGCAGGTGCGGTCAGGAGCCGATGGGCCGGATCGAGGTCGCGGACGCGGCCTCGGCGGGGACCGGCTCCGGCTCGGCCTCGGCGGCCTCCTCGACCTGCGGCCGGGGCCGCAGCGCCTCCAGGTCGACCGGCCGCCCCGAGGCGTCGGTGACCGTGGCCCGCTCCAGCACCGTGGCCAGCGCCTTCGAGCGGCGGACGTCGGAGACCAGCGCGGGCAGGTTGCCGGCCTGGGTCAGCTGCTGGGCGAACTCCTGCGGGGAGACGCCGTAGCGCTGCGACTGGGCGATGACGTGGTCGGTCAGCTCCGCGTCGGACACCCCCAGCTGCTCGGCGTCGGCGATCGCGTCCAGCACGAGCTGGCTCTTCACCGCGGTCTCGGCGTTGGTCCGGATCTCCTGCTCGAACTCCTCCTGGGACTTGCCCTCGGAGGTGAGGTAGGTCTGGACGTCGAGGCCGGCGTTCTGCAACTGGTGGTTGATGTCGTGCTGGCGCCACTC
Organism: uncultured Mycobacteriales bacterium; assembly: GCA_902805565.1. Taxonomy (GTDB): domain Bacteria; phylum Actinomycetota; class Actinomycetes; order Mycobacteriales; family CADCTP01; genus CADCTP01. The sequence continues at coordinate 21,909 of CADCTP010000099.1, forward strand.
GACCTCGCCGGCGACCGCCGACTCGGGCAGCGGCACGTCGGTCGCCGCGAGCAGCGCCTCGAGCACCTTGTCCCGGGCCTGCGCGCCCTGCTCCAGCAGCCGCACCCGCTCCAGCCGGCCGCGCACGTCCGCCCGGAACTCCTCCAGCGTGTCGAACTCGCTGGCGGTCGAGGCGAACTCGTCGTCCAGCTCCGGCAGCTCCTTCTCCTTCACCGAACGGACGGTGACGGCGATGTCCGCGGTGCGGCCCGCGTACTCCCCCGCGACCAGCTCGGTGGAGAAGTTGCGGGTGTCCCCGGCCGACGCGCCGGCCAGCGCCTCGTCCAGGCCGGACATCATCGAGTTCGTGCCGACCTCGTACGACAGGCCGGTGGTGGAGCCGCCCGGGACCTCCTCGCCGTCCACGGTCGCCTTCAGGTCGATGGAGACGTAGTCACCGTCCGCAACCGGGCGGTCGGCCGCCTTGAGCACGGCGAACCGCTCCCGCATGGCGCTGACCTGCTCGTCCACGGCGTCGTCCGGCACCTCGGCGTCGTCGACGGTGACCGCCAGGCCGTCGTACGACGGGAGCGTCACCTCCGGCCGGATGTCGACCTCGGCGGTGAAGCCGATGCTCTCGCCGTCCTCGAGCTTGGTCAGCTCGATGTCCGGCTGGCCGATGGCGCGCAGCTCGTTCTCCTGCACGGCGGCCGAGTACGCCCGCGGGACGGCGTCCTGCACGGCCTCGTCCAGTACCGCGGCCCGGCCGACCCGCTGGTCGATGATCCGGGCCGGCGCCTTGCCCGGCCGGAACCCCGGGACGCGGACCTGCTTGGCGATGTTCGCGTACGCCTTGTCAAGGCTGGGCTTGAGCTCGTCGAAGGGCACCTCGACGGCGAGCCGGACCCGAGTGGGGCTCAGGGTCTCGACAGTGCTCTTCAACGCGCTCGTCTCCTTGGATCTGGGTTGCCTGGCCGGACCACTGGGGCAGTGGCCGTCGTTGGTCGGGGTGGCGGGATTCGAACCCACGGCCCCTCGCTCCCAAAGCGAGTGCGCTACCAAGCTGCGCCACACCCCGGCGCCGACCGCGAGTGTAGACGGGTGCGGTACGGGCTACCGCTACGCTGGGGGTCGCAGCACGCGGGTGTAGCTCAATGGCAGAGCCCCAGCCTTCCAAGCTGGCCATGCCGGTTCGATCCCGGTCACCCGCTCCACAGCTCCACCGCAGGTCAGCGGCTTACCGGTCGTGATCTGCATGTTTCCTCTCACCTCCTCTCGGGTCCCGCGTGCCAGATCCGTGCCAG
>CADCTP010000099.1:23211-23505 GCA_902805565.1 uncultured Mycobacteriales bacterium
CCGCACGGTGTGTTCCGCCCTCGGAGCGCACCAGCTCGCCGATCTCGGTGGCCCTACGGGTCATCGAGGTGTCGGATCTCGTCGCTTCGACAGCCTCGATGAGGCGTTCGGCGGTGAGTCGCCGCTGTGGGACGGGGGCTGGGGAGACACCGAGCGAGTGCATTCGCTCCGACCAGAACGGCTGGTCGCCGGTGAACGGACAGATCACCTGTGGGCGTCCGGCGAGCAGCGCGCCGGCTGTCGTACCCGCTCCGCCGTGGTGGACGATCGCTGCCGTGCGCGGGAGGAGCCAGC
>CADCTP010000100.1 GCA_902805565.1 uncultured Mycobacteriales bacterium
GTCGAGGCCGCCGCCGCCACCCTGGCCGAGCTGGCCGAGCTGCCGGTCGGCGAGCACGTCGCCCGGTACGACGCCCTGCACGGCCGCCTCGCCGACGCCCTCGCCAGCATCGACGGGGTCTGAGTGGTCCGTCGCGCGCGGCTGGACGCGGAGCTGGTGCGGCGGGGGCTGGCCCGGTCCCGGGAGCAGGCCGCCGAGCTGGTGCACGCCGGGCGGGTGAAGGTCGGCGGCGCCGTCGCCACCAAGCCGGCCACCGCGGTGGAGCCGGCCACCCCGCTGCTGGTCGAGGAGCGCCGCGACGCCCCCGACTACGCCTCCCGCGGCGGCCACAAGCTGGCCGGCGCGCTGGACGCGCTCGGGGTGCCGGTCACCGGCCGCCGGGTGCTCGACGCCGGCGCCTCGACCGGCGGGTTCACCGACGTCCTGCTGCGCCGCGGCGCCCGCGAGGTGCTGGCGGTCGACGTCGGCTACGGGCAGCTGGCCTGGAACCTGCGCACCGACCCCCGGGTCACCGTGCACGACCGGACCAACGTCCGCGCGCTGACCGCGGAGCAGCTCGGCGGCCCGGCGGAGCTGACCGTGGCCGACCTGTCGTTCATCCCGCTCACCCTGGTCCTGCCGGCGCTCGCCGCCTGCACCACCGAGGACCTGCTGCCGATGGTCAAGCCGCAGTTCGAGGTGGGCAGGGAGCTGGTCGGCGCCAAGGGCGTGGTCCGCGACCCGGCGCTGCGGGGACGGGCCGTGGCCATGGTCGCCGACGCGGCGTACCGGCTGGGCTGGGGGACCCGCGGCATCGTCCGCAGCCCGCTGCCCGGCCCGGCCGGTAACGTCGAGTTCTTCCTCTGGCTCGGCCGGGGGGCGCCGCCGGCCGCGCCCGACGACATCGAGAAGGTGGTGGCCGAGTGAGAAGCGCGCTGCTGGTGACGCACACCGGACGCTCCGACATGGTCGACCGCGCCCGCGAGGTCGAGCAGCACCTGGCCGCCGCCGGCTTCGAGGTCCGGATGCTCGCCGACGAGGCCACCGATCTCAAGGTCAGCGACGTGACCGCGGTCCGGCCGGACGAGTCCGCCGCGGCCGGGGCCGAGGTCGTGCTGGTGCTCGGTGGCGACGGCACCTTCCTGCGGGCGGCCGAGCTGGCCCGCCCGTGCCGGGTGCCGCTGGTCGGGGTCAACCTGGGCCGGGTCGGCTTCCTGGCCGAGACCGAGCCCGAGGCCCTGCCGGACACCGTCAAGCACATCGTCGCGCGGTCGTACCGGGTGGAGGAACGGCTCACCCTCGACGTCAGCGTGAGTGTCGACGGGGAGGTCGTGGCCACCGACTGGGCGCTGAACGAGGCGTCGGTGGAGAAGACCAAGCGGGAACGGATGCTCGAGGTCGTCCTGGACATCGACGGCCGGCCGCTGACCAGCTTCGGCTGCGACGGGGTGGTCTGCGCCAGCCCCACCGGCTCGACCGCGTACGCGTTCAGCTCCGGCGGCCCGGTGGTCTGGCCGGAGGTGCAGGCGCTGCTGGTCGTGCCGAACGCCGCGCACGCCCTCTTCGCCCGCCCGCTGGTGATCTCGCCGGACTCGATGGTGTCGATCACCATCGCCGACGCCGGGCACGACGGGATCCTCGGCTGCGACGGCCGGCGGACCTCGCCGGTGCCGGCCGGGGCCCGGGTCGAGGTGCGCCGCGGCAGCGAACCGGTGCTCATCGCCCGGACCCACGTGCTGCCGTTCACCGAGCGGCTGGTGGCGAAGTTCGGCCTCCCGGTGAACGGATTCCGCGCCACGCGGGCCTGAGCCTGTGGACGGTTGCCGCGCGGTACGGCCCGGAGTCGTTACGCTTCCCGCGTGCTGTCCGAGATCCGTATCCGCGGCCTCGGCGTCATCGAGGACGTCACCCTGGAGCTCAGCCCCGGTCTGACCGTCGTCACCGGCGAGACCGGTGCCGGCAAGACCATGGTCGTGACCGGGCTCCACCTCCTCTTCGGCGGCCGGGCCGACCCCGCCCGGGTCCGGGCCGGCTCGGGCCGGGCGGTGGTGGACGGCCGGCTGCGGCTGCCGGCGGGCTCCCCGGTGCTGGCCCGGGCCGCCGAGGCGGGCGCGGAGGTCGACGAGGACGGCGAGCTGCTGATCTCCCGGGCCATCGCGGTCGAGGGCCGGTCCCGGGCGTTCCTCGGCGGCTCGGCGGTGCCGGCCGGCCTGCTGGGCGAGATCGGCGAGGGCGTGCTGGCCGTGCACGGCCAGTCCGACCAGCACCGGCTGCTCAGGCCGGCCGAGCAGCGGGCCCAGCTCGACCGGTACGGCACGCTGGCCGCCGCGGTCGAGCGGCACCGCGCGGCGTACGGGTCCTGGCGCACGCTCGCCGACGACCTCACCGACCGCACCGCCCGGACCCGGGAGCTGGCCCGGGAGGCCGACGCGCTGCGGGCCGGGCTGGCCGAGATCGCCGCGGCCGGGCCGCAGCCGGGGGAGGACACCGCGCTCGGCGTCGAGGCCGAGAAGCTCGCCCACGCCGACGCGCTCCGGCTGGCCGCCCAGACCGCGCACGACGCGCTGGCCGGCGACCCGGCCGACCCGGGCGTCGACGCCGCCGACGCGACCGCGCTGCTCGGCGCGGCCCGGCGGGCGCTGTCCCACGAGTCGGCCGCCGACCCGGAGCTGGAGGCGCTGGAGAAGCGCCTGGACGAGGTGTCCTACCTGGTCGCCGACGTCGCCACCGAGCTCGCGTCGTACGGGGAGCGGCTGGACGCCGATCCCGGCCGGCTGGCCGCGGTCGAGGACCGCCGGGCCGTCCTGAAGTCCCTGGTCCGCAAGTACGGCGCGACCGAGGGCACGCTGGAGGAGGTCCTGGCCTGGGCGGCGGACGCCGAGCGGCGGCTGGCCGACCTCGACGTCTCCGACGACGCGCTGGCCGAGCTGGCCCGGCGCCGGGACGAGGCCGGCGCGGAGGTGGCCCGGCTGGCCGGCGAGCTGTCCGCGGCCCGGCGGGAGGCGGCGGACCGGTTCGGCACCGCGGTGACCGCCGAGCTGACCGGCCTGGCGATGCCCCGCGCGGTGGTCTCGGTCGAGGTGCGGCGCCGCCCGCCGACCGGCGACGGGGTGGCGATCGAGCTGGCCGGCGAGCAGGTGGCGATCGGGCCCGAGGGCGTCGACGAGGTCGAGGTGCTGCTCCGCCCGCACTCCGGGGCGCCGCCGCTGCCGATCCAGCGCGGCGCCTCCGGCGGCGAGCTGTCCCGGGTGATGCTCGCGGTCGAGGTGGTGCTGGCCGGCACCGACCCGGTGCCCACCATGGTGTTCGACGAGGTCGACGCCGGGGTCGGCGGCCGGGCCGCGGTCGAGATCGGCCGCCGGCTGGCCCGGCTGGCCGCCGACCACCAGGTCCTGGTGGTCACCCACCTGCCCCAGGTCGCGGCGTACGCGGACGCGCACGTGCTGGTGGACAAGGCCGACTCGGACGGCGCTCTGGTGACCAAGAGTGACGTACGGGTGCTGGACGACGCGGGCCGGGTCCGGGAGCTGGCCCGGATGCTGGCCGGGCTGGACGACTCCGAGCTGGGCCGGGCGCACGCCGAGGAGCTGCTGGCCACGGCGGCCGCGGACCGCGCCCGCTGATTGCGCGGACCGGCGTTTCGCTGCGCCGCCCACGCCGGACCGGGTGGCACTCTTGCGCTCATGAGGCTCGCCCTGCGTCGTCGTACGGCGACACCGCTACCCGGAGTGATCGGGACGGCCCGCGTGGACCGCCGCCCGGACAAGCTGCTGCCCCGGCTGCGCCGCGGCGACATCGCCGTGCTGGACCTGGTCGACCTGGACCGGGCGACCGCGGACGCGCTGGTGCAGGCGGAGGTGGCCGGCGTGGTCAACGCCGCCCCGTGCATCTCCGGCCGGTACCCGACGCTCGGCCCGGAGATCCTGGTGCACGCGGGGATCCCGGTGCTGGACGCGGTCGGCACCGACGTCTTCCGGGCGGTCAAGGACGGCACCCGGGTCCGCCTCGACCACGACGTGCTGCACGTCGGGGACGAGGTCGTCGCCGCCGGCCACCCGCAGACGGTCGAGTCGGTCGCGCTGCAGCTGATGGAGGCCAAGGCCGGGCTGTCCGCGCAGCTGGAGGCATTCGCCGCCGACACCGTGCAGTACATGAAGCGGGAGCGCACGCTCCTGCTCGACGGGGTCGGCATCCCGGAGGTCCGCACCCGGATCGCCGGCCGGCACGTCCTGGTCGTCGCCCGCGGGTACGACCACAAGCAGGACCTGCTCGCGCTGCGGCACTACGTGCGGGAGTTCCGGCCGGTGCTGATCGGGGTGGACGGCGGCGCCGAGGCGCTGGCCGAGGCCGGGTACGAGCCGGACCTCGTGGTCGGCGACCCGCACACGGTGTCGGACGAGGTGCTGCGCGGCGGTGCGGAGGTCGTCGTGCGGGCCGAGCCGGACGGCCGCGCCGACGGCCTGGAGCGGGTGCAGGACCTCGGCGTGGACGCGGTGCCGTTCCCGACGGCCGGCACCAGCGAGGACGTCGCCCTGCTGCTGGCCGAGGCGAACGGCGCCGAGCTGGTGGTGACCGTGGGCACGCACGCCACGCTGGAGGAGTTCCTCGACCGCGGCCGCACCGGGACCGCGTCGACGTTCCTGGTCCGGCTCAAGCTGGGCGGCCGGCTGGTCGACGCCAAGGCCGCCGCCCGGCTGCACCGCAGCCGGATCTCCGCGCCCGCGCTGCTGCTGCTGGTCCTGGTCACCCTGGTCGCGGTCGGGGTGGTCCTGGCGCTGTCCGCCGACGGCCGGGCCTGGACGGCGCTGGCCGCCGGCTGGTGGGACGACGCGTACGCGACGGTCAGGGGGTTCTTCGGGTGATCGGCTTCCGCTACCACGTGGTGTCGCTGGCGGCGGTGCTGCTGGCCGTGGCGCTCGGGGTGCTGCTCGGCACCCAGCTGTCCGGCGCGGTCGGCGACGACCTGCGCGCGGAGGTGCGGGCCCTGGGCCAGACCAACTCCGGCCTGGAGGCCCGGCTGGCGGCGGAGCGCACCCGGGCGGGGTCCGCGGACACCGTGACCACCGCGCTGGCGCCCCGCCTGCTGGCCGGCACCCTGAAGAACGCCAGGGTCGTCGTGGTCGGCACCGCCCAGGCGCCCGAGGACGTGACCGACGGCGTGACCACGGCGCTGGAGCAGGCCGGGGCGAAGGTCACCGGCCGGGTGCAGCTCACCGACGACTACGCCGACCCGACCCGCGCCGCCGACGCCAAGTCCTACGTCACCGGCGGCGGCCAGCCGGCCGGCTTCCAGCTGCCCGAGTCCGACGACGCCGGCGTGCTGTCCGGCGCCCTGCTGTCGTACGCGCTGCTGGGCGACAAGGACCGCGACCCGGCCGCCACCACCACCAGCGAGGTGCTGTCCGGTTTCGCCAGCCTGCGGATGCTGCGGGTGGACAGCCCGCAGGTCACCCCGGCCGACCTGGCCGTCGTCGTGGCCGCCGGGCCGGTGCCGGGGGAGGACCCGGCGGCCCGGGTCCGGACGCTGTCCGCGCTGGTGTCCGCGCTGGACGGCGCCGGCCGCGGGGTCGTGGTGTCCGGGGTGACCGGCGGCGGGACCGACCTGATCACCGCCGTGCGCGCCGACGCCGGGCTGGCCTCGGCGGTGTCCACGGTCGACGACGCCGACCGGCCGGTGGGACAGCTGGCGACGGCGTTCGCGCTGGCCCAGCAGGCGGCCGGCGAGTCTGGCCAGTACGGCACCGGCTCCGGCGCGGACGGGCCGTTCCCGCCGACCACCCCCTAGGGCACGCCCTGGCCGCGGACCCGCCCGCGGGCGGCGTGGCAGCAGGGCGGGCACGGTGATCGTGTTACCGTGGACCCCCGTGGATCGCGGGAGCGGAGCAGCCGGACCTCCCGCGCCGATACCGCGGGAGACACCCTTGGCGCAGTCAGGCAGCCGGACCAAGCACGTCTTCGTCACCGGGGGCGTCGCCTCCTCGCTCGGCAAGGGCCTGACGGCGAGCAGCCTCGGCAGCCTGCTCAAGGCGCGCGGGCTCCGGGTGACGATGCAGAAGCTCGACCCGTACCTCAACGTCGACCCCGGGACGATGAACCCGTTCCAGCACGGCGAGGTCTACGTGACCGCCGACGGCGGGGAGACCGACCTCGACGTCGGCCACTACGAGCGCTTCCTGGACACCGACCTGCGGGCCTCGGCCAACGTCACCACCGGCCAGGTCTACTCCTCGGTGATCGCCAAGGAGCGGCGCGGCGAGTACCTCGGCGACACCGTCCAGGTCATCCCGCACATCACCAACGAGATCAAGGACCGGATGCAGGCCGTGGTCCGCTCGGACACGCCGCCGGACGTGGTGATCACCGAGATCGGCGGCACGGTCGGCGACATCGAGTCGCTGCCGTTCCTGGAGGCCGCGCGTCAGCTCCGGCACGACGTCGGCCGGGACAACTGCTTCTTCCTGCACGTCTCGCTGGTGCCCTACCTCGCGCCCAGCGGCGAGCTGAAGACCAAGCCGACCCAGCACTCGGTGGCGGCGCTGCGCTCCATCGGCATCCAGCCCGACGCGGTCGTCTGCCGGTCGGACCGGGAGCTGCCGGCCGGGCTCAAGCGCAAGATCTCGCTGATGTGCGACGTGGACACCGACGGCGTGGTGTCCGCGGTCGACGCGCCGTCGATCTACGACATCCCGAAGGTGCTGCACACCGAGGGCCTCGACGCGTACGTCGTGCGCCGGCTCGGGCTGCCCTTCCGCGACGTCGACTGGACGGTGTGGGGCGACCTGCTCGACCGGGTGCACCGGCCCAGCCGGACGGTCACGATCGCGATGGTCGGCAAGTACGTCGACCTCCCGGACGCGTACCTGTCGGTGACCGAGGCGCTGCGGGCCGGCGGGTTCGCCCACCGGGCCCGGGTGGAGATCCGCTGGGTCCCCTCCGACGACTGCGCCACCCCGACCGGCGCGGCGGCCGCGCTGTCCGGTGTGGACGGCGTGCTGGTCCCCGGCGGGTTCGGGGTGCGCGGCATCGAGGGCAAGGTCGGCGCCGTCCGGTACGCCCGGGAGCGCCGCATCCCGACCCTCGGCATCTGCCTGGGCCTGCAGTGCATGGTGATCGAGGGCGCCCGGCACCTGGCCGGCCTGGACGGGGCGAACTCGCTGGAGTTCGATCCGGAGACGCCGCACCCGGTCATCTCCACCATGGCCGACCAGGTCGACGTGGTCGCCGGCGAGCGGGACATGGGCGGCACCATGCGGCTCGGCGCGTACCCGGAGATGCTCCAGCCCGGCTCGCTGGTCGCCGAGGCGTACGGCGCGGTGGAGGTGTCGGCGCGGCACCGGCACCGCTACGAGGTGAACAACGACTACCGGACCCGGCTGGCCGATGCCGGCCTGGTCTTCTCCGGCACCTCGCCGGACGGCCGGCTGGTCGAGTACGTCGAGCTGCCGCGATCGGTGCACCCGTTCTTCGTCGGCACCCAGGCCCACCCGGAGTTCACCTCCCGGCCGACCCGGCCGCAGCCGTTGTTCCGGGCGTTCGTCGCCGCGGCGCTGGACTACGAGGCGGCGGAGCGGCTGCCGGTCGACCTGCCCGCTGCCGACCACAACGGAATGCCGGCCGGGGCACGGGCGTGACCGACTTCGACACGGTCTCCTCCCGCACGGTCTACAGCGGACACGTCGTGACCCTGCGGGTGGACGACGTCCGGATGCCGGGCGGCGAGGTCAAGGCGCGCGAGGTGGTGCAGCAGCCCGGCGCCGTCGGCGTGGTCGCGCTGGACGAGGCCGGGCAGGTCGTGCTGATCCGGCAGTACCGGCACCCGGTGCGGGAGTGGCTGGTCGAGCTCCCGGCCGGGCTGCTCGACGTGCCGGGGGAGAAGGCGTACCGGACCGCGGCCCGGGAGCTGGCCGAGGAGACCGGGCTGACCGCCGGCCGCTGGGACGTGCTGGTCGACGTGCGGAACTCGCCCGGGCTGAGCACCGAGGCGGTCCGGGTCTTCCTGGCCCGCGACCTCGCCCCGGTGCCGGACGCCGACAGGCACGTCGGCACCGACGAGGAGACCGACCTCGGCGTGCACCGGGTGCCGCTGGACGAGGCGGTGGCCGGGGTGTTCAGCGGCGAGGTGCAGAACGCGCTCGCGGTGTCCGGGCTGCTCGCGGCCGCGTACGCGCGGGACCGGGACTGGGCGCCGCTGCGCCCGGCGGACGCCCCGTGGCCGGCCCGCCCGGAGCACTGAGCCCCGGGTCCGGCCGGCGTTCGGGCCGGGACCGGGCGGGCCGGG
>CADCTP010000101.1 GCA_902805565.1 uncultured Mycobacteriales bacterium
CGGGCACCCCGGCCCGACCCGCCGCCCGGGCCGGCGCCGGGCCGGCGGCCAGCGGCGTGTTGCACCGCACGCACCCCGGCGCCCCGGCCGGGTTCAGGGTCAGGCAGGTCCCGCAGGTCAGGCCGTCCGGCACGGCGTCAGACCGTGCCGGTCGTGGCGACCACGCCGCGCCGCACCGCCGCCACCGCCTCCCGGGCCGTCCCGCTCAGCGGCGAGGAGACCGCGGCCAGCTGCTCCAGCAGGTCCAGCAGCTGCTTGCACCAGCGGACGAAGTCGCCGGCCGACAGCTCCTGCCCGGCCGTGGCGGAGGAGGTCAGCACCCGGTCCAGCGACTCGCCGCGGGCCCACCGGTACGCCGCCCAGGCGAAGCCCACGTCCGGCTCCCGGGTCAGCTGCAGGCCGTGCCGCTGCTCGTCCTCCTCCAGGTCCATCCACAGCTGCCGGGTCGCCTCCAGGGCGTCGCGCACCGGCCCCTCCGGCAGCCGGGCCGGCGCCTCGGCCTCCCGGCGCGACTCGTAGACCAGCGCGGAGACCGCGGCGGCCAGCTCGGCCGCGGACAGCGGCTCCCACACCCCGGCCCGCAGGCACTCGGCGACCAGCAGGTCGGACTCCGACCAGATCCGGGCCAGCTGCCGGCCGGCCGGCGTCACCCCGCCGGGCTCCACGCCCGACCCGGCCAGGTAGCCGCGGGCGGTGAGCAGCGCGCACACCTGGTCGAAGGTCCGGGCGATCGAGTGCGTACGGTTCTCCACCCGGTGCCGCAGCGCCTCGGTGTCCCGGGTCAGCCGGGCGTGCCGCTCGGCCCAGCGGGCGTGCTCCTCCCGGTCGGCGCAGCCGTGGCAGGGGTGCTGGCGCAGTTCCCGGCGCAGCCGGGAGATCCCGGCGTCGTCGGTCGCGGCCGACCGGCCCCGCCGGCCGCGCGGGGCGTCCGCCGGGCGGGCGTTGCGCAGCGAGGAGGCCAGGTCCCGGCGGGCCTGCGGGGACCGGTGGTCGAAGTGCCGGGGGACCTTGACGTGCCCGAGCGGCTCGACCGGGGTCGGGAAGTCGACCGGGGACAGCCGGCCGGCCCACCGGTCCTCGGTGACCACCAGCGGCCGGGTCTCCCGGGCCGGGTGCACGCCCGGGTCGACGACGACCGCCATCCCCGACCGCCGGCCGCTGGGGACCCGGATCACGTCGCCGGGCTTGAGCCGCTCCAGCGACTGCTCGGCGGCGGCCCGGCGCTGGGCGGCGCCCTCCCGGGCCAGCATCGACTCCCGGTCCTTCAGCTCCTGGCGCAGCGCGGCGTACTCGGCGAAGTCGCCGAGGTGGCAGCGCATCGACTCGGCGTACCCGGCCAGCGCCTCGGTGTTGCGGTCGACCTGCCGGGCCAGCCCGACCACCGCCCGGTCCGCCTGGAACTGCGCGAACGAGCGCTCCAGCAGCTCCCGGGCCTGCTGCCGGGACAGCTGCGCGGCCAGGTTGACCGCCATGTTGTACGACGGCCGGAACGACGACCGCAGCGGGTACGTCCGGGTCGAGGCCAGCCCCGCGACCTGCACCGGGTCCACCCCCGGCGACCAGAGGACGACCGCGTGCCCCTCGACGTCGATGCCCCGCCGCCCGGCCCGCCCGGTCAGCTGCGTGTACTCCCCCGGCGTGATGTCGGCGTGGGTCTCGCCGTTGAACTTGACCAGCCGCTCCAGCACCACCGACCGGGCCGGCATGTTGATCCCCAGGGCCAGCGTCTCGGTGGCGAAGACCGCCTTGACCAGCCCGCGGGCGAACAGCTCCTCGACGGTCTCCTTGAACGTCGGGATCAGCCCGGCGTGGTGCGCGGCCACCCCGCGCTGCAGCCCGTCCAGCCACTCCCAGTAGCCCAGCACGTCCAGGTCGTCCGGGGCGAGGTTGGTGGTGTGCTCGGCGGCGACCGCGCGGACCTCGGCCGCCTCGGCCGGTGAGTTCAGCCGGAGCCCGGCGGCCACGCACTGCTTGACCGCGGCGTCGCAGCCGGCCCGGGAGAAGATGAAGGTGATCGAGGGCAGCAGCCCGTCGCGGTCCAGCCGCTCGATGACGTCCGGCCGGGACGGCGGCCGCCAGCCCCGGGCCGGGCCGCCGCGCCGGACCGGCTCGACGTACCGCTCCCGCTCCCGCACGTACCGGACCAGCTCCGGGTCGACCTCGAGGGTCTCGCCACCCCGGAACAGGTCGAACAGCCGGCCGCCGACCTGCATGTGCTGCCACAGCGGCACCGGGCGGTGCTCGTCGACGATCACCCGGGTGTCGCCGCGCACGGTGACCAGCCAGTCGGCGAACTCCTCGGCGTTGCTCACCGTCGCCGACAGCGACACCAGCCGCACCGACGCCGGGAGGTGGATGATCACCTCCTCCCAGACCGCGCCGCGGAACCGGTCGGCGAGGTAGTGCACCTCGTCCATCACGACGTACCCGAGGTTGGCGACGGCCGCCGAGCGCGCGTACAGCATGTTGCGCAGCACCTCGGTGGTCATCACCACCACCGGGGCGTCGCCGTTGACCGAGTTGTCGCCGGTGAGCAGCCCGACGTTGCCCGGGCCGTACCGGTCGACGAGGTCGTTGTACTTCTGGTTCGACAGCGCCTTGATCGGCGTGGTGTAGAAGCACTTGCGGCCCTCGGCCAGCGCCAGGTGCACCGCGAACTCGCCCACCACCGTCTTGCCGGCGCCGGTCGGCGCGCACACCAGCACGCCCAGGCCGTCCTCCAGCGCCTCGCACGCCGCGGCCTGGAACGGGTCCAGCGCGAAGGGGTATCCGGCGGTGAAGTCGGTCAGGTGCGGCCGCTGGTGGCGTCGCCGGGCAGCCGCGAATCGCTCGGCCGGACTGGTCACCGCTCCAGCGTACGGACCGGGGCCGCGGGGTCAGGTGGTCGGGACCCGGCGCGCCAGCCGGGCGGCCAGCTTCGCCGGCAGCTCGACCGGCGCGGCGAGCAGCACCGGGAGCAGCTCCGGCTCCAGGGTGACGGCCCGGAACGCCAGCGAGACGGTCAGCGGCGAGTCCGGCCGGTCCCGCACCGTCACCGGGTCACCGGCCCGCACCGGGCCCGGCCGGAGCACCCGCAGGTACGCCCCGACCCGGGCGTGCGCGGTGAACTCCGTGATCCAGCCCGGGCGCCGCATCTGGTCGGCGAAGGTCACGCACGGCGTCCGCGGCAGCGTCACCTGCAGCAGCAGCTCCTCGCCGACCTCCCACACCTCGCCGATCAGCGCGTCGTCGACCGCGACGCCGACGGTGGTGAGGTTCTCGCCGAACAGGCCGGCCCGGATCGGGCGGCCCAGCCGGGCGGCCCAGCCGTCCAGCTCCTCCCGGGCGAAGGCGTACACGGCCTGGTCGGGGCCGCCGTGCCCGCGGACGTCCACGATCGTGTCCCCGGCCAGCCCGGGCCCCGCCGGCCCCGGCACCTCGACCCGGACCGGTCCCGCGGCGCCGTGTTTGTCGATCCCGCTCCGACCGGTCTTGGCCGCGTACGGCTTGGACACCCCGACGTTCACCGACTCGATGTGGCCCACCCGCCGACCGTACCTAGGGAACGAGCACCCGCAGCGCGCCCGGCACGCAGGTGGCGCTGACCGGGAGGGGGCCGAGCGGCTCGCCGTCGGCGTACGCGGGCAGGTCGACCGCCTCCAGCCCGACCTCCCGGGCGGTGCGGACGTCGACGCGCGGGTGCCGGACGTGGCTGCCCGCCCGGACCAGCGGCTTGAGCCGGGCCAGCTGCCGGCGGGTCATCGCCGCGCCCACCGTGACGTGGAACAGGCCGTCGTCCAGCCGGGCGCCGGGGGCGATGAGCATGCCGCCGCCGTACCGGGGGCTGTTGCCCACCGCGACCAGGGTGACCAGCTCCTCGGTGGTCACCCCGTCCAGCGTGATCCGCATCGGGTACGCCCGCAGCGCCGCCAGCTCCAGGTACGTCGCGACGTCGTAGCGCAGCGGCCCGCGCGGCCGGCGCAGCCGCTCGGCCCGGGCCACCACCGCGGAGTCGAACCCGGCGTTGAGCACCCCGGCCCACCACACCCCGGCGCCGGTACGGCCCAGGTCGACGTCGCGGTACCGGCCGGCGGCGATCACCCGGGCCGCCGCCGCGGGGTCCGCCGGCACCCCGAGCGCCCCGGCCAGGTCGTTGCCGCCGCCGGCCGGGACGATGCCGAGCGGCACACCGGTGCCGGCCAGGGCCTGCACCGCGCAGTGCACCAGCCCGTCCCCGCCGACGGCGACCACCGCGTCCACGCCCTGGGCGACCGCCGCCGCGGCGAGCCGGGTGGACGCCGCGCTGGAGTCCCCGGTGAGCACCTCGACGTCCAGGCCGGCGCCGGTCAGCGCCTCCCGGACCGGACCGGCCCACCGGGTCCCGCGACGGGCCCGGGGATTCGCCAACACCACGACGCTCGGCACGCCGCGAACCGTACTGGCGCGGGCGGCCCCGGCGGGCCGGGTCGGCCCAGCGGGCCCGGTCGACTCAGCGGTGGGGCCGGCTCGGCCGGCCGGGCGGCTCAGCGGCCGGGCGGGTTGACCGGGTCGAGGTCGACCGCGGTGGCGCCGGCGACCGGCTCCACCGTCAGGTCCAGCGGGGAGACCTCGTCGTCGTCGAGGGCGCCGAAGCCCTGCGCGGCCTCGCGGCGGGCCTTGCGCCGGTCGTGCAGCCAGGCGAAGAACACCGAGATCTCGAACAGCAGCGTCATCGGGATGGCGAGCATCAGCATGCTGATCGGGTCCTGGCTCGGCGTCGCCACCGCGGCGAAGACGAAGATCAGGAAGATCGACAGCCGCTGCCAGCGCAGCAGCCGGGCCGCGGACAGCACCCCGACCCGGTTCAGCGCGGTGACCAGCAGCGGCAGCTCGAAGGCGGCCCCGAAGACCAGCAGCATCGAGGTGACGAAGCTGATGTACTTCGGGGCGTCGAGCGCCGCCGCCGTCGAGTCGCCGGCGAAGCTGACCAGCAGGTCCAGCGCCTTCTCGATGGTGAGGTAGGAGATCGCGGCGCCGGCGGCGAACAGGATCGTGGACAGCGCGACGAACAGCACCGTCCAGCGCTTCTCCTTGCGGTGCAGCCCCGGGGTGATGAACGCCCACAGCTGGTAGACCCAGAACGGCGCGGCCAGGATGATCCCGCAGATCGCGCCGACCTTCAGCCGCAGGATGAAGCCGTCCAGCGGCGCGGTGAAGATGAGCTGGCAGCCGTTGCCGGTGTTCAGCCGCTGGCTGTCCGGCAGGGCGCAGTACGGCTGGATCAGCACGTCCATGATCTGGGGGTAGAGGATCCAGCCGACCACGGCGCCCAGGCCGATGAAGAACAGCGCCTTGAACAGCCGGTTGCGGAGCTCGGCGATGTGGTCCCGCAGTGACATCGTGCCGTCGGTCGAACGCTGCTTCCGGCGCATGAACCGGCGCAGCGGATTCGGCACGGCGGTCACGACGATGTGCTCCGGGTCAGCGGGTCTCGGACGGCGGCGGCACGTGCACCGGCTGCGCCGGGGCGGCCTCGGCGACCGGCGGGACCGGGGGCGCCGGGGTGGCGGCCGGCGACGGGGTCGGAGCCGGGGTCGGGCTGGGGGCCGGCGGCGGGGTGGCGGTGTATTCCGCCTGGGCGCGCGAGTCCAGGTCGCGCGGCGACGGGTCGTCGCGCAGGCCCTTGGTCTCGGCCTTGATGATCCGGGCCGAGCGCCCGATCGCCCGGGCGGCGTCGGGGAGCTTCTTGTATCCGAACAACGCGAGGATGACGACGGCGATGATGATCAGCTCTGTCGGACCGAGTCCCATGGATCTGACCTCTCAGAAGACGACGGCCACATCGTATTACGCCGAGGCGGCCGGACTGGCGGGGCGCGGGGCCCCCACTGTATCGGTCAGCCGGCCCGGTGCCGGCCCGGTGCGTCCGCGGGACGCAACCTGTCGACCATCGGCACCAGCTCGGCCTGGGTCTCGGCGACGGCGCGCCGCAGCCGGCGCAGCTGCCCGTAGAGGCCGAAGCCGAGGATGCCGAGGACGACCAGCGCCAACCCGACCGCGACCGCCCACACGAGGAGCACCAGCACGGTCGGAACCCTACACGTACGCGGCGAGGGCCTCGGCGGCCTCGGACCGCACCTGGTCGGCCAGCCAGCGCGGGCCGACCAGCTCGGCCGCCGGGCCGAGGCCGAGCACCAGCCGGCGCAGCCAGCCGGTCTCCGAGGCCCGCAGGGTGACCTCCAGCCGGCCGTCGGGCAGCTCGGCCGCGGACTCGCAGGAGTAGTAGTCGGCGACCCAGCGGGCGGGCTGCTCCAGCCGCAGGGTGACCAGCGGGTGCTCCGGCTGGGGCCGGTAGACGCCCTCGGACAGGTCCCGCGGGCCGAGGTCCGCCGGCGGCCGGGACGGCTCGTCCAGCAGCCGCACCGCGTCGATCCGGTCGATCCGGAAGAACCGCATGCCCTGCGACATCCGGCACCAGGCCTCCAGGTACCACCGGCCGTCGGCGAACCGCAGCCGCAGCGGGTCCACGTCCCGCTCGGTGCTCTCGTCCCGGGCGGCGACGTAGTACGTCAGGTGCAGCGCCCGGCCGCTGTCCATCGCGCCGCGCAGCTGGGCCAGCACCCGGTCCGACGGCTCCACCGCGACCGCGACCGCGGCCGCCGCCTCCACCGCTCCCCCGGCCGCGGCCTCGACCTTGGCCAGCGCCCGCCGCACCGCGCCGCGGTCGGTCAGCCCGGGCTCGTCGGCCAGCGTCCGCAGGGCGACCACCAGGGCCAGCGCCTCGTCCGCGGTCAGCCGCAGCGGCCGGGCCAGGCCGGCGTCGTGGCCGACGGTGACCGTGTCACCCTCGAACGACAGGTCGATCAGGTCGCCGGGGCCGTGCCCGGGCAGCCCGCACATCCACAGCAGCTGCAGGTCCCGGCGCAGCTGCGCCTCGGGCACACCGAAGTCCGCGGCCGCCTCCGCCACCCGGACGCCGGGATGGGCCAGCAGGTACGGCAGCAGGGCGAGCAGCCGGGGCAGCCGGTCGGCGGTGCCGCTCACCGGGCCGTTCTCCGTCCGCGTCGTCGGTCGCTCCGCTCCTCGGGCCACCGCACGGCGAACCAGGACCCCGGCGCCCTGCGCTGCTCACTCCCTCGTCGGCTCACCGGGCCGCCTCCCGCTCGCCGGCCGGGTGCAGCGGCCCGGGCCGCGGTGGCCCGGCCTGGGCGCGCAGCCGGCGCAGCACGGCCTCCCGGACGTCCGGCGGGCCCTCGACGACCGCGTCGGCGCCCTGCCGGGCGACCCGGTCGGCGATCCACTCCGGCTCGTCGTACCCGATCTCGACCACGTCCCAGTCCGAGCCGCGCGGCCCGGGGGTGACCGACGAGGCGATCTTCCGCAGCCACTGGCAGGTGTTCTTGTGCACCCGCACCCGCGCCACCCGCGTGTACGCCTGCGGCTCGGCGGCCACCACGTGGGCGACCAGGTCGATCCCGGTGGGCACCTTGACCGCGCCCGCCGGGCCGACCGGGCGGACCGCGCCCTGGACCCGGGACAGCCGGAAGCAGCGCGCGGCGTCGCGGTCGCGGTCGTGGCCGACCAGGTACCACCGGCCGCGCCAGGAGACCACGCCCCACGGCTCGACCTCCCGGGTGCCGGCCGGCCCGGACGGCTTGCGGTAGCTGAACCGGACCGCCCGGCCGGCCTGGACCGCGTCCAGGCAGGGGTGCAGGGCCTCCTCGGCCGCGTCCACCCGCGGCTCCACGTCCAGGGTGCGGGCCGGCTCCACGTCGACCCCGCCGGCCCGCAGCTTCAGCAGCGCGCCGCGGGCGGCGTCGGCGAGCTCGGCGGACTGCCACAGCCGCGCCGCCAGCCCGACCGCCGCGGCCTCGTCCGGCTCCAGCGACACCGCGGGCAGCTCGTAGTCGCGGCGGGCGATCCGGTAGCCCTCCTCGGTGTCGAAGACGCTGGTCCGGCCGGTCTCCAGCGGGACGCCGAGCTCGCGCAGCTCGGCCTTGTCCCGCTCGAACATCCGCTTGAAGGCGTCGTCGGCCCGGGTGCTGCCGTCGTCCGGCTCGTACCCGGGGACGGCCTGGCGGATCCGCTCCGCGGTCAGGAACTGCCGGGTCGACAGCAGACACAGCACGAGGTTGACCAGTCGCTCGGCCCGGCGCGACGACACCCGTACAGAGTAGTCCGCCTGACGGCCCGTGACGGCATCCCGCGCCCGGTCAGGCCATCCCGGCGGCCCAGCCCGCGGCCACCCAGCCCGCGGCCACCCAGCCCGCGGCCACCGCGCCGGCGGCGATCAGCAGCC
>CADCTP010000102.1 GCA_902805565.1 uncultured Mycobacteriales bacterium
CCGGTCGCGACCCCGACCGGCGTCCCGGCGCCGCCCGACCCGACCGGGCCGGCGGGGCTCGCCGCCGCCGAGGCGGCCCGGCTGGCCGAGGGCTGCGGGAGGTCCTTCGGCGGCGTGGCCGGCACCGTGGACCCGACGCCGGACCCCGGCGCGCGGCCCGGGCCGACGGTCCGGGACAGCGTGCGGCTCTACAACCTGGTCCGGGACGAGGCCGGCGCGCACGCGCTGCTCTACGGCCCGCGGACCTACCTCAGCTGCACGATCGACCGGTCGGGAGAGGGGTTCAACTCCGGCGGCGGCACCGGGCCGGAGTTCCCCGAGTGGCTGCCGGGGCCGCTGTCCGTCGACGACAGCAGCGCCGCCGCCGGCGGCAGCCGGGACCCGGACCTGCCGCCCGAGCCCGGCCACCAGGTCGTGGCGGGTCGG
Source organism: uncultured Mycobacteriales bacterium (assembly GCA_902805565.1). Lineage (GTDB taxonomy): Bacteria > Actinomycetota > Actinomycetes > Mycobacteriales > CADCTP01 > CADCTP01. Next base: position 427 of record CADCTP010000102.1, read on the forward strand.
GTGGCCGCAGAGGTCACCGAGGTCCGGGTGGAGCTGGACGGGCAGCAGGCGCGGGTCCCCGTCGTCAACGGCACGTACCTGGTCCGGTTCCTGCACGGCACCGACTGGGAGCCCGCGCAGCGGACGCCGGTCCCCACCGTGACCGGGTACGACGCCCGCGGCCGGACCGTCGGCACGCTGACCGGCTACCCGCGGGGCTGCTTCACCTCGCCGGCGGGCGACGTGGTCATCGACGGGCGGTCCGGCGACGGCGCCGCCTGCGCCCCGGCCGTCCGCTGGGGCCGGGGCTGAGGCCGCGCCGGCCGCTGGGCCGGGGCTGAGGCCCGGCCGTCCGCTGAGGCCCGCGCCGGTCGCGCCATCCCGCGCGACCGGCGCGGGGCGGGTCTACCGTCGGTGCGGTGCATCGTTCCCTGACGGACGCCCGGTGAGCGCCCCGGTCCGGAAGAAGCGGGTGATCCGCCGGGTCGAGGTCGCCTCGACCCGGCGGATCAGCCCCGGCGTGCAGCGCGTCGAGCTGACCGGGGAGTCGCTGCGGACGTTCGCCGTGCCGCTGCCGGCCTGCCACGTGAAGCTCGTGCTGCCCGGCCCGGGCGAGTCCGAGCCGACCCTGGTCGACGGCCCGGACGGCCCGGCGCTGCCGGACGGCGAACGCCGGCCGGTGCTGCGGACGTACACGCCGCGGGCGTGGGACCCGGGCTCGTTGACCCTGACCATCGACTTCGTGCTGCACCCGGCGCCCGGCCCGGCCTCGCGGTGGGCGCTGGCCGCCCGCCCGGGGGACCGGCTCGCCGTGGCCGGCCCGGGTCGCGGCTACGAGCGGGACCCGGCGACGACCTCGCTGCTGCTGGCCGGCGACGAGACCGCGCTGCCGGCGATCGCCACCCTGGTCGCCACCGCGCCGCTCGGGCTCCGGATGACCGCCCTGGTCGAGCTGCCCGACCCCATGGACCGCCAGCCGCTGACCGGCGCCGTCGTCACCTGGCTGCCCCGGACGAACGGCGAGCCCGCCGGCGGCCTGGTCGAGGCCGCGGTGATGGAGTCCCAGGTGGACGGTCATGTCTGGGTGGCCGGCGAGGCCGCGATGATCCGCCGGCTGCGCCGGCACCTGCTCGGCACCGGCGTCCCCGCCGAGCGCCTGGTGACCCGCGGCTACTGGAAGGCGGGCGAGCCGAACCACACCGACGGCGACCACGGCCAGGACTGACCGCCGGTAGGGTCGCCCGGCGTGGCCGAGGAGCAGGGGGACCCGCGCCGCTGGCGGGCGCTGGCCGTCTGCGTGGCGGCGCTCTACATCACCCTGCTGGACGTCAGCATCGTCGCGGTCGCGCTCTACTCCATCGGCCGGGGCATCGGGGCCGACTCGGCCCAGCTGCAGTGGGTCGTCTCCGGGTACGCGCTGGCCTTCGGGATGGTGCCGATCATCGGCGGCCGGCTCGGCGACGACCGCGGCCGCCGGCTGATGCTGCTGATCGGGATCGGCGCGTTCGTGGTGTTCAGCCTGGGCGTCGGGCTGGCGCCGAGCGCCGGCTGGCTGATCGCGGCCCGGGTCCTGCAGGGGCTGGCCGGCGGGCTGCTCAACCCGCAGGTGTCCGGGCTGGTGCAGCAGCTGTTCCCGGTCTGGGAGCGGGGGCGGGCGTTCGGCCTGATCGGCACGGCGGTCGGCCTGGCCACCGCCACCGGGCCGGTGCTCGGCGGCCTCATCATCGCCGTCGGCGGCGACACGTACGGCTGGCGGCTGTGCTTCCTGATCAACGTGCCGATCGGGATCGCGGCGTTCGTGCTCTGCCTGCGCTGGCTACCCGCGCCCGGGCCGCGGACCACGGCGGTGCGGCGGCTGGACCTGCCCGGCGCGGCCCTGCTGGCCCTCGGGGTGTTCACGCTGCTGCTGCCGGCGGTGCAGTACGACGCCGCGCACGACCCGCGACTGCTGCTGCTCGTGCTGCCGGCGCTGGCCCTGCTGGTCGCGTTCGTGGGCTGGGAGCGCGGGCCGGCCCGGCGGCGCGGGCACCCGCTGATCGACCTGGGGTTGTTCCGGATCCGGTCCTACTCGGACGGGGTGCTGCTGGCGCTGCTGTTCTTCTGCGCGTACACCGGGACGCCGCTGGTGCTGGCCCTGTTCCTGCAGGAGGGGCTGGGGTTCTCGCCGCTGGCCTCCGGACTGGCCGCCTCGGCGTACGCGCTGGGGGCCACCGTCGGCGCGCCGGTCGCCGGCCGGCTGGTCCCCCGGATCGGGCACCGGGTGCTGGTCGGCGGGCTGGTGCTGTTCACCGTGGGGGTGGCGGCGGCCGGGCTGACCGGCGCCCTGGCCGCCGGGCGGGTGTCGCCGACCGCGGTCGCCCTGCTGCTGGCCGGGCCGCTGCTGGTCGCCGGGCTCGGCGGCGGCAGCGTCATCACGCCGAACCAGGCGCTGTCGCTGGCCGAGGTCGACGCCCGCGGCGGGTCCACCGCCGGCGGCACGCTGCAGACCTCGCAGCGCATCGGCAACGCGGTGGGGGCGGCGGTGATCACCGCGGTCTTCTACGCGACCGCCGGCGGGAGCCAGCAGCAGTACGGGCACGCGTACGGCCTGGCGCTGGCGGTCTCGGTGGGGTTCGCGCTGGCCGCGTTCGGGCTGTCCCTGCGCGGCCTGCGCCACGCCCGCGAGGCCTGACCCCGGCTCAGCGGCGGCGGTCGGCGAGGCGGGTGGCGAGGGCGGCCAGGGCCGGGAGCAGGACGGGCTTGTTCAGCACGGCCCCGAAGCCGTTGCTGCTGGCCACGGACAGCACCGAGCCGACCGAGGCCAGGCTGAGCACCGAGCCGACGCTCAAGGCGGAGCCGATGCTGGCCACCGACCCGGCGGAGCCGATGCTGCCGACGCTGCCGGCCGAGCCGACGGACGCGATCGCCCCGGCGCTGCCGATCGAGCCGATCGAGCCGGCACTGCCGATCGAGCCGACGCTCCCGGCGGAGCCGACACTGCCGACACTGCCGACATTGCCCGGCGAGGACGCACACCGGTCGGGAGGAGTCATCGCCCGATCATCCCCCTCGGTCCCGCGCTCCGGACCGCGGGACCGGCGGCCGGCGGTGTCACCCGGCCGGGGTGCTGCCGGTGTCCTCGGCCAGCAGCTGGTACGCCCGGCGGCGGGCGGCGGCCAGCACCTTCTCGGCCTGCTGGTCAACGTCGCGACCGAACGCGATACCTCGGGACGGGTCAGGACAGGATCCGCACGGTGGCCGGATCGGGTTCGCCGGCGTGGTACCGGTCCAGCACCTGCTGGAAGACCGGGTCGCCGCCGGCCGCGGCGAACAGCGTCATCGACGAGCGCAGCTTCAGCGCGTCGACCGGGCCGAGCACGGCGACCGGGTCGTGGCCGGGCAGGTCGGCGAGCGCCCGGGCCGACTCCACCAGCCGCGGCCCCAGCACCGGGTGGGCCAGGTACGCCCGGGCCTCGGCCAGGTCGGCGATCGCGTAGAACCGCGCGGTCTCGCTGCGGCCGAGCCCCGCCAGCTGCGGGAACACGAACCACATCCAGTGCCCGCGCTTGCGGCCGGCGCGCAGCTCGGCGAGTGCGCCCGCGTACACGCCGTCCTGGGCGGTGACGAAACGGTCCAGTGACATCCCGGTCAGCTACCCGGGCAGGCCGCCCGCCACGCCGCGCCGCCCGGCCCCGGGTTCGTACGCGGGCCACCGGACCGCTGTCCGGCCGGCCCGGGCCCGGATAGGGTCCCGCACATGGGCATCTGGGAGATCGCGATCCTGCTCGCGGCGCTGGGTGTGCTGCTGCTGCTGATGAGCCGTCGGGCCGGACGCGGCCGACCGGCCCCGCCGCCCGGCATGGTGACGGTGACCCTGCCGGCCGCGCTGCAGGACCGGATCCGCGACCTGTGCGCGCGGGACCAGCGCATCCGGGCGGTCAAGGAGCTCCGCGAGGCGACCGGCCTGACCCTGCTCGAAGCCAAGAGGGCCACCGACGCCATCGCCGCCGGCCGGCACCTGCCCACCCCGCCGGCCGACCGCCGGCCACCGGCCGACCTGGCCGACCGGGCCCGCGCCCTGCTCGCCGCCGGCCAGGAGCCCCAGGCCGTCGACCTGGTCACCGCCGAGACCGGCATGACCCCCACCGAGGCCACCACGTTCGTTCGTTCCCTGGGCTGACCCCTCGGCCGGTGCCCCGGGGTCAGCCCGCGGCGATGCGGCGGCGGAGGAAGGGGAAGAACTCGTCGCCGTAGCGGGCCTGCAGGTCAGGGCGGCGCCAGTCGTCGCCGGTGACGCGGCCGCGGCACAGCGCGGTGCCGCAGCGGCACGGGGCCAGCTCGTAGTCGTCGTCGGCGATCTCGATGGCGTAGTCCATCGTGACCTCCTCGCCGGCCGCGATGTCCCGCCGGGCGACCAGGCCGGTCGAGTTGGGGTCGCAGGAGTGGTTGAAGAAGTAGTTCAGCCCCTCGTCGACCGGGGAGAGGATCCACAGGTCCTCGTCGAGCTGGCCCTCGTTGTAGTCCCGGCCGGGCTCCAGCCGGACCGCGCCGGCCGCCTTCTCCGCGGTGGTGACGACCGTGCCCCCGATGACCTGCAGCCGCGCGCCGGCCGGGATCGGCGCGGTCGCGTACACCCCGCGCCCGTGCACGGGCGAGGCCCGCAGCTCCAGCCGCGGGTCGAACCAGGCCCGCTCGGGATAGCCGTGATTGCGCATCCCCCCACCCTGGCCGAACCGACCCGCCACTCGCAGCCGGGTTTCCGACCACGGTCCCGAGCCGGGCGCCCCCGCCGTGGGCGGCGCCCGGTCCGGTGGCCATCAACCGTTCAAAATCGCGCTTCCACAGCTGTAGGGCGTTCCGTTCGCGCCGTCCTGGAGACAGGAGACGACCCGCAGCTGTGCGCTTTCCCGCGCGATGTCGAACTGCTGAGCGACGTAGGTGCCGTTCCCGTTGCCGTTGTAGACCTTCGGGAACCTGTTCCAGGATCCGTCGGCCTGGCGGACCTCGATCCAGCCGACCGCGCCATGGGAGTCCGCGGCACGGTCCCACACCGAGACGACATTGTTCTGGTCGTTGAAGATCGTCTTGGCCGCGGCGCCGACCGAGTACACCTCGCCGCTGTCCGCCATCGCCGGACCGGCCAAGGCGATGCTCGCCCCTGCCGTCACCGCGATCGTCGTGATGATCCTGGACAGCCTCATCGTCGTCCCCTGTCTCTGGTGAGCCACAACCCGTCCGGCGTCGTGCCGTGGTCGCGTTCGGCCCAATGTCGATCGGGCCGGAAACCCGATCGGCCGGTGCTCCGGCGGACCGACAGTGTCAGGCTGCGTACAGAAATTCGCTCTTGGTGCAGGGTCCTGCAATCATGCGAGGCCCGGTCCATGCAGGAGTTCGGCGTAGCGCATGCCGGCAGCGAAGCGGGAGCCCACACCGAGGCCGTCCATCACCGCAGCTATGTCGTACCGCACGGTGCGGGTGCTCACCGCGAGGGTCTCGGCGATCCGATCATCGGCCAGGCCGAGGGCGAGCAGTTCCATTATCCGGACCTGCCGGGCGGTGAAAGGTACGGCCGGGGCGCTGTCCTCACGGCACGGAGTGGCCAGGTCCAGCACCGCTCGGAAATACCGGTACGCAGCCTCGATGGCCGGCGGTGTGGTCACGGTCATGAGGCTGGGAGCACCGCCCAACTCAGGTCCCTGCAGGTAGACGACACGGTGGTTGGCCAACCGCATCTGCACCGGCGCGTAGGACAGGAAATAGACGTCGCCGGGCTCCCCGGCGAGCAGCCGCCGGGCGGCCGGGGTCGTGCCCTCCCTGTCGAAGACGCTGATCATCTCCAGGCCGTCGCGCAGGCAGCGGTCGTTGCCGGGAAGGCTCTCCCGCAACTGCCGGGCGTCGGTGAGCGGCCGGGTGGACAACAGGTGCCGCCAGCCGCGGGCATGCCGCATCATCGTCGCGGGCGTGGCAGTGGGGCCGGACGCGACGACGCGGGCGCCGCCCACCGGCTCCCCGCCCGCCGCCGCGAGCGCGGTGGACGCGGCCAGCCTGTGTCCCTGCAAGGCCACCACCGCGTCCAGGACGGGTTGCCGGGCACGGTTGGTGTCGCCGTCAGCGCCTACCATGCCCCAGCCCTGTCACCGTGAGATGCCCGTCCGGTCGCTCCGGACCCAAGCCCGGACGACGGTAACCAGGCGAGACGGAATGACGCAAGAGCGTCGCTTTCCTGAGGTGGAGGTGGGCCCTGGGGCCCAGCGGGGCGATCCGCCGGGCCGGCGGTGGGATTGACTGGCGGGATGCACCGGATCCTGCTGCGCGAGGTCGTGATCGACGCGCCGACCGAGACGTTCGCCGCCACCCGCGACTTCTGGGCCGCCGCCCTGCTGACCGGGACCCGGCAGCTGGCCGACCACCCGGAGTTCACCGCGCTGGAGGACCCGGCGTCGCTCCCGCTCGTCGGGCTGCAGGACATCGGCACCGACGGGGCCCGGGTGCACCTGGACCTGGAGACCGACGACGTGCCGGCCGAGGTGGCCCGGCTGGTCGGGCTGGGGGCGGTCGAGGTGGCCCGGCACGCGTCCTGGGTGGTGCTGCGGGACCCGGCCGGGCTGCTGGTCTGCGTGCTGCCGGCCGAGTCCGCGGACTTCGCCACCCGCGCCCGCACGGTGTCCTGACCGGTCGCGCTCCCGCGCCCCGACCCGGCGCCCGGCGTGACGACGGCCACCCGGAGGTCGTCGGGCCACGTTCGCCGCCTGGTGCCCGTACGGTCCCGGCCGGTCCGTTTCGCGGGGTGGCCGGTGGGCACGTCCGCCGGCATGGGTGCGGAACGGCTGGTCGCCGACGTCGTGGTGGAGCGGTTGCGGGCGTGGGGGGTCGACCGGCTCTTCGGCTACTCCGGGGACGGCATCAACACGCTGCTCGGCGCGCTGCGGCGGGCCGGCGGCGAGCCGGCGTTCGTGCAGGCCCGGCACGAGGAGAACGCCGCGCTGATGGCGGTCGGCCACGCCAAGTACACCGGCCGGGTCGGGGTGGTCACCTCGACGCAGGGGCCGGGGGCGGTGCACCTGCTCAACGGCCTGTACGACGCGAAGCTCGACTCCGTCCCGGTCGTCGCGATCGTCGGGCAGCAGGAGCAGACCGTGCTCGGCTCGCAGTACCAGCAGGAGATCGACCTGCTCGGGCTGGTGAAGGACGTCGCCGCGCAGTTCGCGCAGACCGCGAGCACCGCCGAGCAGGTGCCGATGCTGCTGGACCGGGCGTTCCGGACGGCGCTGGCGACCCGGTCGCCCTGCGTGGTGATCCTCCCGCACGACGTCCAGCGGCTCCCCGCGCCCGACCCGCTGCCGCAGCAGCACGGCGTGCTGGTCACCGCGCCGGAGTGGCGCCGGCCCCGGGTGCTGCCGCGGGAGGAGGACCTGCGGGAGGCGGCCGGGGTGCTGGCGGCCGGTGAGCGGGTGGCGCTGCTGGTCGGGCAGGGCGCCCGGCACGCCCGCGAGCAGGTCACCGCGGTGGCCGAGCGGCTGGGTGCCGGGGTGGTGACCAGCCTGCTCGGCAAGCCGTGGGTCGACGAGTCGCTGCCGTACGCCGCCGGCACCATGGGCCACCTCGGCACCACGGCCAGCGGGCACGTGCTGGGCGGCTGCGACACGCTGCTGATCGTCGGCAGCAACGACCCGTGGACGGAGTTCTACCCGCCGCCCGGGCAGGCCCGCGCCGTGCAGGTCGACCTGGACGGCCGGCACCTGGGCAACCGCTACCCGGTCGAGGTCGGCCTGACCGGGGACGCGGCCGAGACCCTGGACGCGTTGCTGCCGCTGCTGCCGGACCGGTCGGGCCGGCCGTGGCAGCGGGAGGTCGAGACCGCGGTGGCGGACTGGCACCGGCTCGCCGCCGAGCGGGCCGCGCTGCCGGCCCGGCCGGTCAACCCGGAGCTGGTGGTCCGCGAGCTGTCCGACCGGCTGCCGGCCGACGCGCAGGTCAGCGTGGACGTCGGCTCGGTCGTCTACTGGTACGCCCGGCACCTGCGGCTCCCGCCCGGCGTTCCGGCCCACCTGTCCTCCACCCTGGCCTCGATGGGCTCCGCCCTGCCGTACGGGATCGCGGCCAAGCTGGCCGCCCCGGACCGGCCGCTGGTCGCCCTGCTCGGCGACGGCGCCATGCAGATGAACGGCGTGGCCGAGCTGATCACCGTCTCCCGGCTCTGGCGCCGCTGGGCGGACCCGCGGTTCGTGGTGTGCGTGCTGTCCAACGGCGACCTGGCCGAGGTGACCTGGGAGCAGCGGGAGATGGAGGGCGACCCGCGGTTCGACGACAGCCAGTCGCTGCCCGCCTTCCCGTACGCGGCGTACGCGGAGCTGCTCGGGCTGGGCGGCATCCGGGTCGACGAGCCCGGGCAGGTCGCCGACGCCTGGGACCGCGCGCTGGCCGCGGACCGGCCGGTGCTGATCGAGGCCGTGGTGGATCCGGACGTGCCGCTGCTGCCGCCGTTCCCGGCCGGGGAGGCGAAGCTGGCGAGCTTCCGGCGCGGCCTGGACCAGGAGGGGGCGGCCGGCGAGCACGCCCGCGAGCTGCTCGACGCCCACGCCGAGCAGGAGTCCGGCTCCGGCTGACCGATCCCGGCGCCGGCTCCCCCGTGGGCGCCGGCCGACCGATCCGGCGCCGGTTCGCCCGCCGGATCGGCTGACCGATCCCGGCGCCGGCTCCCCCGCCGGTCCCGCCGCCGGTCAGAAGGTGGCGATGACCGCCCCCTGGTACTTGTCCTCGATGAACTTCTTCACCTCGGGCGAGTGCAGGAGCGCCTCCAGCTTCCGCACCCGTGGGTCGTCCTCCTCGCCGGCCCGGACGACGAGCAGGTTGGCGTTCGGGTTGTTCTCCGCCGACTCCAGCTCGAGGGCGTCCTCGGCCGGGGTCAGGCCGCCTTCCAGGGCGTAGTTGCCGTTGATCACGGCCAGGTCGAGGTCCTGCAGGCTGCGGGGCAGCTGCGCGGCCTCGATCTCGGTGATCTTCAGCTGCTTGGCGTTCTGGTCGACGTCCAGCGCGGTGGGCGCGTTCTCGCCGGTGTCCTTGAGGGTGATCAGGCCCTTGTCGGCCAGCAGCCGCAGCGACCGGCCGGCGTTGGTGGGGTCGTTCGGGATGCCGACCTGGGCGCCGTTCGGGACGGCGTCGAGGCTGTCGAACCGGCGGGAGTAGATGCCGAGCGGCTCGACGTGCACGCCCTCCAGCGGGGTGAACTCGTACCCGCGGCTGCGCTTCTGCTCGTCCAGGTACGGCACGGTCTGGAAGTAGTTGGCGTCGATCTGCTCGTCCTGCAGGGCCACGTTGGGCTGGATGTAGTCGGTGAACTCGACGACCTCCAGGTTCAGGCCCTCCTTGGCGGCGAGGTCGGTGCGGATGTAGTTGAGGATCTCGGCGTGCGGGACCGGCGAGGCGCCGACCTTGAGCACGGCGGCGGGGTCGGTGGACCCGGCCGCCGGCTCGTCGCCGCCGCAGGCCGTGGCCAGCGCGAGGGTCAGGGTGGCGGTTGCCACGGCCAGGACTCCGCGTAGGCGGGGGTGACGCACAGGAAGCTCCTTCGTCGGGGGGTTCGCTCGGGGATTCGTTCGATCGGAGTGGGTCGCCGACGGTCGGTCAGCGGTGGGAGAGCCGGCGGGCGAGCGCGTCGCCGGCGAACTGCAGGACCTGCACGATGGCGACCAGCAGCACGACCGTCACGACGGTGACGTCGGTCTGGAACCGCTGGTAGCCGTAGCGGATGGCGAGGTCACCGAGCCCGCCGCCGCCGACCGCGCCCGCCATGGCGGAGTAGCTGATCAGGGCGACCACGGTGACGGTGAGACCGGCGACCAGCGCCGGCAGCGCCTCGGGCACCAGGACCCGGGACAGCACCTGCCAGTCCGTCGAACCGACCGCGAGGGCGGCGTCGACCTTGCCCCGGTCGACCTCCCGGAGCCCGGCCTCGACCAGCCGGGCGAAGAACGGGATCGCCCCGATCGTGAGCGGCACCACCGCGGCGGTGGCACCGATCGTGGTGCCGACGATCGCCCGGGTCACCGGGACGACCGCGACCAGCAGGATGATGAACGGCAGCGAGCGGCCGACGTTGACCACGGCGCCGAGCACCCGGTGCAGCGCCGGGGCGGCGAGCAGCCGGCCCCGCGCCGTGGCGTAGAGCAGGACGCCGAGCGGGAGCCCGACGAGCAGGGTGAACACCGTGGAGACCGCGACCATGTAGAGGGTCTCGACGGTGGCCTCCCACAGCACCGGCCGCAGCGTGGTCCAGTCGGTCACGACGTCACCACGACCGGCCGGAGCCCGGCCCGCTCCAGGTACGCCAGCGCCTCGGCGTGCCCGCCGGCGCCGGGCAGCTCGAGCTGGAGCCGGCCGACCCGCTGGCCACCGACCGTCTCCAGGCTGCCGCCGACCACCTCGACGTCGACGTCGAACCGGCGCACCAGCGTGGCCAGCACCGGCCCGTCGGCCGCGGCCGGGGTGACGGTGACGTCCACCACCAGCCGGTCCTCCCGCGCCGGCCGGCCGGGCGGGGCCGGCAGCAGGTCGCGGGCCAGCACCGAGTCCGGCCGGGCGACGAGCTCGCCGATCGGCCCGGACTCGACCACCCGGCCGGCCCGCAGCAGCGCCACGGAGTCGCAGATCTCCTTGACCACCCCCATCTCGTGCGTGATGAGCAGGATCGTCAGGCCGAGCCGCTGGTTGAGGTCCCGCAGCAGCCGCAGGATCGAGGTGGTCGTCTCCGGGTCGAGCGCGGAGGTGGCCTCGTCCGACAGCAGCACGGCGGGGTCGGCGGCCAGCGCCCGGGCGATGCCCACCCGCTGCTTCTGCCCGCCGGACAGCTCGGCCGGGAAGGCCCGGGCCCGCTCATCGAGCCCGACCAGCTCCAGCAGGTCCCCGACCCGCCGGGCCCGCTCCCGGCGGCCGACCCCGGCGATTTCCAGCGGGTAGCCGACGTTGCCGGCGACCGTCCGGGAGTCGAACAGGTTGAACTGCTGGAAGACCATCCCGACCCGCCGCCGCTGCCGCCGCAGCTCGGCCGGTGGCAGGTCGGTGACGACCTGCCCGTCCAGCCGTACGGTCCCACCGGTCGGCCGCTCCAGCAGGTTCACGCAGCGGACCAGCGTGCTCTTCCCCGCCCCGCTCTGCCCCACGACGCCGAACACCTCACCCTGGCGGACGGTCAGGTCCACGCCGTCCAGGGCGCGGATCTCGCGCCCGGCGCGGCGGTAGACCTTGCTCAACTCGCGTACTTCGATCACGACGACACCACTCCGGGCAGGCGGGGGCGTCACGGAGGCGTGCGCCGGCATCGTCACCGCGGAGCAAGGCGGACCGGACCACGCGTCCGCTCAGCCGAGGGGCAAGCGGACTGTCAGCGACAGGCGACGCCGGGGGCGAACGGGTCGTGAGCCAGCCGATGGCGCGTCAGCACGTCGGCGGCCATGAGGAGCGACCCGGTCACCCGGTCATGCTAACCACCGGACCCGCCGATCCGCACTCCTGCGACGAACCACACACCCGCCGGCCGTGCCGGCGCGGGCGCGTAGCCGAGCGGCCGGGCCGAGCTGGGCGCGGGCGGGCGGCTCGGCCGGCCCCCGGCCCACTGCGGTGATCCGACCGCGGCCTACTGCTGGGATCCGGCCCCGGCCTACTGCTGGGATCCGGCCCCGGCCTACTGCGGGGAGAGGAGGGCGGCGGCCGGTGGGATCCGCAGCGCCCGCCGGACCGGCAGCTCCGTGGTGGCGAACGCGGTGACGACGACGGCCACCGCGGCCGCTGGCAGCAGCCAGACCGGTCCGGCCGGCCATGGTCGGTCGAGGAAGCCGATCCCGACGAGGATCAGCGGCACCGCGGACAGCACCAGGCCGCCCAGCAGCGCGGCCCCGGCGAGCAGCCCGGCCTCGCGCCGGGTCATCGCCTGGATCTGCCGCGGGGTGGCGCCGGTGAGCCGCAGTGCCGCGATCTCCGTACGCCGCTGCGTGGTGGCAGCCACCAGCTTGGTGGCGATGCTGAGCAGCAGGAACCCGAGCAGCACCACGACGATGGCGAGGTTGATCCGCAGCTCCGGCGGCACGCCGGCGGAGCCGTCCGGGGTGGAGATCGCCAGCCCTGGCCTGGTCGCGGCCAGCTCGTTCAGGCCCCGGTCGGCCTCCGGGCTGCCGTCGGTACGGACCAGCACGCTCCGGTCCGGAGCCGGCCCGAGGTGGCCGGCAGCCAGGTCGGCGGAGATCGCGACGGGACCGAACCCGAGGCCCCGGCCGTACACGGCTGCCACCCTGGCGTCGACCGGAGTCCCGTCGCCGAGGATCAGCCGCACCGACGAGCCCAGCGCCGCACCCCGGGACCGGACGACGTCCTCGGCCACCGCCACCGTGGCTCCGGTCAGGCCGGCCAGGCTGCCGTCCCGGACGCCGAGGTCCAGGACACCGGCGGCGTCCGGGTCGAGGACCAGCGCCTCCTGGGCGTCGACCGCCTCGTCGCCCAGCTCCCGGTGCGGCCACAGGACGGTCGTGCTGCCGACCGGCGCCGCGGCCCGGATCCCGGGAAGGGCCCGCACCGCGGGCAGGACGTCCGCGGGCAGCGCGCCGAGCGCCGGCGCGTCGATGCTGTGCTGCGCCGGCGTGCCGGCCTGCCGCTCGCCGGAGGTGGCGGCCAGCAGCGTCGTCTGGGCCAGGCTGTAGGTCAGCACGAACACGACCCCCATGGCCAGCGCGCCGGCGTTGCCGGCGAAGCGTTGCGAGTAGCCGCGGACGTTCGCGACCGCCAGCCAGGTCGGGGCGGCGACGCGGGCCGGGAGCCGCCCCGCCACCACCGCGGCGACCCACCGGGCCAGCAGCGGACCGGCCAGGGCCAGACCGATCCCGCCCAGCATGCCGGCGACCTGGGTGCCGGCCACGCCGAACGCGGACCGGAGCAGCAGCGGCGCGGCGGCGAGCACGGTCGCGGCGACGATGAGCGCCAGGCCGACCGCGGCCCGCGCCCGGGACGGCGTACGGGACTCGGTACGCGACTCGGCCACCGCCTCGGTCGCCGGCAGCCGCGACGCCCGCCAGGCCGCACCGCGGGCCGCTCCCTGGACCGCGACGACCAGCAGCAGCGCGGCGGCCGCGGCCGGCAGCGGGCTCATGGTCAGCGGCAGCTCGGGTGGGACCACGTCCAGTCGGCGGAACTGCCGGGCGAGCAGGTATCCGAGTCCGAGCCCCGGCGGCAGGGCCGCGATCGCGGCCACCGTGGCCTGCCCGGCGGCGAGCCGGCGGATCTGGGCCGGGGTGGCCCCGACGGCCCGCATCAGCGCCAACTCCCGTCGCTGCGCGGCCACCGACACCGCGACCGCCCCGGCGATGGCGAACCCGACGACCAGCAGGATGACACCGGCCAGCGACCCGGCCAGCACGAGGAGCACCGACCGGTCCGCGGCCGCCCCGGGCTCGGCGGCGTCACCCCGGTCGGCACCGGTGGCCACGACGAGGCCGCTGTCGCGGAGCTCCGCCCGGACGGCGGCGGCGACCGACCCGGCCGCTCCCGGCTCCGCCCGGACCCCGACGAGGTCGACGGTGCCGTCACGCCCGGCCAGCCGGGCGGCGGTCGGGTCGGTGACGAGGATGCCGGCTCCCGGTGCACGGACCACCCCGGCCACCCGGAAGGCGGACGTCCGCCCGGCCACGACGACCCGGACCTCGTCGCCCGGCCGGACTCCCGCCGCGGCGGCGGTGGCTTCGTCGAGCGCGACCTCGCCCGGCCCGCCGGGAGCCTGACCATCCACCTCGACCCGGTCCAGCAACCGGGTCGAGGACCAGCCGTGCCCGGCCGTCCGGGGATGGCCGACCGACACGGGAGTGCCGCCGGCGTCCAGCACGGCCGCCGGGAAGCTGACGTCACCGACCGCGGCGGCGACGCCGGGGAGTCGGCCGAGCCGACCGACGAGCTCCGCCGGCACCGGCCGGCGCTCGGGCAACCCGATCGGAAGGTCCTCCGGCGGGTGGTAAGTCTGGTCGGCCGAGACCAGCACGTCGGCGCCGGCCAGCCGCCCGGCCGGCAGGTGCGAACGCAGCCCGGACTCGGCCAGCACGCCGGTGGCGGTGACCAGCGCCGCCCCGCCGAGCACGGCGCAGAAGACGGCGATCAGCGCGGCGACCCGGTGCCGGGCCATCCCGATCGACAGCGACAGCATGCTCACTCCCCACCCAGCGCGACCAGCCGGCCGGCCAGGTCCGCGGCGGTGGGCGCGTCCAGCGTCGCCACCACCTGCCCGTCGGCCATCACCAGCGCCCGGTGCGCCAGCGCGGCCGCCGCCGGGTCGTGGGTGACCATCACCACGGTCTGGCCGAACTCGCCGACCAGGTCCCGGAGCAGGCCGAGCACCTCCCGGGCCGTACGGAGGTCGAGTGCACCGGTCGGCTCGTCGGCGAAGACCACGGCCGGCCGGGGAGCCAGTGCCCGGGCCAGCGCGGCCCGCTGCTGCTGGCCGCCGGACAGCTCGGCCGGTCGGTGCCCGAGCCGCGCGGTCAGGCCGACGCGCTCGACCAGCGTCCGCACCCACGCCTCGTCCGGCTGCCGGCCGGCCAACCGCAGCGGCAGCGTGATGTTGTCCGCGACGCTCAGCGAGGGCACCAGGTTGTAGGACTGGAAGACGAAGCCGACGTGCTCCCGGCGCAGCTCGGTGCGGCGGTTCTCGTTCTCAGCCGAGATCTGGTGCCCGGCGATGACGACCCGGCCGGAGGTCGGCGTGTCCAGCCCGGCCGCGCAGTGCATCAGCGTGCTCTTGCCGGAGCCGGACGGGCCCATCACCGACAGGAAGCTCCCGCGGGGCACGACGAGCGACACCCCGTCGAGGGCTCGGACGCCGCCTCCGTACGTCTTGACGACCTCCTCCAGCACGACCGCGGGCCCGTCCGGGGAGGGGCGGTGCTCGACGTGGCGGCGCAGCAGACGGGCAGGACTCGGCACGGGAACTCCTCGTGGTGGGGTGTCGCCGTCGACGCTAGGAACGGTCCGACCCGATGCCGAGCCAGCCAGCTGCCCGACGGGGGTACAGCAGGCTGCACTGACTGCCGCGGCGCCGCGCCCTAGCGTGTCCTCCGGGAAGGAGGTGGGCATGGCAGTCCGAGCGGACGGCTCCACGGCGGCGCCCGGCACCGCGACGGCGGTCTCCGTGGCGCTGCAGCAGTTGGGCGGCGGTCTGGCCACGGCGCTCTCGGCGCTGGGCGTCGCCCTCCTGATGGTGCTCGCCGCGGTCACTTCCCTGATCGGGATCGGGCTGCTCCTCGCCCCGGCCGCGCTCACCGCACTGCACGCGGTCGCCGCCCGGGAACGGGTCCGGCTCGGCCGCTGGGGCGCCGACCTGCCCGACCCCGGGCCGCTGCCGACCCGGCCGCGGGCCGCCGCCGCCGACCCGACCACCCGGCTGGAGCTGCGGTGGGTGCTCGGGCACGCGACGCTGGGCCTGGCGCTCGGCGCGGTCGGCGTGCTGCTCCCGATCTCCGGTGTCCGGGACCTCACGCTGCCGCTGTGGTGGCAGCTGGTGCCGGCCGGCGAGGCCGGCACCACCCTGGACCTGCTGTCCATCGACGACTGGCCGGCCGCCTTCGCGGCCGCCCTGATCGGGCTCGGCTGGATGGCGGCGACCGTGGTCCTGGCGCCCACGATGGCCCGGGTCCAGGCCGGCCGAGGACGCCGGCTGCTGAGGTCCGAGGTGGACCTGTCCCTGCGGGTGGCCCAGCTGACCGCGACCCGCGCCGCCGCCCTGGACGCCCACCTGGCCGAGCTGCGCCGGATCGAGCGGTCGCTGCACGACGGCACCCAGAACCGGCTGGTCGCGGTGACCGTACTGCTCGGCGCCGCCCGGCGGGCGGTCGCCCGGGATCCGGCGGCCGCCGGGGACCTGCTGGAGCGGGCGCAGAGCGCGGCCGAGCAGGCCCTGGCCGAGCTGCGCGGGGTCGCCCGCAGCATCCTGCCGCCGGTGCTGGAGGACCGGGGTCTGGCCGGCGCGCTGCACGGGCTCGCCGCCACCTGTCCGATCCCGTGCGAGGTCGACGTCGACGTGCCGGCCCGGTGCGCCGCGTCGGTGGAGGCGACGGCCTACTTCGTGGTGGCCGAGGCCCTGACCAACGTGGCGCGGCACAGCGGCGCCACCGGGGCCGCCGTCACGGTCCGCACCCACGGCCCGCGGCTGCACATCACCGTCCTCGACGACGGCCGCGGCGGCGCCGAGGAGGGCCGCGGCTCGGGATTGGCCGGGGTCCGCCGCCGGGTCGAGGCCCACGACGGCACGCTCGGGCTGACCAGCCCACCCGGCGGGCCGACCACCCTGCGAGCGGAGCTGCCGTGCGGATCGTGATCGCCGAGGACGACGCGCTGCTGCGGGAGGGGCTCGCGCTCCTGCTGCGAATGGAGTCCCTCGACGTCGTGGCGGCCACCGGCACCCCGGCCGAGTTCCTCGACGCCGTCGCCACCCATCGGCCGGACGTGGCGATCGTCGACGTGCGGATGCCACCCACCCACACCGACGAGGGCATCACCGCCGCGGTCACCGCCCGGCAGCGCCAACCCGGGCTGGCCGTGCTCGTCCTCTCCGCGTACGTCGAGCAGGCCTTCGCGACCGAGCTCCTGGCCGGCGGGGCGGCCGGTCTCGGCTACCTGCTCAAGGAGCGGGTGGGCCGGGTCGAGGAGTTCCTGGCGGCGTTGCGCCGGGTGGCCGACGGCGGGACGGCCGTCGACCCCGAGGTCGTGGCCCAACTGTTCGCCCGCAGGCCCTCGGGCCTGGACCGGCTCAGCCCCCGCGAGTACGACGTGCTGGCCCTGATGGCGGAGGGGCTGGGCAACGCGGCCATCGCGGAGCGGCTCGTGGTCACCGAGGGGGCCGTCCACAAGCACGTCCGCAGCATCTTCGCCAAGCTCGACCTGCACCCGTCCGACCGGGCCGACCGGCGGGTCGCCGCCGTCCTGCGCTACCTCGACGACATGCGCCCGTGAGCGGCCGCCACCGATCCCGCCGCCGGGGCGGCAGGTCAACGAGTCCCGGCTGACGGCGGCGCTGCGGCTCACTGTGCTTCCGCGGGGGACGCGGCGGCAGCCGACCGGGGCGTTGGTGCCCCTGTCCGGATGTCTGGCCAGAGTGGCGGGGCCGGAAGCAGTACGGCCGGTCGGGCGTTCGTGGCGGTGCCGATCCGGCGGACCGCGCCGGACGGGACGGACGGAGGGCCGATGGCCGCGGAGAACGACTTCAACGAGTGGAACCGGAAGATCATCGAGGAGTTTCGGGCGAACGGCGGGAAGGTGGGCGGCCGGTTCGAGGGTGCGCCGATGATCCTGGTCCACCACGTGGGCGCGCGGACCGGGACCCAGCGGGTCAACCCGATGGTCTACTTCGCCGACGGCGACCGGATCCTCATCGTCGCGTCGAAGGGCGGCGCTCCGACCAACCCGGACTGGTACCACAACCTGAAGGCCAACCCGCTGACCGAGGTGGAGGTGGGCACCGAGCGCTTCCCGGTCGAGGTCGCCGAGGTGACCGGGGACGAGCGGGCGACCGTGTGGGAGCGGATCGTCGCGGCCATGCCCGGGTTCGGCGACTACCAGCGCAACACCGACCGGACCATCCCGGTGCTCGCCCTGACCCGGACCGACTGACCGGCCCACCAACGGCCGCCCGACGTCGTCGCGGGCCGACGGAGGCCCAGCCGGGTGCCTGCCCGAAGTCGGCACCCGGCCCTCCGCGGCGCTGGTCCCGCCGTGCTCCACTTCCCTGTCCGGCGACCGAAAAGTCGCTGCCGGCGCTCGCCTCCTCCGGAGTCGGTTCAGGTGCTCAACTACCGGTACTGCCGTGGGGCGTACCCGAACTGGTCCGCTCGTCCCAGCTCCGGGCCGCCGCGACGGAGGAGCGGGTGCGGGCCGGGCGTGCGGCGGACCGCCCACCATCAGGGCGGATACCGCCGCGGCTTCGGGCCTGACCGGTGGGGCTCGGGCTGGGGTCCGGGTGCGGTCGGGATCGCGGGGGTGCACTCCGGTGGGGCATTCGGCCGATGGTGGGTATCGTGCGGCGGTCGTGACATTCCACCGGTGTCGGGCCGGGTGGACGCCGACGGAGGGAGCTGGGCAGTGCTGCTGACCGGCCGCGAGACCCCCGCCCGCCCCGGCGCCGGTCCGGCCGCCCGGCCGCCCCGGGACCGGCCCGGACCCCGCCGCGGGCCGGTGCCCTGGCCCCTCTACCTCTTCGACCGGCTGATCAAGGTCGAGGGCGATGACGCCGCCACCACCGAGGCGGCGGCGGAGCGCTCGATGCGGTGGATCGCCATCTGCGGCCTGATCTATCGCCTGGTCGCCGCGCCGGTGCCGCTGGCCGGATACCTCGGCGAGTTCGGGCTCGGCGCGGACACGGCGACCGAGGTCCTGGTCATGGGGGTCGTGCTGGCCGGCAACGTCGGCGTGCTCCTGCGGGTCCTGACGCACCGGTCACCGGAGTTCCTGCGCCGCCCCTGGATCCTCGTGGTGGACTGGTCGATCGCCGCCGGCCTCAACCTGTGGGCCAGCAGCATCATCGCCCCCGGGACCCTCGACGACGCGTTCCGCGACCTGTTCTGGTTCTACCTGATGGGGACGGTCGCCCTCTGGGCCGGCCTGCGGGGCACCGGGGCGGCGGTGGCCTTCACGATCGCGGCCGTCCCGCTGCAGTACGGCATGGTCCTCGCGAACGGCGCGCCCCTGAATTCGGCGAACGAGTGGCACATGCTGGCCCGGATCGGCTGGATCCTGCTGGCGATGGTGGTCGTGCTGCTGGTGGTGGCGCTGCTGCGGGAGGGTGCCCGGCTGGCGCTGGAGGCCGGTCACCGGGCGGGGCGGGAGGCCGAGCAGGTGCGGATCCTGCGGTCCATGCACGACACGGTCCTGCAGACGCTGGAGGCGATCGTGCTGCAGGCCGGTCAGTCGACGCCGAGCGAGCAGCGGGTGGCGGGGATCGCCGACGCGGCCCGCCAGCAGGCCGCGGAGCTGCGGGCGGTGCTGCAGCACGGGCCGGCCGTCGCCACACCGGGACTCGCCGCGGCGCTGCGGGAGGTGGTGGACTCCGCGGCGAGCCGTGGCCTGCTCGTCGAGCTGGTGACCGCCGAGGTGGACCTGGAGCCGCCGGCGCCGGTGCGCGGTGCGTTGCGGGACGCCGTCCGGGAGGCGCTGGCCAACGTGGCCAAGCATGCCGGGGTGCGGCGGGCGGTGGTCCGGGCGGTATCCGGACCGGACGGGGTGGAGGTGACGGTGCGCGATCACGGGCGCGGGTTCGATCCCGCGTGCGCGCCGCGGAGCTTCGGCATCCCCGAGTCGGTCGAGGCGCGGATGCGGGAGGTCGGCGGCGAGGGCCGGGTCTGGTCCAGACCGGGCGGCGGGACCCGCGTACGGCTGTGGGTGGCCCGGTGATCCGCCCGGCCCGGGCGGTCGCGGTGCTGATCGTCGAGGACCACCCGCTCTACCGCAACGCGCTGCGGCAGGAGCTCGAGGCCGTCCCGGGCGTGCTGCCCGTCGCGACGAGCGGCTCCCTGGAGGACGCCGAGGAGCACCTGCGCGGGACCGGCCGGCACCGCCCGGACCTGGTGCTGCTGGACCTGCACCTGCCGGGTCTCGGCGGCGCCGACGGCGTGCGGCACGTACGGGCGGCCGGGCTGCCGGTCCTGGTGCTGTCCGCCGCCGCCGAGCCGGCCGGCGTCCTGGACGCGATCGCCGCGGGCGCGGCCGGCTACCTGACCAAGAACGCCGACGGGGCCGAGATCGCCACGGCCGTCCGGACGGTCGCCGCCGGCGGTACGTACATCTCCCCCACCTTGGCGTCGTACCTGCTGGTGGCCGCCCGCCAGGACCCGGGGGCCGACCGCCCGCAGTCGGACCAGGCCGGGCTGACCGAGCGGGAGCGGTCGATCCTCGGCCTGGTCGCCGCCGGCGAGACCGACCGGGACATCGCCGCCCAGCTGTCCATCAGCGTGTCCACGGTCCGGTCGCACCTGGACCGGATCCGGCACAAGACCGGGCACCGGCGGCGTCCGGACCTCACCCGGCTGGCGTTCCAGACCGGCATCGTCCCCGCGCCCGGCGCCCCGGACCTGCCGCACCGCCAGGGGTAGTCCGGCCCACGGTGACGGGGCCGGGCGGCTGCCGGGTGGGCCGGACCACCCGGGCCGGCGGGGTCGCGGTGCAGGTCTGCGATTCGTCATTTCGCCCTCTGCCCTGGCTCCGTCCGGTCGGCTGCAATGAGCCTGCGGCCGGGGGAACGGTTCCGGTGGGGGCCCGGCCGCAGTCGCCGGCGCCGGCCGACACCGCGCCGGATCACCCCGTCTCCCGTCCTGGGAAGGACCTTCCATGCCCACATCAGTGTCCCGGCGCAGCCGCCGGGACCCGCTCGGAGCACCGGCCGGCGACAGCGCCCGGCGCCGTCGCACCGGACGGCTGGTCTCCCTGCTGCTGACCCTGGCCTCGCTCTGCCTGGTCGGGGTCACCATCACCGCCCCGGCCGCCGCGGCCGACGACGACACCTTCGTGACCACGACGAGTTGCAACGACGGCTCCCCCGGCGGGATGGACGGTTTCACCGGCGACAGCGACTGCGCCAACCGCATCGCGCTGGTCGAGGACGACTGCACGATCGCGCACTCCGACGCCCCGGGCGGAGCCACGGACACCCTCACCACGACCTGCACCTGGGCGCCGGCCCAGTGCGGTGAGGTGGCCCTGACCGGGCGCCAGGTGCACAGCCTGCTCGTCGGCGTCGGCTACGAGACGCTGACCACGGCGCGGCAGAAGAAGATCGCCCGCGACAACGTCTGCACCGCGCTCGCCTGGTTCGACGGCAGCAACTACGAGCTGGTGGCCCTCCTGCCCACCACACCGGCGTCCGAGGTCGGCGCCGGACCGGCGGCACCGAAGGGCGCGTACGCGAAGCCGGAGAGCAAGCGGCCGGACGGCACGCCGACCGCCTGCCCGTACTACGCGCAGAACGCGGTCTACCGGGCCACCCAGGACATCGTCAACATCCCGCTCATGGACAAGCTGTGGGTCTGGGTCCAGCGCAACGTGTTCGGGCGGCCCGAAGCCCAGGTGACCCCCTCGTTCAACCTGCGCAAGGGCGCCGCGATGCTGACCCTGCGGATCAACGTCCAGGCCTGCACGCAGAAGAGGGCCTTCACCGACATCTCGCCGGCCGCCGGTTCGGACCCCGACTGGCGCGGCCGCGTCGCCGACCCGGCCCGCGCGCTCGGCTACGTCGAGCCCACGAGCCTGCTGAGCAAGAGCCACAACTTCACCAATGCGCCGCGGAACACGAAGTTCGAGAGCTCGGCCCGCGCCGTCTTCGACTACTCCGGAACCATCGCCCCGGGAGTGGAGCTGCCGGACAACTTCACCAAGCTGTCGACCAAGACCCTCGGTGTGAAGCTGACGATCTACGGGGACGGCACCTGGGACTACGCCCTGGAGGGAACCAACTGAGCGCTGACCGACGCGCCGGCTGACCGCGGCCGGGCCGCCCGGGGACCATCCCGGCGGCCCGGCCGCTCCGGTGCCGGCGGTGTTCCCACGCCCGGTCCCGGCGGCCGCCCGGGGTGATACTGCCCACGGCGGCGGGGCCGCACGGCAGCGGCATGGGCCGCACCACCCCGGCGCACGGGGCCGGAACGCGGGCGGAGGGTTCGTCATTTCGACCTCTGCCGGTGGTCCGCCCGCTCCGCTGAGATGGGCCGGCGGCCAGCGGAACGGCTCGAGGGGGGCCTGGCCGCAGTCACCGGCGGTCGCCCACGCGGCGATGCGTCACCGCTGTTCCCCGTCCTGGGAAGGACTCCCATGCCCACACTTCTGTCCCGGCGCAGCCGCCGGGACCCGCTCCGGGCGCTGCCCGGTGCCGCCGACCCGTCGCAGGGGCGCCCGACGTCACGTCCGGCTGCCGGAGGACTGCGGGCGGTGGTGCTGGTCGGCCTGCTCGCCGCCGCGAGCACCGGCCTCACGCTGCTCGCCCCGATGTCGCCGGCCGCCGCGGTCAACGACTCCTACCAGCTCACCGAGGAGTGCGACGACGGGTTGGGCGGCGGGGACGGTCAGAGCACGGCCAGCGGGTGCACCTCCCGTCTCCAGGAACTGGGTGACCTCGCCGGCACCGGTCTGGGCGGGACCTACTCCTCCTGCTCGGCGACGATCAGCGACACGCCCACCGGACCCATCGACACGATCCGCGTCGACTGCTCCGGCCTGGTGGACGCCGACCTCAACGAGGTGCCGGCCCGGCGCACGGTGCGCCAGGGCCTGGAGAGCGGCATCGTCGCCGGCCCTGGCGGCCCGCTGGGCACCGAGGCCAATCCCCTGCCGCTGCCCCTCCACTACTCGCCGCCGCCGTGGGGCCCGCACGTCACCAGGAGCGTCTCGATCGGCGACGCGCAGCAGAACGGCCTCATGGGCTGCATCGCCGGCGGCTCCGTGTCCGCGGTGCTGTCCGGGCTGCTGTCCAAGAGCTTCTGGGGCACCATCGGCGGCGGCGCCGCCGGCTGCGTCGGCGGGTGGTCGGCCGGCCTGTTCACCGTCATCCTCTACAAGGACGAGGTGCGGGTGTGGTATCCGGTCGTCAATGGCCGGCCGAGCCGTGATCCCGCGACCTGGTACACGTGTACGGACTACAAGGTGCGCGCGGCCGAGTCCAACCCGCTGAACCCCTTTGACGTCCTGCACTTCAAGTACCCGGCCAGCTATCCGGACCTCGGTGGCGAGACCAAGCCGTTCGCCCGGCGCTGCGTGAAGTACCTGAGCTAGGTCGCGCCGCTCACCCGAGGTGGATGCCGGTGCCGTCCGGGCGGCGTCCGGCAGGACGTGACGGAGCCCCGGAGCACGAGCCCCTCGACCCGAAGCCGACGGCACCTGAAACCACGGGCTGAGGGAGCCCACTGAGCGCTGACCGACGCGCCGGCTGACCGCGGCCGGGCCGCCCTGGGACCATCCCGGCGGCCCGGCCGCTCCGGCGTACGCCGTGGTCCGGTTCCGGTTCCGGTTCCCGCCCGCCGCAATGAGCCTGCGGCCAGGG
>CADCTP010000103.1 GCA_902805565.1 uncultured Mycobacteriales bacterium
CCCGGTCGTCGCGGTCCTGCCGGTGCACGACGAGGAGGCGACGGTCGGCGACGTGGTGGCCCGGCTGCCGGCCGAGGTCGACGGCCGGCCGGTCCGGGTGATCGTGGTGGACGACGGATCCACCGACGCCTCGGCCGCCCGGGCCGCCGCGGCCGGCGCGACCGTGGTCGCCCAGCCGCGCAACCTCGGCCTCGGCGCCGCGGTCCGCCGGGCGCTGGCCGAGGCGGTCGCGCTCGGGCCGGCCTGCGTGGTCTACCTGGACGCCGACGGCGAGTACGCCCCCGAGGAGCTGGCCGTCCTGGCCGCCCCGGTGCTGGCCGGGTCGGCCGACTACGTGGTCGGCTCGCGCTTCGCCGGCGGCCCGCGCCGCATGCGCGCGCACCGCTCCCTCGGCAACCGCACGCTGACCCGCTGGGTCCGCTGGATGACCCGGCGCCGGGACCTCACCGACGGGCAGAGCGGCTACCGCGCCTTCTCCCCGGCCGCAGCGGCGGCCGCGGAGATCGTGCACGACTACAACTACGCCCAGGTCCTGACCCTGGACCTGCTGGCCAAGGGCTACGCGTACGCCGAGGTCCCGATCACCTACGCCTTCCGGACCAGCGGCACCTCCTTCGTCAAGCTCGGCACCTACCTGCGCCGGGTGCTCCCGGCGGTGCACCGGGAACTGAACGGCTGAGCGGCCCGGCCGCGCGCGCCGCCGGCGATCCGTCCCGGCCGCCGGCGGGAGCCGGTCTAGTCCTCGACGACGTGGGCGGCGAACCGGCGCCGGGCCTCGGCCCAGCGGACCGGGTCGCGGGTGCCGTCGGCCCGCAGCGCGGCGACCGCGTCCATCGCCTCGGCCACCGCGTGGTGGGTGTTGTCGTGCGCGAACAGCCCCAGCCGGCCGAACGTCGTCACCCGCTCCAGCCCGTCCACCCACGTCTCCAGCGGGGCGAGCCGCTCGGCGTAGCCCCGCTCGTAGACCGGGTA
This sequence comes from uncultured Mycobacteriales bacterium, assembly GCA_902805565.1. Taxonomy (GTDB): domain Bacteria; phylum Actinomycetota; class Actinomycetes; order Mycobacteriales; family CADCTP01; genus CADCTP01. Next base: position 973 of record CADCTP010000103.1, read on the forward strand.
GACGTGCGGCAGCCGGCGCACCTCGACGCCGGCCAGCCGCACCGGGGGCAGCCCCGCGGCGGCCAGCCCGTCGGTCACGATCCCGGCCAGCTCCTGGTCCGGGGCCGACCAGACCGCGTCGCCGACCGCGCACGGGATCTCGGCGCAGAGCACCGTGCGGTCGGTCGGGTCCTCGGCGCTGACCCGGTAGTTGGCCGGCTCGGACAGCCGGGTCACCGGCGTCTGGGGTCCGGGCAGGTAGTGGGCGTCGTAGGAGGTCCACCGGCCGCCGTCGTGCACCAGGTAGACCAGGACCATGGCCCGGAAGCCGAGCCGGGGAACCGGCTGCTGCGGCCGGCTGAGCCGGGCCAGCACCGGCAGCGGCACCGTGGACAGCACGTGCCCGGCCCGGATGGTCCGCCCGTCGGCGGTGGACACCGCGACCGCGTCGGCCAGCGCCCGCACGGTCGTCACCTCGGCCCCGGCCTCGATCGTCGCGCCGGCTTTCGCCGCCGCGTCGGCCAGCACGTCCACGATCTGTCCGAAGCCACGCCGCGGGTAGTGGAACACCCGGCCCTGGCCGTTCCGGTCCGGCCGCACGATCTTGCGGGCGATGCCCCACATGCCGCCCGCGCTCACCCGCCGCCGGGCCTGCTCGACGTCGATCCGCCCGCCGGGCAGGCCCCACAGCTTCTCCGCGTACGGCCCGTAGAGCGCGCCGTGCAGCTCCGGGCCCAGCTTGCTGACCAGGAGCGACTCGTACGACTCGGAGCGGGTCGCGGCGAACGGCCGCAGCACCGCGTCCCGGCCGATCCGCCGGACCGCACCCGGCGGCAGGGTCCGCACCAGCTCGACCGGGCGCAGCGGGAAGCCGACCCACCGGTCGTAGAGCCGCAGCCGGCCGTTGCGCGGTCGGGTCTGCAGGTCCTCCCCGAGCAGCTCGCGCAGCAGCCCGAGCACGGCCGGCGGGCTCGCCGGGTGCAGCCGGTGGCTGCCGTGATCGACCCGCACCCCGGCCACCTCGAAGGAGGCCGCCATCCCGCCCACGGTCGCCGCGCGCTCCAGCACCAGCACCGACCGCCCGGCCGTCGCGGCCTCCCGGGCCGCCGCCAGCCCCGCCGGCCCGGCGCCCAGCACCACCACCTCGACCGAGTCGGACATCGGACCAGCCTAGGGGGCCACCGGCGACGCGACCGCCCGGTCCGGGCGGATCAGCGTGGTGCGCTCCGCGGCGCCGGGTCATCGGCGCTCCTCCCGCACCAGCTCCGGCCGGGTCGCCCGCAGCCGGGCCAGTCCCCGGGCGGCCTGGCTCTTGACCGTGCCCGGGCTGACGTCCAGGACCCGGGCGATCTCCGCCTCGGGCAGGTCCTCGTAGTAGCGCAGCACCAGCACCGCCCGCTGCCGTGGTGGCAGCGTCGCCAGCGCGGCCCACATCGCGTCCCGCTCGTCCACCGCCGCGGTCAGGTCCCCGCCCGCCCGCTCCGGCACCTGCGCGACGCACCGCTCGGTCCGGACGCCGCGGCGCCACCAGCTCAGGTGCGCGTTGAGCACCGCCCGCCGCGCGTACGCCTCCGCGCCGCCGGGGGTGATCCGCCACCAGTGCCGGTGGGTGGCGGCGAAGGCGTGCTGGACCAGGTCCTCGGCCCGGCCGTGGTCCCCGGTGACCCGGTGGGCCCAGCTCAGGACCGCCGGCATCCGCGCGACCGCGAAGTCCACGAACTCCCGATCCTCGCCCACATCCATCGCCGCTCCCCGTTCGTCCGTTCCGGTCGGTCGAGCGTCGCGACAGAGATGTCCCGGGACCAGATGTGGATGTCCCGGCCGGCCGGGCAAAGGTCCCGGCCGGACCGGGCGTACCGGGCCGTCGCCGGGACTTCCCGGCGGCTAGGGTCGCGGCGGGGGAACGGCATCGGAGCAGGGAGGCGCGCATGGGCGAGTTCGTCAGGCTCGAGGTCGAGGGCGGGGTCGGCACCATCCGGCTCGACCGCCCCCCGATGAACGCACTGAACCGACAGGTCCAGGGCGAGCTGCGGGACGCGGCGCTCGAGGCGACGGACCGCGCCGACGTGCGCGCGGTGGTCATCTACGGCGGCGAGAAGGTGTTCGCGGCCGGCGCCGACATCAAGGAGATGGTGCACGCCGACTACGCGGAGATGGCCGAGCGCGCCGGCCCGCTGCAGGCGGCGTTCGACCAGCTGGCCCGCATCCCCAAGCCGGTCGTCGCCGCCGTCACCGGCTACGCGCTCGGCGGCGGCTGCGAGCTGGCCCTGACCGCCGACTTCCGGGTCTGCGGCGACAACGCCAAGCTCGGCCAGCCGGAGATCCTGCTCGGCGTCATCCCGGGGGCCGGCGGCACCCAGCGGCTGGCCCGGCTGATCGGTCCCGCCCGGGCCAAGGACCTGGTCTTCACCGGCCGGTTCGTCGGCGCCGAGGAGGCGCTGCGGATCGGCCTGGTCGACCGCGTGGTCGCCCCCGACGACGTCTACACCGCCGCCGTCGAGATGGCCGCGAAGTTCGTGTCCGGCCCCGCGCTGGCGCTGCGGGCGGCGAAGGCCGCGATCGACGGCGGCCTGGACGGTGACCTGGCCAGCGGGCTCCGTCTGGAGACCACACTGTTCGCCAGCCTGTTCGCGACCGAGGACCGGACGATCGGGATGACCTCGTTCGTGGAGCAGGGGCCCGGCAAGGCGGAGTTCGTCGGTCGATGAGCGTCAGCCGGGAAGAGGTCGAGGCCGCGCGCGACGACCCCAAGCGGGCCAACATCCTGTATCACGACTGGGAGGCCGACTCCTACGACGAGAAGTGGTCGATCTCGTACGACGAGCGCTGCGTCACCTACGCCCGCGAGCGGTTCGAGCTGATCGCCGGCCGGCCCGACCAGCCGTACGGGCGGGCCCTGGAGCTCGGCTGCGGCACCGGGTTCTTCCTGCTCAACCTCATGCAGGCCGGGATCGCCGAGCGCGGCTCGGTCACCGACATCAGCCCCGGCATGGTCGAGGTCGCCCTGCGCAACGCCCGCGGCCTGGATCTCGACGTGGACGGCCGGGTGGCCGACGCCGAGACGATCCCCTACGACGACGCCACCTTCGACCTGGTGGTGGGGCACGCGGTGCTGCACCACATCCCGGACGTGGAGCAGGCGCTGCGCGAGGTGGTCCGGGTGCTCAAGCCGGGCGGCCGGTTCGTCTTCGCCGGCGAGCCCACCCGGTACGGCGACGTGGTGGCCCGGCGGCTGTCCCGGCTGACCTGGTGGGCGACCACCCGGGTCACCCGGCTGCCGCAGCTGTCCGCCTGGCGCCGGCCCCAGCACGAGCTGGACGAGTCCTCCCAGGCCGCCGCGCTGGAGTGGATCGTCGACCTGCACACCTTCCCGCCGGCCGAGCTGCGCCGGCTCGCGCACGTCGCCGGCGCCGTGGACGTCGAGGTGCGCACGGAGGAGCTGACCGCGGCCTGGTTCGGCTGGCCGGTGCGGACGTTCGAGTCCGCCGTGCCGCCGGGGAAGCTCGGCTGGGACTGGGCGACGTTCGCCTATCGGGGCTGGCAGCGGCTGTCCGCGCTGGACCGCCGGCTGGCCCGGGTGGTGCCGCCGGGGCTGTTCTACAACGCCCTGCTGACGGGCGTCCGACCAGGCATGTGATACAGGAGGCTGGACCACATGGCCCCCTCGGGTGTTACCGTGGCGGCCCGTTCGGAAGTTTGAGGAGTGGCACGTGGCACAGGGCACCGTGAAGTGGTTCAACGCCGAGAAGGGCTACGGCTTCATCGCCGTCGAAGGTGGGGGTGCCGACGTCTTCGTGCACTACTCCGCGATCTCGACCAGCGGCTATCGGACCCTCGACGAGGGCCAGAAGGTCGAGTTCGACGTGACCCAGGGCCAGAAGGGCCCGCAGGCGGAGAACGTCCGCCCCATGTAGTCCGGACCCGTTCCCGCGGACCCCGGCCAGGCTTCTCCCTGCCGGGGTCCTCGGCTGTCCGGGTACGGTGCCCCGGTGGCGACGCAGGCTCGTTTTCTCACCCTCGCCAGCCTCCGCTGGGTGATCCGGCACCGCGCCTGGACCCCGTGGTACCTGGTGCGTTACTGGCGCTTCGCGAAGTTCAAGCTCCGCAACCCGCACGTGATCACCGAGGGCTTCGTCTTCCTCGGCCGCGGCGTCACCCTGGAGGCCCGCCGCGGCTACGGCCGGCTCATCCTCGGGCGCTGGGTGCACATCGGCAGCGGCAACTCGATCCGCTGCCACGAGGGGACCATCCGCATCGGCGACAAGTGCGTGTTCGGCAAGGACAACACGGTCAACGGCTACCTCGACATCGAGTTCGGCGCGGCCACGATCGTCGCCGACTGGGTGTACGTCTGCGACTTCGACCACGTCTTCGCCGACGTCACCGTGCCGATCAAGGACCAGGGCATCGTCAAGACCCCGGTCCGCGTCGGGCCGGACGTCTGGCTCGGCACCAAGGTGACCGTGCTGCGCGGCATCACGATCGGGCGCGGCTGCGTGGTCGCGGCGAACGCGGTGGTGAACAAGGACCTCCCGCCGTACTCGGTCGCGGTCGGGGTCCCGGCCCGGGTCGTCCGGGACCGGGTCGCCGACCACGAGGCCGCCGCCGCCCGGCGGGCCGCGCTGGCCGACATCGCCCGCAAGACGCGGGCGGCGGCGGAGTCCTCCTGACGCCTACCGGTCGGTAGGGTTCGGGCATGGAGACCATCGAGGGACACGGCGGCGACGTCGCGGTCGCCGCCCTGCGCGCCGCCGGTGTCGAGGAGATGTTCACCCTGTCCGGCGGGCACGTCTTTCCCGTGTACGACGGCGCGGTCCGGCAGAAGATGCGGATCGTCGACGTCCGGCACGAGCAGACGGCCACCTTCGCCGCCGAGGGCACCGCGAAGCTGACCCGGCGGCCCGGGCTGGCCGTGGTCACCGCGGGCCCGGGCGTGACCAACTCGATCTCCGCCGTCACCTCGGCGTACTTCACCGGCGTGCCGCTGGTCGTCCTCGGCGGCCGCGCCCCCACGGTCAACTGGGGTCGCGGCGGCCTGCAGGAGCTGGACCACGTGCCGCTGCTCGCGCCGGTCACCAAGTCCTCCCGGACCGCGCAGGCCGGCGAGGACATCGGCCCGGTGCTGCTGGAGTCGGCCCGCACCGCCCTGTCGCCGCACCGCGGGCCGGTGTTCGTCGACGTGCCGATGGACACGATCTTCTCCCCGGCGTCCGCGTCGCTGTCCTGGTCGGCGCCGGAGGCGATCGAGCCGGACCCGGCCGACGTCGAGGCGGTGGCCCGGCTGGTCGCCGGAGCGGCCCGGCCGGCGTTCATCGTCGGCGGGGACGTCTGGTTCGGCCGGGCCGAGGAGGCGCTGGGCCGGGCCGCGGCCGCGCTCGGCGTGCCGGTCTTCATGAACGGCATGGGCCGCGGCTGCCTGCCCGCCGACGACCCGCTGGCGTTCTCCCGGGTGCGCTCGCTGCTGCGCAAGGAGGCGGACCTGGTCGTGGTGATCGGCACCCCGCTGGACTTCCGGCTCGCCTTCGGCGACTTCGGCGCGGCCACCGTCGTGCACCTGGCCGACACCCCGGCCGGCGTCGCCGGGCACCGCGAGCTGGCGGCCTCGGCCGGCGGCGACCTCGCGGCGATCCTGGACGGGCTGGCCGCGTGGACCGGCGACCGGGTGCCGCACGACGACTGGATCACTCGGCTGCGGGACGCCGAGACGGCGGCCCGGGCCAAGGACGAGGCCGGCCTGGCCGGCGGCGGCTCGGTCATCCGGCCGCCCGCGGTGTACGGCGCGCTGCGGTCCCGGCTGGAGCGGGACGCGGTGGTCGTCGGCGACGGCGGCGACTTCGTGTCGTACGCCGGCAAGTACGTCGACTCCTACCAGCCGGGCTGCTGGCTCGACCCGGGCCCGTACGGGTGCCTGGGCACCGGCCTCGGGTACGCGATGGCCGCCCGGCTGGCCCGGCCGTCCTCCCAGGTCGTGCTGCTGCTCGGCGACGGCGCGGCCGGGTTCTCGCTGATGGACGTGGACACGCTGGTCCGGCACGACCTCCCGGTCGTGATGGTCGTGGGCAACAACGGCGCCTGGGGGCTGGAGAAGCACCCGATGCGGATGCTGTACGGCTACGACGTGGCGGCCGAGCTGCGGCCGGAGACCCGGTACGACGAGGTGGTCCGCGCCCTCGGCGGCGCGGGGGAGACCGTCCGGGACCCGGCCGACCTCGGGCCGGCGCTGGACCGGGCCTTCGCCGCGGACGTCCCGTACCTGGTCAACGTCCTGACCGACCCGGATGACGCCTATCCGCGTACGTCCGTCCTCGCCTGAGGGGTTTCCGGCGCTCAGCTCTGGAAACGGTTCCGGTCGACGATCGCGCGGGTGATACGGCCGCTGGCCACCACCTCGCCGTCCTGGATGAGCCTCACCTCGAAGGTGAGCCGTCGGCGGGTGTGGTCGACCAGCGTGGCCTCCGCGCGGACGGTGGCGCCGATCGGAGAGGGAGCGACGTGGTCCAGCTCGACCCGGGTGCCGACCGTGGTCTGGCCGTCGGCCAGGGTGCCGGCGGCCGCGGCCACGGTCGCCGCCTCGGCCAGCGCCAGCGCCCGCGGAGTGCCCAGCACGGTCACGTCGCCGGAGCCGAGGGCGAGGGCGGTGTCAGCCGTGGTCACCACGGCCTCGATACTTGCCGAAGCGGTCGGTTCGGGCACGGAGCGCACGCTAGCGCAGGGACGTAGGCTTCCGCGGCAGTGAGGGGTCGGGCCGCCGCCGACCCCAGAGGGAGGAATGGATTCGTGCGCACCGCCTTGGGTCGGGCCCGTCGGCTGGTCACGTTCCTGGTGCTTGCCCTGTCGGCGTGGTGGCTGCTGGTACGCCGCCGTTCCGCGGCGCTGCCGTGGGCGGAACCCCCGGCCGGGCTGCCGGCCGAGCCGGGCCGCCCCGGTGAGGTTCCGGCCGACGTGCTCGCCACCGACGCCGGCCTGACCGAGGTCCCGTCGATCTTCGCGCCGTCGGAGCGGCTGGACGTGGCCGAGCCGGACGTGCTGGCCACCGACGCCGGCCTGACCGAGATCCCGCCGGCCGACGCCCCGCCGGTCGACGCCCCGCCGGTCGACGCCCCGCCGGCTGAGGCGCTCCCGCTCGGGTCCTCGGACCCGGAGCCGGACCCGGAGCCGGCCGGGTTGTCCGATGCGGTGTCGGCCGAGTTGCTGGACGCCGAGCTGCTGACCTCGGACGTCGTGCCGTCCGAGGCCGTCGCCGCCGAGCTGCTCGACGCCGAGCCGGCCGGCTCCGCCCTC
>CADCTP010000104.1 GCA_902805565.1 uncultured Mycobacteriales bacterium
CGGCTACGTCCCCGGCGCGCCCGGCCGGCCGGAGCCGATGGCCGACTACCTGACCCGGCCGCCGGTCCCGCCCGGCGTCCCGGTGCGCCGGCCGACCACGCCGATCCCGAGCGCCGCCCGCTCCCGCAAGGCGCCCAAGGCGCCCAAGGACCCGCCGCGGACGACGGCGGCGCCGCGGGCCGGGCGGCTGCGGCTGCGGGTGAACCCGATCACCTGCGACGGCCACGGCATCTGCGCCGAGCTGCTGCCCGAGCTGGTCAGCCTGGACGACTGGGGCTACCCGTCGCCGGTGGTGGCCGAGGTCCCGGCCGAGCTGGAGGGGCACGCCCAGCGGGCCGCGCAGCAGTGCCCCACCCTGGCCATCGTGCTGGAGCGCCGCCGGCCCAAGGGCCAGCAGCAGTCCTGACTCAGGTCACCCGGGCGATCTCCTCGGGGTAGTCCCGGTGGGTGCCGGCGGCGACCAGGTCCCTGATCGTCGCCATCGCGTCGTGCACCTCGATGAACCGGGTGGTCAGCGGGGCCGGCCCGAGCCGCAGCCGGTCCGGCGTGCGGTAGTCCGGGACCACCCCGCGGTCCAGCAGGGCCTGGCACACCTGCCAGGCCGCCGGGTGCTCCAGCGAGATGTGCGCGCCGCGCCGGGCCGGGTCCCGCGGCGAGGCCAGCCGGAAGCCCAGCGGGGCCAGCCAGGCGTCGGCCAGCTCCACCAGGTACGACGTCATCGCCATGCCCTTGGCCCGCAGCCGGTCGATGCCGGCCTCGGCGAGCAGCCGGACGCCCTCCTCCGCGCCGACCAGCGACAGCACCGGCGGGGTGCCGACCAGGAACCGGTCGATCCCCGGCGCCGGCACGTACCGCTCGCCCATCGCGAACTGGTCCGCCGCCCCGAACCAGCCCCAGATCGGCTGCCGCAGCTCCTCCTGCAGGCCGGTCCGGACGTAGAGGTACGCCGGCGCGCCCGGCCCGCCGTTGAGGTACTTGTACGTGCAGCCCACCGCCAGGTCCGCCCCGGCCGCGCTCAGCCCGGCCGGCACCGAGCCGCCGGAGTGCGACAGGTCCCAGAGCACCAGCGCGCCGACCTCGTGCGCGGCCGCGGTGATCGCCGGGAGGTCGGCCAGCGCGCCGGACCGGTACGCCACGTGCGACAGCACGACCAGCGCGACCGACTCGTCCAGCGCGTCCCGGACCCCCGCCACGCTCACCCCGGCGTCGAGGTCGGCGGCGGCGTCCCGCAGGGTCAGCCCGCGGGCGGCGCACAGCCCCTGCAGGACGTACCGGTCGGTCGGGAACTCGTCGGCCGAGCTGACCACCACCGACCGGCCCGGCCGGGCGTCCAGCGCGGCGGCGGCCAGCTTGTAGAGGTTGACCGTGGTGGAGTCGGCCACCAGCACCTCGCCGGGCGCCGCCCCGATCACCTCGGTGCCGATCAGGTCGCCCACCCGCCGGGACAGCTCGATCCACGACGACCAGGACCGCACCAGCCCGCCGCCCCACTCCTCGGCGACGACCCGGGCCAGCCGGTCGCCGGTGGACCTCGGCAGCCGCCCCAGCGAGTTGCCGTCCAGGTAGAGCAGGTCCTTGTCGGCGGCCACGAACCGGTCCGGGAACGACCCCAGCGGGTCGTCCCGGTCCAGCGCCTCCGCGTGCGAGCGGGACAGGATGTCGGTCACCCCGCCATCCTGCCCCGCCCGCTCACCAGCCGTCCCGGCGGCGCGGCCGCACGGCCTCGATCGGCACGGCCGGGCACAGCGGCCCGGCCACGGTCGTCGACCGGCCCGACCGGACGGTCCCGGCCGTGCTGACGCCCAGTCGATCGGGCGCCGAGGATCCCGAGCGACTGCGCCGGGTCGCCGCCGCATCCGCCGCCGTCCCGTCACGGGACCCCGCCGGTCCGGCGGATAGGGTTCGGTCATGGCGGAGTTGCACGAGATGACCGCTCTGGCGCAGGCCGCCGCGGTGCGTACCAAGCAGGTCAGCCCGGTCGAGCTGGTCGAGCACCACCTGGACCGGGTGCAGAAGCGCAGCGCCGAGCTCGGCGCCTTCGTGACGGTGACCGCGGACGCCGCGCTCGCCCAGGCCCGGGAGGCCGAGGACCGGGTCCTGCGGGGCGACCCGGCCACCCTGCCGCCGCTGCTGGGCGTGCCGACCGCGATCAAGGACCTCAACCTCACCGCCGGGGTCCGGACCACGCTGGGGTCCGCGCTGTTCGCCGACTGGGTCCCGCCGGTCGACGACAACGTGGTCACGCTGCTGCGCCGGGCCGGCACGATCAGCCTGGGCAAGACCAACGCCCCGGAGTTCGGGCTGCCCTGCTACACCGAGCCCGCGGTCGCCCCGCCGGCCCGTACGCCCTGGGACCCCAGCCGCTCGGCCGGCGGCTCCAGCGGGGGAGCGGGTGCCGCGGTGGCCGCCGGGCTGGTCCCGTTCGCGCAGGGCAGCGACGGCGGCGGCTCGGTCCGGATCCCGGCCAGCGTCTGCGGCCTGGTGGGGATCAAGGTCTCCCGCGGCCGGGTGAGCAACGGGCCGATCGGCGGCGACGTCACCGGCCTGTCCTGGAACGGCCCGCTGGCCCGCTCGGTCCGCGACGCCGCCGCGCTGCTGGACGCGATGGCCGTGCCGATGCCCGGCGACCCGCACTGGGCCCCGCCGCTGCCCGGCGGCGCGACCTTCCTGTCCTGCGCCGGGCGGGACCCGGGCCGGCTGCGGATCGGCCGGTACGTGACCCCGGTCATCGCCGGTGCCGAGGTGCACCCGGACTGCCTGGCCGCGTACGAGGCGGCGACCCGGGCGCTGACCGACCTCGGCCACGTCGTGGAGGACGTGGCGGTGCCGTTCCCGCCGGACACGATGTCCTTGTTCGAGTCGGTGTGGGGGGCCTCGGCCGCGTCGGCCCCGGTGGACCCGGCCCGGCAGGGCGAGCTGACCCCGCTGACCCGCTGGCTGCGGCAGAAGGGCGCCGGCGTCACCGGCGCGCAGTTCGTCGGGGCGATCTCCCGGCTGCAGATGCTGAGCCGGCAGTGGATCACCCGGACCGCGGGGTACGACGCGATCCTCACCCCGACGCTGGCCAGCCCGCCGGTCCCGGTCGGCTGGTTCACCGGCGCCGGCGACCCGGCCGAGGACTTCGCCCGGCAGGAGCGGTTCACGCCGTTCACCGCGGTCTACAACCTCACCGGGCAGCCGGCGGTCAGCCTGCCGCTGCACTGGACCGAGCCGGCCGACGGCTCGCCGGTGCTGCCGATCGGGGTGATGCTGGCCGGCCGGCCCGCCGACGAGGCGACACTGATCTCCCTGTCGGCGCAGCTGGAGGACGCCGTGCCGTGGGTGGACCGGCGCCCGCCGGGCTGGGACTGAGCGGGCCGGGATACCCGGGCGGGGGGCGGCGAAACGAGCCCAACCCCGAGGTGAGCGGGCAGGTCGGGTTCGCTACCGTTACGTCGTGACCGTCTGGGAGACCGCGCTGGTGTTCGGCGTCCTGCCGATCGCCGGACTGGCCCTGCTCGCGCTGATGACCTTCGCTCCGGGTGCCTCGCGCACCCCGCGCTACCGGGTCGGCAAGCCGTGGGACTTCGAGCCGGTCTGGTACGTGGCACGTCCGGACATCGACGCCCCGGCGGGCTCCGCCGCGGGCCGCGCGGCACATGCGGCCGCGTCCGGTCGCGCCGCGCTCCCGGGCGGTGTCCCGGCGCCGGGTCCGGCGTCGGTGCTGGACGCCCAGACGGGCACGGCGAGGGGTGGAGCCAGTGGCGAGTGGTGAGGTGCGGACCGGCACGGTGACCACCCCCGGCGGCGACGCCGGGCCGGTGGCCAACACCGAGCAGGCGGCGGCGCGGCCGGAGAAGGCACTCCCGACGACCCCGCGGGCGACCGAGGGTCACCCGGACACCACACCGGACGGGACCGAGGTGGTGGACCGCAGCGCGGTCGTCACCACCCGCACGCCGGGCCCGTTCTCGCCGCGGCAGCTGGCCCGGATCGACGAGGCGCTGACGCTGTCCAGCCGGGAGACCGGGCTGTCCCTCAGCGTCTGGGTCGGCGCTCTCGACGAGCCGACCCGCCAGCACGCCGAGCGCCTGCACTCCGGCCTGCCGGACCCGGCCGCCGGCGTGCTGGTCGCGGTGTCGCCGGAGCAGCGGGTGCTGCACATCGTCACCGGCGAGGACTCCGCGCGACGGCTGCCGGACCGGTCCTGCGCGCTGGCCGCGCTGTCGATGCGGGCCTCGCTGACCGTGGGCGACCTGGTCGGCGCGATCGTCAACGGCCTGCGGATGCTGTCCGACCAGGCCGGTCGGCCGGCTGAGCGGCCCAACCCGACCCACTGAGGTCCCCGCACCACCCGGACCCCCGCACCACCCGCGAGCCGCGCCGGATTCCGGTGCGGCTCGCTTTCCGTCCGGGGCCGTCCGTCCGGGGTCGTCCGTCCGGAGCCGCGCGTCCGGCCACACATCCAGGGCCGAGTGTCCGGGGTCGTCCGTCCGGGTCGTCCGTCGGGGGCCGGGCTTCCGGGACCCGTGTCCGGGGCTGGGTGTCCGGGGCCGCGTGTCCGGGCCGGGCGGCTTCGGAGCCGGGCGTCCGGGCCGGGCGCCGGCGGACCGGCGCCCGGGTCACGGGACGAGACACCCCGGGGCCGCCGCCCGAGCTGCGTCCGGTCCTAGCCGGCCGCGGCGTCGCGGGCCCGGCCGGCCAGGCCGCGGACGGTGTCGTCGCGGCCCTCGGCGACCAGCCGGCGCAGCGCCGGCGGCACCGCCGGGTCCGCCAGGAAGGTCTCGGCGGCGTCCACGACCTCCCGCGACATCTCGTCCGGGAACAGCCCGACCACGACGTTCTGCGCGATCTCCGAGGTCCGCCGCTCCCAGACCTCGCCGATCACCGCGAAGTACGGCTCCCGGTACGGCGCGACCAGCTCCTCCTGGGCCGGGTGCGCGAAGCCGGCGATGATCGCCTCGTTGATCGCGTTCGGCAGGGCGTCGTCCTCGGTGGCCCGCCGCCACGCCTCGGCCTTGGCCTCGGCCGTGGGCCGCAGCGCCCGCGCGGTCTCGTACCGGCGCCGGCCGGACGCCGTCGGGTCCCGCTCCAGCTCGGCCTCGATCTCGGCGTCGCCGGCCGCCCCCACCGCGACGAGCGCGGACACCAGCGTCCAGCGCAGCTCGGCGTCCACGGTCAGCCCCGGCACCGGCGCCGAGCCGTCCAGCAGCCCGCGCAGCACCGCGACGTGCTCCGGGTCGCGGGTCGCCCCGGCCAGCGTGCGCACCCAGGCCAGCTGCAGGTCCGAGCCCGGCTCGGCCGCCCGCACCTGCTCCAGCGACTTCTCCGCCAGCCGGCGCCACCCGTCCGCGGCCCGGGCCGGGTCGGAGTACACCGCGAGCGCCGTGCGGATCTTGGTCTGGATCGACTGCACCACGCCGATCTCGGTCTCGCCGGTCACCCCGTTCAGCGCCAGCGCGACGTAGTCGCGGGCCGGCAGCTCGCCGTCGCGGGTCATGTCCCAGGCCGCGCTCCAGCAGATCGCCCGGGGCAGCGAGTCGTCGATGTCGGCGACCCGGGCCACCAGCGTGGCCAGCGACCGCTCGTCCAGCCGCACCTTCGCGTACGTCAGGTCGTCGTCGTTGACCAGCAGCAGGTCCGGCTGGGCCACCCCGACCAGCTCCGGCACCTCGGTGCGGGCGCCGCGGACGTCCAGCTCGACCCGGCCGACCCGGACCAGCTTCTCGCCGTCCAGCGCGTACCGCCCGACGGCGAGGCGGTGGTCCCGGAGCACGCCGCTGCCGGTCGCCGGCTCCTGCACCAGCGTGAAGGAGGAGTACCGCCCCTGGTCGTCCAGGGTGAACTCGGCCCGCAGCGTGTTGACGCCGGTCGTCTCCAGCCACTGCGCCGACCACTGGGAGAGGTCCCGGCCGGACTCCTCCGCCAGCGCCCGCAACAGGTCGGCGAGGCTGGTGTTCCCGTACTCGTGGCGGCGGAAGTAGACCCGCATCGCCCGGAGGAACTGCTCGATCCCCACGTACGCCGCGAGCTGCTTGAGCACGCTGGCGCCCTTGGCGTAGGTGATCCCGTCGAAGTTGACCTCCACGGCCTGCAGGTCCGGGATGTCGGCCGCGATCGGGTGCGTGGAGGACAGCTGGTCCTGCCGGTACGCCCAGGTCTTCTCGATGTTGGCGAACGTCGTCCAGGCGTTGGTGAACCGGGTCGCCTGCGACTGGCACAGCACCGAGGCGAACGTGGCGAACGACTCGTTCAGCCACAGGTCGTCCCACCACCGCATGGTGACCAGGTCGCCGAACCACATGTGCGCCATCTCGTGCAGGATCGTCTCGGCGCGGCGCTCGAAGCTGTAGTCGGTGACCTTCGACCGGAACACGTAGTCGTCCAGGAACGTGACGCAGGCCGCGTTCTCCATCGCGCCGGCGTTGAACTCCGGCACGAACAGCTGGTCGTACTTGTCGAACGGGTACCGGTAGTCGAAGGCCCGGTGGTACCAGTCGAAGCCCTGCTTGGTGACCAGCAGGATCTCCTCCGCGTCCAGGTGCTCGCCCAGCGAGGCGCGGCAGTAGACGCCGAGGTCGATCCCGTCGTGGCTGTCGGTGACCTTGTGGTACGGCCCGGCGACCAGCGCGGTCACGTACGGCGAGAGCGGGGGAGTGGTGCGGAACCGCACCACCTGCGCCCCGCCGGTGCCCTCGGTGACCTCCTCGGCCCGGCCGTTGGAGACGACCTCCCAGTGCGCCGGCGCGGTGACCGTCAGCGCGAAGGTGCCCTTGAGGTCGGGCTGGTCGAAGCAGGCGTACATCCGCTTGGCGTCGGCCGTCTCGAACTGCGAGTAGAGGTAGACCTCGCCGTCGACCGGGTCGACGAAGCGGTGCAGGCCCTCGCCGGTGTTGGTGTAGAGGCAGTCGGCGTCGACGACGAGCACGTTGTCCGCGGCCAGGCCGGTCAGCGCCAGCCCGCCCTCGGTCGTGTAGCCGGCGGTGTCGACCGGGGCGCCGTTGAGCGTCGCCTCCCGGAAGCCGTCGGCTATCACGTCGGCGTACGTCGCGGCGCCCGGCGTCCGCGCGGTGAACCGGATCGTGGTCCGGGACCGGAAGGTCCGCTCGCCGGGCTTGCCGCCGCCGTCGGTGAGGTCGAGCTCCACCTCGTACGCGGTCACGGCGAGCAGCTCGGCGCGGTCCCGCGCGTCGGTGCGGGTCAGGTTGGGGACGCCCATGCGGCGAGTCTGTCACGGACCCACCACGGCGCGGGGCGGGAATGCCACCGGGCGCGCGGACGCTGGCCCGACGATGCCACGACTCGAGGAGGAACCCGTGACCGACCAGCGGACCACAGTGGACTTCTGGTTCGACCCGATCTGCCCGTGGGCCTGGCTGGCGTCCCGGTGGATGCTCCAGGTGACCGAGGTCCGGCCGGTGGACGTCCGCTTCCACGTGATGTCCCTGTCAGTGCTGAACGAGGACAAGCCGGACGTCCCCGAGGCCTACCGGGAGATGCTGGACCGCGGCTGGGGCCCGGTCCGGGTGGCGATCGCGGCCGAGCAGAAGTTCGGCAACGAGGTGCTGACGGCGCTCTACACCGCGCTCGGCAACCGCATCCACCTGGAGAAGGCCGGCTACGGCCGGGACACCCTGGAGGCCGCGCTGACCGAGGCGGGGCTGCCGACCGACCTGGCCGCCGCCGCGGACTCCACCGAGTACGACGACGCGCTGCGGGCCTCGCACCACGCCGGCATGGACCCGGTGGGCACCGAGGTCGGCACGCCGGTCATCCACGTCGAGGGCGTGGCGTTCTTCGGCCCGGTGATCTCCCGGGTGCCGACCGGCGAGGACGCCGGCGTGATGTTCGACGGGGCGCGGGCGCTGGCCGCCAACCCGTACTTCTACGAGCTCAAGCGGACCCGGACCGAGGACCCGCGGATGGACACCGTCCCGACCGCCTGACCCCGCGCCGCCCCGAGGCCCGTCCCGCACCCCAGGGGGCGGGCCTCAGCCGTCCGCCGGCGCCCGGTCGAGCAGGCGCAGGGCGCCGAGTTCGGGCGGTTCGGCGGGGTCCAGGGCGCCGGTGGCGGCGCGGAAGGCGGCGGCGACGGGGGCGCAGCGGAAGATGCCGCCCACCCCGGCGACCGGGAGCGGGCCGAGCCGGGTGCGCACGGCGGCGGCCAGGTCGGCCAGGTGCCGGGCGGCGTCGGCCAGGATCCGGGCCGCCACCGGGTCGCCGTCGGTCCCG
>CADCTP010000105.1 GCA_902805565.1 uncultured Mycobacteriales bacterium
CGGCGCCGGGCCAGCCGCCGCAGCGCCGGCCGGAGCCGGCCGGTGGCGCGGGCCGGGGCCGACTCGAGCAGGTCCCCCGGGCGGCGGGGAGGGGGCCCGCCGCCCGGGGGTGCGGACGTGCTCAGCCCTTGACCGCGCCCGCGGTGAGGCCGCGGACGAAGTACCGCTGCAGCGACAGGAACACCAGCAGCGGCACCACCATGCTGAGGAACGCACCCGCGGTGACCAGCTGCCAGCCCTGCTGCTGCGCACCGACCAGCCCGGCCACCTGGACGGTGAGCACCTCGCGCTCACCCGGACCGAGGAAGATCAGCGCGATGAGCAGGTCGTTCCAGACCCAGAGGAACTGGAAGATGGCGAAGGCCGCCAGCGCCGGCACCGACATCGGCACGATGAGCCGCCAGAAGGTCTGGAAGTGGCTCGCCCCGTCGATCTTCGCCGACTCGATCACCCCCCGCGGGAGGGTCGCCATGTAACCGCGGAGGATGAAGATCGCCAGGGGCATCCCGAAACCGGCGTGGTAGAGCCAGACGGAGGCGAAGGTGCCCTGCAGCCCGAGGTCGCCGTAGATCCGCAGCAGCGGGACCAGCCCGATCTGCACGGGCACGACCAGCAGGCCGACGATCACGACGAAGAAGAAGTCCCGGCCGCGGAACTCCATGAAGGTGAACGCGTACGCCGCGAACGCCGCGATCATGATCGGGATGATCGTCGCCGGGAGGCTGACCACCAGGCTGTTGACGAAGGCGGCCCGGGCGCCCTCGTCCAGCACCTGGGTGTAGTTGGCGGTCGTCCAGTTGCTGAACGGCTTGGTGATCACTGACCACCAGCCGGTGGTCAGCGCGCTCTCCGGGGTCCGGAAGGACGTGATCAGCAGGCCGAGCGACGGGATCAGCCACAGCGCACAGACGATCGCCAGCGTGACGGCGGCGAACAGGCTCCGCCGGTTGCTGGGCCTGGAGTCGCCGGGGCGGGCGAAGGCGCGGCCGAGGCGCTTCTCCTCGGTGGCGGCGACGCCACCGGGCTGAACGGTGCCGGTGCTGGTCATCGCGACGCCTCCTGGGCCCGGAAGTTGCGCACCTGGTAGATCATCACCGGGATGACGGCGATCATGAGCATGACGACGATGGCGGCGGCCTTGCCCGCGTCGCCGTTGGTGATCAGCTCGTTGAAGAAGCGGACGGCGATCACGTTGGTGTTGAAGTTGCCGTTCGTCATCACGTAGACCTGGTCGAAGATTTTCATCACGCCGATCAGCACGGTGATGAAGACCGTGACGATCGAGCCCCAGATCTGCGGGACGACGACCCGGAAGAAGGTCTGCCGCTCGTTGGCCCCGTCGATCCGGGCCGCTTCCAGCGTCTCCTCGGGGACACCCTTGATGGCCGCCGACAGCAGCACCATGGAGAAGCCGGTCTGCCCCCAGATCAGGATGATCATGAGGAGCATCGTGTTGAGCTTCGCGGTGTCCTGCTGCAGCCACGCCACGGGATCGAAGCCGAGCCCGGTGGTGATCGCGTTCAGCAGGCCGATCTGGGTCTCACCCTCGGGCCGCACCTCGTACACGAACCGCCAGATCGCCGCGGCGGCCACGCCGCTGATGGCCATCGGCAGGAAGATGATCGTCTTCGACAGGTTCTCACCGCGGGTGTTCAGCTTGTCGGCGAGCACCGCCACCGCCAGACCCAGGGCCACCACGATGGTCGGCGCGATGATGATCCAGAGCAGCGTGTTGATCAGGGTGATCTGGAAGTCCCGCTCGCCCAGCAGGTCGGTGTAGTTCTCGAAGCCGACGTACCGGGTGCTGGTCTGGTTGGCGAAGCTGTACTGGATCGTCTGTGCCACGGGGTAGAGCAGGAACACGCCGATCGCGAGCAGCGCCGGCAGGATGTAGACGTACGGCTTGATCCGGCCTTCCCACTTCCCGGGCAACCGTTCGGTGAGGAAGTTGAGCACCCAGTAGAGCAACAGGGCTCCGCCGACACCGGCGACGACCGCCAGCAATGCGTTGATGACCTTGACCACTGACCTGCTCCTTTCTGGCTTCCCTGGGAAGCCGGTGCGCCCGTCCGGGGAGGTGTGCGGTCCGAACGACCGCACACCTCCCCGGCATCAGGGCGTCAGCTCGGCCAGCTGTCCTCGATGCTCTTCAGTGCGGCGTTCAGGTCCTTCTGGCCGCTGACCCACGCGACCATGTCCTTCCAGAAACTGCCCGAGCCGACCGCGCCCGGCATCTGGTCGGAGCCGTCGAAGCGGAACACGGACGCCTGCTGCCCGAGCTCCGCGATCTGCTGCGTCAGCTTGCTCTTGTAGTTCGTCAGCGGGAAGTCCTTGCGCGGGGACAGGAAGCCCGCGGCCTCGCTCCAGCCCTTGTACTCGGCGCCGGTCAGGAACGCCATGACCTGCTTGGTGTCGTCGTCCTTGCCGTTGAAGACCGCGGCGAGGTCACCGCCACCGAGCATCGGCTTCTCCTCGGCCGTCTTCCCCGGGTACTGGAAGACACCGACCTCCGCGTCGAGGTTCGCCACAATGGGCTTCGGGAAGAAGCCGCTCTGGGTGATGAAGTTGCCCTGCCGGTGCAGGAAGCACCGCGGCGGGTTGCCGAACATCGGGTTCGCCGAGGTGGAGAACGCCGTGCTGACGACCTGCTTGCGACCGCCGAGCACGTTGCCGTCGGCGAGCACGAGCTTCTCGAAGTTCTCCGCCGCGGTCTTGACCGCCGGGTCGTCGAACGGGATCTCGTGGTTGACCCACTTGTCGTACGTCTCCGGGCCGGCCTCGACGAGCATGTTGTTCTCGAGCCAGTCGGTGGCCACCCAGCCGGTCGCGGCCGAGGACTCCATGCCCAGGCACCACGGGGTGGTGCCGTCGGTCTTGATCTTGTTGCTGAGGGTGGTCAGCTCTTCCTGCGTCGTCGGGGCCGTGTAGCCCTTGGCCTCGAACGCCTTCTTCGGGTAGAAGACCAGGCTCTTGAGGTTGTACGACACCGGGGCGCCGTAGAACTTGCCGTCGACCTCGCCGGCGTCCAGCGTGCCGGGGACGAAGTCCGCCTGCAGCTTGTTGACGTCGAGCTGGGTGCTCAGGTCCGTCATCTTTCCCTGGGCGACGAAGTCCTTGAGGATGCCCGGCTGCGGGAACAGCGCGATGTCCGGCAAGTTGTTCGCCCGCACGCGGGTGCGGATCAGGGTGTCGAACGACTGGGACGCCTCGGTGAACTTGATCGTGATGCCCGAGGACTGCTGGAACGCCTCCAGGGACTGCTGGAAGCCCTTCGACTGGTCACCACCGAACCCGAAGACGATCTCGACGTTCTTGTCGCCCGAGGTGGTGCCTCCCCCGCCGCCACCGTCGCCGCCGCCGTCCTCACTGAGGCACGCCGATGCCGCGAGGGCGACCGCCGCCACCAGTGCCACCCGCTGGATGGCTTTCCGCCTGCCCATACCTGCTCCTGTTCGTGAACCGTGCCGTGCTACGACGTCCGCGACTCGCTCCGTCGCGAGGAGACCTCGCGTGGCGCCGGTGACGGGTAAATCACCACGTGGGCCACCCGGGAAACACCGAGGAAACAGACTGGATCCGCTCATCGGCGCGATGATCATGCCCTCTCCGGGCGGCCGAGCCCTTTCGGACCGCCTGCCCGGCACTTTCGGATCGCACGCGTGCGACCCGACCGGGCCGGTGCGGGGACGGGCCGTGCCGGCGAACCGCCATCCCCGCCTCCTACTGGACACGTCGGGCCCCGCAACGACATGCTCCCGTCACGAGCGTGCGGCCCACACCCTTGCACAGAGGTGTGGTCGGGGCCACAGGTACCGTGACACCGTTTTCATCGTGTGACCTAGGGCTGCGTTCGCAGTCGCAACGATGGGGAGAACAGGAGGTCGGCGTGGGCGCACCGGAGCCGACCCCGGTCGCCGGCATCCTCGACGTGGCGCGGCTGGCGGGCGTCTCGGCCTCCACTGTGTCCCGGTCCCTGCGCGGTTCGGCCAAGGTGTCCGACCGGACCCGGGAGCGGGTGCTGCGGGCGGCGGCCGAGCTGTCGTACGTGCCCTCCCCCGCCGCCTCCCGGCTGGCCTCCGGGCGCACCTCGGCGATCGGCGTGGTGGTGCCGTTCGCCACCCGGTGGTTCTTCTCCGAGGTGCTGCTCGGGGTGGAGGGCCCGCTCCGCGAGGCCGGGTACGACCTGCTCCTCTACAACGTCGGCGACCCGGCGGCCCGGGCCGAGTTCTTCGCCGCGATGCCGCTGCGCCGCCGGGTGGACGCGGTGCTGTCCATCGCCTCCTCGCTGCGGGAGGACGAGCAGGCGGCGCTGCGGGCCCTCGGCGTGCCGATCGCCGTGATCGGCGGCCCGGTGGAGGGCTTCAGCCGGGTCGGCGTGGACGACCGGGCCGGCGCCGAGATGGCCGTGCGGCACCTGGTGGTGCTGGGTCACCGGGACATCGTGATGATCGGCGGCGAGCCGGCCGACCCGCTCGGGCGGGCGACCACGGCGGCCCGGCGGGCCGGCTTCGAGGCGGCGCTGGCCGAGGCCGGGCTGCCGTGCGGCCCGGACCGGGTGGTGTCCCGGCCCTGGGGCGTGGACGGCGGGATGGCCGCGATGGAGGAGCTGCTGGCCCGGCGGGTGCTGCCGACCGCGGTGTTCGCCGAGTCCGACGAGATGGCGCTGGGGGCGCTGCAGGTGCTGCGCCGGACCGGGCTGGCGGTGCCGGGCCGGATGTCCGTGGTCGGCTTCGACGACCACGAGATGGCCTCGGTCGGCGACCTGACCACGATCGCCCAGCCGGTGCGCGAGCAGGGCGAGCTGGCGGCGCGCCGGCTGCTGGGACTGCTGGACACCGACCCGGGACAGCCGGCCCAGGAGGTCGTGCTGCCCACCCGGCTGGTGGTCCGCGGGACCACCGGTCCGCCACCGTCCCGGTAGGACGTTGGCAGCGCTTTCTCCTAGGATCCGGCACGTGCCGTCCTCCGGGCCCGACCTCGCCGCGCCACCCGGGGACCTCGTCGCGGCGATCGGCCCCGCGGCCCGGGACCGGCTCGGCCGGCTGGAGGGCGAGGCGTTCCTGGCCCGGCTGGAGCGGGTCCACCCGGACGTGGCGGGCCCGCTGCACACGCTGTACGGCGCCCGCACCGACGTGGCCGCGCTGGTCCGCGAGCTGGTCGGGGCCGCGCTGGACGCGGCGGCCGCCCGGCCGGAGCGGCTGCGGGTGCTCGACCGGCGGCGCGAGGTCGACCCGGCCTGGTTCCAGGACTCCCGGACCATCGGCTACGCCTGCTACACCGACCGGTTCGCCGGCACCCTGGCCGGCGTCCGGACCAGGCTCGACTACCTGGCCGAGCTGGGCGTGACCTACCTGCACCTGATGCCGCTGCTGGCCCCGCGCGAGGGCCCCGACGACGGCGGCTACGCGGTCGCCGACTACACCTCCGTCGACCCGCGGCTGGGCACCATGGCCGACCTGGAGGACCTGACCGCCGACCTGCACGGGCGCGGGATCGCGCTCTGCGTGGACCTGGTGCTCAACCACACCGCCCGCGAGCACGAGTGGGCCCGCCGCGCCGCCGCCGGCGACCCGGCGTACCGGGACTTCTACCTGGTCTTCCCGGACCGCACGATGCCCGACGCGTACGAGCGGACGCTGCCGGAGGTCTTCCCGGACACGGCGCCGGGCAGCTTCACCCACGTGCCCGAGATGGGCGGCTGGGTCTGGACGACGTTCAACGACTACCAGTGGGACCTGGACTACACCAACCCCGCCGTGTTCGGCGCGATGCTGCGCACGATGCTGGAGCTGGCCAACCACGGGGTGGACGTGCTGCGGCTGGACGCGGCGCCGTTCCTGTGGAAGCGGTTGGGCACCGACTGCCAGAACCAGCCGGAGGCGCACCTGCTGGTGCAGGCGTTCCGGGGACTGACCCGGCTGGCCGCGCCGGGGCTGCTGTTCAAGGCCGAGGCGATCGTCGCGCCGGAGATGCTGGTGCAGTACCTGGGGGCGCACGAGACGTACCGGCCGGAGTGCGACCTGGCCTACCACAACCAGCTGATGGTCCTGCTGTGGTCGTCGCTGGCGACCCGGGACGCCACGCTGGCCACCCGGGCGCTGTCCCGGCTGCGGCCGGAGCCGCCGTCCACCGGCTGGATCACCTACCTGCGCTGCCACGACGACATCGGCTGGGCGGTGTCGGACACCGACGCCGCGGCGGTCGGCTGGAACGGCTACGAGCACCGGCGGTTCCTGGCCGCGTACTACGCCGGGCGGCACCCCGGCTCCACGGCGCGCGGCGCCCTGTTCCAGGAGAACGAGGCGACCGGGGACGCCCGGACGTCCGGCATGGCGGCGACGCTGGCCGGGTTCGCGGCCGGCGACCCGGCGGCGGTGGACCGGCTGGAGACGCTCTACTCGGTGGTGTTCTCCTTCGGCGGGATCCCGCTGCTGTGGATGGGCGACGAGCTGGCCCTGGGCGACGACCCGCACTGGGCCGACGACCCGGAGCACGCGGCGGACAACCGGTGGATGCACCGGCCGCCGATGGACTGGGCGGCGGCGGCCCGGCGGCACGACCCGGAAACGGTCGAGGGCCGGGTGTTCGGCCGGATCCGCGCGCTGGCCACGGCCCGGCGGGGGCTGCCGGCGCTGCGGTCCGGCGGCAGCACGGTGCTGCTGGAGCCGGACGACCCGCACGTGCTGGCGTACCGGCGGCAGCATCCCCGCAGCGGGCCGCTGGTCGCGCTGGCGAACTTCTCCGACGGCTGGCAGTCCGTGGACCTCGGGCTGCTGGCCGCGGCCGGGGTCGCGGCGCCCGCGCACGTGCACTCCACCCGCGGCCGGCTCGACCTCGGCGAGGGCCGCGCCCATCTGCCGCCCTGGGGCTTCGCCTGGATCGCGACCGCCTGACCCCGCACCGTCCCCGGCCGGTCCCGCTCGCGGGGGGCCGGCCGGCGGCGTTCCCGCCGGTGGCATTGACTGGCGTCGGCGATGACGTCATAGTGACGTCATGGACCTCACACCGTTCGTCGACTCGCTGCGCCGGGATCTGCTGACCACGGCCGCGGCCGGGACCGAGGAGACCCGTCGTACGGCGGAACTGCTGGTCGCGGCCATGGACCCGGCCGTACGGCTGGCCATCCTGGACGCGCTCAGTGCCGCCACCGCTGACGTCACCGCGGCGCTGCCCGGCGTCACCGTGGAGGTGCGGCTGCAGGGCCGGGAACCCCGGATCTCGGTCGAGACCGTCGAACCCGAGCCGGAGCCGGAGGCCGCGCCGGAGCCGGGGCCGGCCGACGACGCCGGCACGGCCCGGGTCACCCTCCGGCTGCCCGAGTCGGTCAAGGCGCGGGCCGAGGAGGCCGCCGGCCGGTCCGGTCTGTCGGTCAACGCCTGGCTGGTCCGCGCGGTCACCACCGCGCTGGACGCCCCGCCGGCCGGGGCGGGCCGGGGCGGCGGGCGCCGCCTCGTCGGCTACGCCCGCGGCTGAGCCCGCCCCGCTCCGCCCTGCCCTGCCCTGCCCCGCCACCCGTACGACCTCCCGAGGAGACCGTCATGCCCGAGTACAGCTTCGACACCGCCGAGCCCGTCGACCTGCGCGTCCGCAACGCTTCCGGCACCATCGCGGTGACCGCCGCCGACGTCGCCACCAGCACCGTGGACGTCCGCCCGGTCCAGGACCCCGACGGCGGCGGCGACCTCGCCGAGGAGACCACCGTGACCTTCGACCGCGGCCGGCTCACGGTCGAGGTGCCGGAGCGGCGCGGCTGGACCAACGGCGGCAAGCACAAGATCGCCATCACCGTCACCGTGCCGACCGGCTCGGCGCTGACCACCCGGTCCGCCTCGGCCGCCGTCACCACCACCGGCCGGTTCGCCGCCTGCACCGTGCGGTCCGCGTCCGGCCGGATCGCGCTGGACCGCACCGACGGGCCGGTGGACGTCACCCTGGCCAGCGGGGACATCACGATCGCCGCCGGCGGGCGGATCTCCGTGCAGGGCACCTCGGGCGCGGTCCGGATCGACCGCGCGACCGGGGACGTGGACGTCAACAGCGTCTCCGGCCGGATCAGGATCGGGGTGGCCGAGGACTCGGTCCGGGCGAAGGTGGTCTCCGGGTCGATCACCGTGGAGGAGGCCTGCGCCGGCGAGGTCGTGGTCAGCGCGACCTCGGGCCGGGTGGTCGTGGGGGTGCGCCGCGGCGTGACCGCC
>CADCTP010000106.1:0-13275 GCA_902805565.1 uncultured Mycobacteriales bacterium
GACCGGTCAGGCACCGACCGGGCCGGCCGGCCCGGCCGGCGGGCCGGGGTCAGCCGGCGGGGTCAGCCGGCCAGGGGCCGGGCCGGTAGCCGAGCGCCAGGCCGGTCTCGTCGCCGAACGCCTCGGTGATCACCTCGGTGCCCGGGTAGACGCCCTTGCGCACCCAGCCGTCGAGCACGTCGACCACCCCGAGGAACTCGTCGTCGGAGAAGTTGCAGTGCCCGGCCCCGTACGGCGCGGGCGCCGAGTAGTCCGCCGGCGCCGCCGTGTAGAGCTGGATCAGGTCGGACGTCCGCGCCTGCGACGCCCGGGCCTTGGCGCCGAACACGGTCTCGTTCTGCACCAGCACCAGCGGGTCGGCCCGGGTGTGCAGGGTGAGGGTGGGCACCCGCACCGCGCCGGACGGCGTGCCGAGCCGCTCGAACTCCTCCCGCGCCTCGGGGTCCGGGGCGACGGTGGGCGCGGCCTCCAGCAGGGCCAGGTTGCGGTCGGTCGACCCCGGCGAGACCGTCTCGATCAGCTGCCGCTCGGCCGGTGACACCCGGGTCCCGTAGTCGGCCTCGGTGTTGCCCGACGGGTTGCCGCCGACCCGCTCCTCGACCTCCTGGCGCACCGCGGTGCCGAACACCAGCCCGGTGACCAGGCTCTCCACGATGGCCGCCACCTGCGACCGGAGGTCGGAGCCGTCGTAGGTCGCGGTCTGCGTCGGCGCGTCCACCAGGGCCGCGATGAGCAGCAGCTTGGGGATGCCGTTGCGGGTGTCCTTCGTCGCCGCCAGGAGCGCCTTGTACGCGCCGTCGAAGTTCGCCAGCGCCTCCTCGTACGAGGCGTAGTCGCCGACCTTGAACGGCGGGTGGACCAGCGTCTTCACCGCCACGCCGAGGTCGAGCGCGAGGTCGAAGTTGAGGTTGGTGCCGCCGAGCACGCCGCACATCGGGGCCGCGCCGGCCACCCAGTCCGGGTGCGCCTCGGCCAGCGTCTGGGTGATCAGCCCGCCGAGCGACTCGCCCCAGACGTACGTCCGGTCCGGCGCGCCGATGTTGTCGACGAAGAACCGGTGCAGCTGCTCGCCGGCCGCCACCCCGTCCGCGACCGCCCAGCCGTTGGACCGGTACGCCGACCCGGCCAGCGCGTAGCCCCGCGCCAGCAGCTCGGTGGCGACCTCCGGCCGCGGCGCGGACTGGGCGTCGGTGCGGACCGCGCCGAAGTCCGGCGGTGCCGGCCTGGCCTGCCGGTAGCCGTGGGAGTAGAGCAGCAGGGTGCCGTTCCACTTCTCCGGCATCCTGATCTCGTACGCCGCGCCGTCCAGCTCGCCGGTGCACTCCGCCCGGTCGCACCCGGTGAACGCGACGTCCGTCGCCGCCGACCGGATCGAGCCGGCCCGCTCCGCGGCCTCGTCCGTCGACGCGCACCCGGCGGCGAGCGCCACCACCGCGGCCGCCGCCCCCGCCCGTACCCGCCACGCCCGTGTGAACATCGGCACATTCTGACAGAACCCGCTGGTCAGTGTCCGGCGTCGTCCCAGGTCCGACCCACGCCGACGGACACGTCGAGCCCGACCGCGAGCTGGTAGGCGCCGCCCATCTGGGTCCGCACCAGCTCCTCGACGGCCTCCCGCTCCCCCGGCGCGACCTCCAGCACGAGCTCGTCGTGGACCTGCAGCAGCAGCCGGGACCGCAGCCCGCGCTCACGCAGCGCGGTGTCCACGCCCAGCATCGCCACCTTGATGATGTCCGCGGCCGAGCCCTGGATGGGCGCGTTGAGCGCCATCCGCTCGGCCATCTCGCGGCGCTGCCGGTTGTCGCTGGTCAGGTCGGGCAGGTAGCGCCGGCGGCCCAGGATCGTCTCGGTGTAGCCGTCCTGCCGGGCCGCGTCCACGATGTGCCGCAGGTAGTCCCGCACCCCGCCGAAGCGCTCGAAGTAGGCGTCCATCTGCTCCCGGGCCTCGTCCGGGTGGATCCGCAGCTGCTGGGCCAGCCCGTACGCCGACAGGCCGTAGGCCAGGCCGTAGGACATGGCCTTGATGCGGCGGCGCAGCTCGGGGTCGACCTGCCCGGGCTCCAGGTTGAAGGCCCGGGACGCCACGAAGGTGTGCAGGTCCTCGCCGGACTCGAACGCCTCGATCAGCCCGGCGTCCTCGGACAGCGTGGCCATGATCCGCATCTCGATCTGGCTGTAGTCCGCGGTCAGCAGCGACTCGTAGCCGGCGCCGACGACGAACGCGCGCCGGATCCGGCGGCCCTCCGCGGTCCGGATCGGGATGTTCTGCAGGTTGGGGTCCTGCGAGGACAGCCGGCCGGTCGCCGCGATCACCTGGTTGAAGGTGGTGTGGATGCGGCCGTGGTCGTCCACCATCGGGATCAGCGAGTCGACCACGGTCTTGAGCCGGGACACGTCCCGGTGCCGCAGCAGCGCGCCCAGCAGCGGCACGTCCGGGGCCTGCTCGGACAGCCACACCAGCGCGTCGGCGTCGGTGGTGTAGCCGGACTTGATCTTCTTGGTCTTCGGCAGCCCGAGCTCGTCGAACAGGATCGCCTGCAGCTGCTTCGGCGAGCCCAGGTTGAACTCCCGCCCGACCGAGGCGTAGGCCTCCTGCTCGACCGCCTTGACCTGCGCGGCGAACTCCGACTGCAGGTCGACCAGGTAGTCCAGGTCGGCGCCGATGCCGGTCCGCTCCATGTCGGCCAGCACCCGGGTGAGCGGCAGCTCGACGTCGCGCAGCAGCGCGGTCGCGCCGCGCCGGTCCAGGTCCTCGTCCAGGGACCGGGCCAGGTCGGCGATGGCGCGGGCCCGGACCGACTGCTCGGCCGCGACCGCGGCGTCGGCCTCCTCCTCGCCGCCGTCCAGGGTCAGCTGGCCCTCGGTGGCGTCGGCCGCCTCGGCCCGCAGCTCCAGCCGCAGGTAGCGCAGGACCAGGTCGGCCAGGTCGAAGGTGCGCTGGCCGGGCAGGGCCAGGTAGGCCGCGAGGGCGGTGTCGCTGGTGACCCCGGCGACGTCCCAGCCCCGGGCGTGCAGTGCCAGCAGGGAGCCCTTCAAGTCGTGCAGCACCTTGGGCACGCTCGGGTCGGCCAGCCACTCGACCAGGGCGCGCTCGTCGACGTCGGTGAGCGCCTCGGCGTCCACGTACGCCGCGTCGTCGGGGTCGCCGCCCTCGACGGCGAGCCCGAGGCCGCTGACCACGCCGGTGCCCCGGCCCCAGCTGCCGCGCAGGCTCACCCCGACCCGGCGGCCGGACCGGGCGTGCCCGTCCAGCCAGGCCGGCACCTCGTCCGGGCCGAGCACGGCGCCGGTCACCTCGAAGCCGGCCTCGGCCTCCGGCCGCGCCGCGCTCAGGGTGGCGAACAGCCGCTCCCGCAGCACCCGGAACTGCAGGTTGTCGAAGAGCTTGTGCACCTCGTCGCGGTCCCACTGGCCCAGCGTCAGGTCCTGCGGGCCCAGCTCCAGCGGCACGTCCCGGACCAGCTCGGTGAGCCGGCGGTTGCGCAGCACCGAGGACAGGTGCGCCCGCAGCGCGTCGCCGGCCTTGCCCTTCACCTCGTCCACCCGCTCCACCAGCGCGGCCAGCGAGCCGAACTCGCGGACCCACTTCGCCGCGGTCTTCTCCCCCACGCCGGGGATGTTGGGCAGGTTGTCCGACGGGTCGCCGCGCAGTGCGGCGAAGTCCGGGTACTGCGCGGGGGTCAGGCCGTACTTCGCCTCGACCTCGCCGGGGGTGAACCGGGTCAGCTCGGACACCCCGCGCTTGGGATAGAGCAGCGTGACCTTGTCGCTCACCAGCTGCAGGGCGTCCCGGTCGCCGGAGGCGATGAGGACCTCCATGCCGGCCGCCACGGCCTGTGTGGTCAGGGTGGCGATCACGTCGTCGGCCTCGTAGCCCTCGACGCCGACCCACCGGATCCGCAGCGCGTCCAGGACCTCCTGGACCAGGCTGACCTGGCCCTTGAAGTCGTTCGGCGACTCCGACCGGCCGGCCTTGTAGTCGGCGTAGGTCTCGGTGCGGAAGGTCCGGCGGGAGACGTCGAAGGCCACCCCGACGTGCGTCGGCTTCTCGTCGCGCAGCTGGTTGATCAGCATCGAGGTGAACCCGTAGACCGCGTTGGTCGGGATCCCCATCGTGGTCTGGAAGTTCTCCACGGGCAGCGCGAAGAACGCCCGGTAGGCCAGCGAGTGGCCGTCGAGCAGGAGCAGTCGGGGAGCCTCGGTCACGCCGGAAGTCTAGGACCGCCGTCCGACACTTCCGCACCTCAGCCGGTGCGGCGGATCCGCGGTCGGGGCAGTGCCCGGGCCAGCCCGGACCGGCCGGCCACCCGGGGATCGGCCGGATCGGCGCTGGCCAGCGCGCGGCGCACCGCGCTGACCGGGGCGATGCGCCGGATCACCAGCGGGGCGAAGCCGAGCCGGGCGAAGAACCGGTTGGCGTCCCGGCCGGTCGGCGCGACCCCGACCACCACCGAGTCGACCCCGAGCTCGTCGGCGTAGCCCGCGGCCGCGGCGACCAGGGCCCGGCCGGCGCCCCGGCGGCGGTGCTCCGGCCGGACCAGCAGGTGGCTGACGTAGACCGACGGCGGGTCGAGCAGGCCGCCGGCGGTGTCCGCGCCGAGCACCGCGGCCCCGATCACCGCGTCGGCGTCGTCGACGGCGACGACCACCCGGTGCTCCGGGTCGGCGACCAGCCGCTCGCAGTGCGCCCGGGCGCCGTCCGGGCCGCGCCGGGCCATCGTCCGGCCGCGCACCGGCCCCAGCTCCCGGATCTCGCCGACCAGCCGCATCAGCGCGTCGACGTCGTCCGGCGTCGCCGTACGCACCCGCACCCGACTCCGGGACACCGCTCGCCTCCAGCCAGGGTCACCTGCCGGGCTCGGGCGGGAGAGACGACCCGGGGCTCCGGCGGCAGAGCGCCACCCTACCGGGCGGCGCGACCGGCCGGGCAGCGGCCGAACGGCCGAGCCGATTGACTGCACTGCCGCCTTCTCCTACTCCCTGCGACGGACCGGGCACGCCGAGTAGATAACGTCTCGTGACGCGGAGGCACGCGACGGAGCCGAAGGCGGCCCGGGTCGCCTCCGGCCCCGGCGCCACCGCGCCGCGGGTCGCCGGCCTTGCCGCCGGCATCCCGCCGCCGTGCGAACGGCCCCGGCCGCCCCGAGGGGCGACCGGGGCCGGTGGGCTCCCGCGGTGGGCGGCTAGTGGGCCGCCGCGCCGCCGAGGTAGGCCTCGCGCACGCTCGGGTCGTCCAGCAGCTCCGCGGCCGGGGCCGACTTGATCACCGACCCGGTCTCCAGCACGTACGCCCGGTCGGACAGCTGCAGCGCCTGGGTGGCGTTCTGCTCGACGAGCAGGATCGTCGTCCCCTGGTCGTTGATCTCCTTCAGGATCTGGAAGATCTGCTGCACGATCAGCGGGGCCAGGCCCATCGACGGCTCGTCCAGCAGCAGCAGCCGCGGCCGGGCCATCATGGCCCGCCCGATGGCCAGCATCTGCTGCTCGCCGCCGGACAGCGTGCCGCCGGACTGCTTGCGCCGCTCGGCCAGCCGCGGGAACAGCGTGAGCACCCGGTCCAGGTCGGCCGCGTGGTCCGGGGACTTGCGGGCGTACGTCCCCATGTCCAGGTTCTCCATCACCGTCATGCCGGGGAAGATCCCCCGGCCCTCCGGCGCCTGGCAGATGCCCAGCGTGACCCGCTTGTGGCCGGCGACGCCGGTGATGTCCTCCCCGGCGAACCGGACGCTGCCCGAGGTGACCCGGCGCAGCCCGGACAGGGTCTTCAGCGTCGTGGTCTTCCCGGCGCCGTTGGCCCCGATCAGGGTGACGATCTCACCCTCGTCGACGGCGATGGAGATCCCGCGGATCGCCTCGATCTTTCCGTAGTGGACCCGCAGGTCCTCGACCTCAAGAAGCATCGGCGGGCGCTCCCAGGTAGGCGGCGATGACCTTGGGGTCGTTCTGCACCTCGGACGGGATCCCCTCGGAGATCTTCTGCCCGAAGTCCAGCACGGCGACCCGGTCGCTGATCTGCATGACCATCCCCATGTCGTGCTCGATGAGGAAGACCGTGCGGCCGCCGTCGCGGATCTTGCGGATGAGGGCGGACAGCCCCAGCTTCTCCGAGGCGTTCAGCCCGGCCGCCGGCTCGTCCAGCAGCAGCAGCTTCGGCTCGGTGGCCAGGGCCCGGGCGATCTCCAGCCGGCGCTGGTCGCCGTAGGAGAGGTTCTTCGCCGTCTCCTCGGCCACCCCGGCCACCCCGACGAAGTCCAGCAGCTCCAGGCCGCGCTCGCGGCCCTGCTTCTCCTCGCGGCGGTGCCGGGGCAGTCCCAGGGCCGCGCTGATGACGCCGGTCTTGTGCCGCGCGTCGGCGCCGACCATGACGTTCTCCAGCGCCGACATGTTCTCGAAGAGCCGGATGTTCTGGAACGTCCGGGCGACGCCCTGTGCGGTGACCAGGTGCGGCTTGCGGCCGGAGATCCGGCTGCCGGCGAACCGGATCTCGCCCTCGGTCGGCTGGTAGACGCCGGTGATCAGGTTGAACACCGTGGTCTTGCCGGCGCCGTTCGGGCCGATGAGGGCGAAGATCGCGCCCTCCGGGACCGACAGGCTCACCTTCGACAGCGCCACCACGCCACCGAAGCGCTGGGTGACGGTGTCCAGCTCGAGCAGCGCGCTCATCGGTCGGCCTCCCGGTCCGTCGCGACGGTCGCGCCGCCGGTGCCATCGGGACGGCTCCCGTCGGGACGGCTCCCGTCGGCATGGTCGCCGTCCGGATGGCCGCCGTCGGGATGGCCGCCGGCCGGTGTCAGCACGTCCGCGTGCACGTGCTGCGCCGTGGCCGCGCCGGCCTCACCGCCCAGCGCGCCCAGCCCGCCGGTGCCCTCGGCCAGCTCGGCCCGGCGGCGCCGGGACGGGATGAGGCCCTCCGGACGGACGATCATCATGAGCACCAGCGCGGCGCCGAAGACGAGCATCCGGTAGTCGGCGAACTCCCGGAACCGCTCCGGCAGCCAGGCGATGAGGAAGGCACCGACGATGACGCCGACCAGGTTGCCCGACCCGCCGAGCACCACCGCGCAGAGGATCAGCGCGGACAGGATGAACGGGAAGTTCACCGGCGTGATCGAGGTGGTCTGCGAGCCGAACACCACGCCGGCCAGGCCGCCGATCGCCGCGCCGATGATGAACGCGACGATCTTGAACTTGAACGTCGGCACGCCCATCAGCTCGGCCGCGTCCTCGTCCTCCCGGATCGCCGCCCACGAGCGGCCGACCCGGCTCTTCTCCAGCCGCTTGACCAGGATGATCGTCAGGATGATGAACACCAGCAGGAGGTAGTAGTACGGCCGGGCGTCGAGTACGCCGTACTTCAGCGGCTCCACGTCGCCGATCTCGAAGCCCTCCACCGACGGCGGGTACGGGATCGGCGAGATGCCGCGCGGGCCGCCGGTCCAGTCCAGGTTGTTGGCGGTGATCCGGATGATCTCGCCGAACCCGAGGGTGACGATGGCCAGGTAGTCGCCGCGCAGCCGCAGCGTCGGGGAGCCGAGGATCACCCCGGCCGCCATCGCGATGATGATGCCGACCGGCAGGGCCTCCCAGAAGTTCCAGCCGTTGTTGGTCGCGAAGATGGCCAGCGCGTACGCGCCGATCGCGAAGAACGCCACGAACCCCAGGTCGAGCAGGCCGGCCTGGCCGACCACCACGTTCAGGCCGATGGCCAGCAGGACGTACACGCCGATCGGGTAGAACAGCACGCTCGGCCAGTCGGCCTGCGGGGTCATGAACGACCCGATGGTCTCCGACGGGAGTGCGAACGCGAAGGCGATGAGCAGCGCGTACGCGAGGTAGCGGGCGTACCAGGGGGCCTTGTCCCACAGCCCGCCGACCCTGCCCATGACGTCGGGGAGCGCGAACCGGCTGCCCTGGCCGGCGAAGGTGCCGGTCATGCCCGGGCCCGCTGCAGGTTCTCACCGAGGATGCCGGTGGGGCGGAACATCAGGACCAGCACCAGGACCGAGAAGGCGACCACGTTCAGCCACTCCGAACCGAAGAAGCTGGCGCCGTAGTTCTCGATCAGGCCGAGGGCCAGACCGCCGACCAGGGCGCCGCGGATGTTTCCGATCCCGCCGAGCACCGCGGCGGTGAACGCCTTGATGCCGAGCAGGAAGCCGACGTTGTACTGGGTCAGCTCGAAGAACACGCCGTACAGCATGGCAGCCACCCCCGCCAGCATGCCGCCGAGCAGGAAGGTGACCAGCACGACGCGGTCGATGTTCACGCCCATCAGCACCGCGGTGTCCGGGTCCTGCGCGGTCGCGCGGATCCCCCGGCCCAGCCGGCTGCCGTTCACGAACCGGTCCAGCGCGATCATCATCAGGATCGCGGCCACCACGACGAGCAGCTTGTCGTTGCGGACCTGGCCGGAGCCGATGTTGAACAGCACCTCCTTGTCCATCACCCGCGGGATCGACAGCTGGTCGCGGCCCTGCCAGATCGCGAACAGCTCCTGCAGGAAGAACGAGGCGCCGATGGCGGAGATCAGGGCGGCCAGGCGGGACGCGCCGCGCTTGCGCAGCGGCCGGTACGCGATCCGCTCCAGCAGCACCGCCGAGCCGCCGGACACGGCCATCGAGACGGCCAGCATCATCAGCAGCACGCCGACCAGGGCCAGCCCGGTCTGCGGGCCGCTGATGTTGATCCAGTCCAGCACGAACAGGGACGCGAAGGTCCCGATCATGAAGATCTCGGAGTGCGCGAAGTTGATGAGCCGCAGCACGCCGTAGACGAGGGTGTATCCGAGCGCGACGAGCGCGTAGATCGACCCGTTCGTGAGGCCGTCGATCGTGGACGGCCAGAACTGGGTCACGAAGTCGTTCCACATGTGGTGACCGCTCCGCGGGGTGGTCTGGGAACACCGGGGCGGGAGCCGGAAACTACTCCGGCTCCCGCCCGCGGGCGTTCGGAACGGTCAGC
This sequence comes from uncultured Mycobacteriales bacterium, assembly GCA_902805565.1. Classification (GTDB taxonomy): domain Bacteria; phylum Actinomycetota; class Actinomycetes; order Mycobacteriales; family CADCTP01; genus CADCTP01. The sequence goes on from CADCTP010000106.1 coordinate 8,962, forward strand.
TCGACGGCTTCGCCGTGGCCGTGTCGCCGAGGAACGCGAGCTTGCCGCTCTTCACCTCGGTGATGAACAGCAGGTCGCCCTCCAGCTCACCGGTGTCGGTGAACTTGATCTGCTTCGACACGCCCTTGAAGTCGATCGTGTCGAGGTAGGTGTTGATGTCCTCGGTGCTGGTCTTGCCGGCGTCGATCGCCTGCAGGATCGCGTTCGTCGCGTCGTAGCCCTCAGCCGAGTAGGTGGCCGGGTCGGCGTTGAACTTGGCCTTGTAGTCGGTCGCGAACTTCTGCACCTCGGGGTCGGTGGAGCCGACCGCGGAGGAGCAGGTGCAGCTGAGCAGCGCGCCCTCGGCCGCCTCGCCACCGCCGGTCACGAACGCCGCGTCGAGCGAACCGTCACCGGAGACGAAGGTGCCCTGCACGCCCGAGTCGCGCAGCTGCTTGACCAGCTTGCCGCCGGCCGCGTAGTAGCCACCGAAGAAGAGCGCGTCCACGTTCGCCGGCTTGACCTTGTTGATGGTCGCCGAGTAGCTGGCCTCGTCCGGGCTGATCGAGTCGTTGACCGCGACCTTGACGCCGTTCTTCTCCAGCTGGCCGCGGACCGCGTCGGCCAGGCCCTTGCCGTACTCGCTCTGGTCGTCGATCACCGCGACGTTCTTCGCCGACAGCGTCTTGGCCATGAAGTCCGCGACGCCGGGGCCCTGCACGTCGTCGTTCGCCAGCACGCGGTGCCAGGTCTTCCAGCCGTTGGACGCGAGCGTCACGGCGGTGGCCGACGGCGAGATGTTCGGGATGCCGGCCTCCTCGAGGATCGGCACGCCGGTCTTCGACTCGCCCGAGAACGCCGGGCCGACCAGCGCCACGATCTTGTCGGTGACGGCCTTCTTCACCTGGTTGGTGGCCTGCGCCGGATCACCCTGGGTGTCGTACTTGATGAGCTTGACCTTGGTCACGCCCGACTTGGCGTTGTGCTGCTCGAGCGCGAGCTCGACGCCGTTGGAGATGTTGATGCCGAGCTGGGCGCTGGTGCCGGTCTGGGCGCCCATGAACCCGATGGTCAGCTCCTGACCGCCGCCGCCGCCACCGGCGTCGCCGCCGTCGTCGCCGTCGTCGCCACCACAAGCGGAAAGAACCAGGGCCGAGGCGGCCGCTGCGGCCACCAGACCCCGGGAGTACGCACGCCGCACTAGTTACCTCCGTGGGAAAGCGGGTGAGGCACGCCGACATCCGGCCCGGTCGACCGGGTGCGCGCGGAGGCGAACATAGCGCACGGTAGGCAAAGATCGGCTCAACCGGGCGAAGTCGTAACTCAACCGCGACGCGCCGGGAGTCGGCACCGGCGCGCCGACACGGAGGGTGCCCGGCCCGCCCTGATCGGGGGACCCGCGGGCCCGGCCGTCAGCGCCCGGAGTCGCCGGTCAGGTCGAAGCCGGCCGCCAGCACGGCCTCGGCGACCGCGCGCATCGTCGTCCGCCGGTCCATCGCCGTGCGCTGGATCCAGCGGAAGGCCTCCGGCTCGGTCATCCCGTGCTCGGTCATCAGCACGCCCTTGGCCCGCTCGACCGTCTTGCGCGCCTCCAGCCGCTCCTGCAGGCCGCCGACCTCCTGCTCCAGCGCCACGATCTCGGCGAACCGGGAGGTCGCCATCTCGATCGTCGGGACCAGGTCCTTCTTCTGGAACGGCTTCACCAGGTACGCCATCGCGCCGGCCTCGCGGGCCCGCTCCACCAGGTCGCGCTGGCCGAACGCGGTCAGGATCACCACCGGGGCCACCCGCTCGCCGGCGATCCGCTCCGCCGCGGCGATGCCGTCCAGCTTCGGCATCTTCACGTCCAGGATCACCAGGTCCGGGCGCAGCTTGTCGGCCAGCGCCACGGCCTCCTCGCCGTCACCCGCCTCGCCCACCACGGCGTACCCCTCCTCCTCGAGCATCTCCTTGAGGTCGAGGCGGATCAGCGCCTCGTCCTCGGCGACGAGGACGCGACGGGGCGGGGCGTCGGACACGGGCACTCCAAGGCGTGGGGCGGACACGCGATGTCGCGAGCCGGGAAACGCAGCGTACCTGGCGACCGTTAGGGTTGGCGGGCACGACCGAGCCGGCCCCCGTATCCCAACCGGCAGAGGAAGCGGACTCAAAACCCGCACAGTGTGGGTTCGACTCCCACCGGGGGCACCGGACAGAAGGTGAGCCGGTCCGGTTCGGGCGCAGCCTGCGGTGGGACACCGGCCGGGGCCGGCACCGGGTCCGCGGTCACCGTGACCTGGCAGCGCGTCCGACAGGGCGCGGAGTCTCCCGTCACCTGTGCAGGCCGTCGGCGAGGAGGCGGGCGAGGGCGCGGACCGCGTCGCCGGTCCCGAGAGTGCCCGCGACGACGGCCGGCCTCAGTGCGGCCACCAGGCCGAGGATCAGTTCGGCGTGGACCTCGGGGTCGGCATCGGGTCGGAACTCGCCCGCGGTGATGCCGTCGCGGAGGATCGCGGTGACGACCGATCGCAACTGGGCCCGGTGCGTCTCGACGTGCTCGGCGGCGCGGGCGCTGAGGTTGCCGCTGCCCAGAGCCTGGACGCCGAAGCTGTGGGCGTGCCCGGCCACGTGCTCCACCTGGAGTTCCAGGAAGCGGTGCAGGCGGGCCGACGGCTCGGTCAGCTCGGCGAGTTCGGCGTTGACGTGCTTGGTGTAGGCACCGATCTGTTCCGCTCCCCAGGCGGTGATCACGCTGTCCACGTCCGGGAAGTACTTGTAGAGGGTGGCCCGGCCGATGCCGGCGGCCGCGGCGAGCTGGGACATCGAGACCCCGCCCAGACCGTGCGTGCCGACCAGGTCGACCGCCACGGCCATGACGTGCTGGCGCAGTCGCTGCTTGTGCTCGACCAGCGAGTCTTCCCACAGGCGCGGCACCCGCTGCCTCCACTCCCTAGGTCAGGTCCGCGCGATGCCCGGACCTGTGGCGGAACCCGCTCACGGTAGCCGCCCGCCCGCTGCCCCGGCAGCCACAACCGCGGCACCGGCATGGCCACCCGGCGAGCGATCAATACACTATGACTTGACAAGGACAGAGTGTATCGAAAAACTGCCCGAGTGATCGAAGCCCGAGCGTTGACCAAGCGGTACGGCGAGCGGCTCGCCGTCGCCGACCTGACCTTCACCGCACCTGCCGGGCAGGTGACGGGGTTCCTCGGCCCGAACGGGGCGGGGAAGACCACCACCTTCCGGATGCTGCTCGGCCTCGCCGCCGCGACCGGCGGACAGGCCCTGGTCGACGGCCGGACGTACGCGGACCTGCCCGAACCGCGGCGGGTCGTCGGTGCGGTGCTGGAGTCCTCGGGGTTCCACCCGGGCCGCTCCGGGCGCGACCACCTGCGCACCATCACCGCCGCCGCCGGCCTGCCCCGGACCCGGGTCGAGGAGGTGCTGCACCTGGTCGGGCTCGGCGGCGCCGCCGGCCGCCGGGCGGGCGGCTACTCCCTGGGCATGCGGCAACGCCTGGCGCTGGCCGGTGCCCTGCTCGGCGATCCCCGCGTGCTGGTCCTGGACGAGCCGACCAACGGCCTGGACCCCGAGGGCGTCGCCTGGCTGCGCACGCTCCTGCGCGAGTGGGCGGCGCAGGGACGGTGCGTGCTGGTCGCCAGCCACCTGCTCGCCGAGGTCGCCCAGGCCGTCGACCGGGTCGTCATCATCAAGTCCGGGCGGGTCGTCCACGAGGGCGACATCACCGACCTCGCCGCCGACCCCGGACTCGCCGTACGCAGCAGCGACCCCGACCGGCTCGCGGCGCTGCTGACCGCCTCGCCCGGGACGACCGTCCGACCCGACGGCACCGGCCGGCTGGTGGTGCGCGGGCGCACCGCCGAGGACATCGGCGGGACGGCCGCCCGCGCCGGCATCGCCGTCCACGAACTCGCCCACCGCCCGGCCGGGAAGTCCCTGGAAGAGACGTTCCTCGACCTCACCGGCACCGGGCCCACCAGCACCGGGCCCACCAGTACGGGGCCCACCGGCACCGATCCGACGACCGGGCCCGCCGCGGCCCCGGCGCGACCCGCCGCGGAGGTGCCCCGGTGAACCGGCTGCTCGCCGCCGAGTGGGTGAAGCTGACCAGCACCCGGCTGCTCTGGGTCGTGCTCCCCGCCGCCGTCCTGCTCTCGACGGCCGCGGTCGCCGGCGCCACCCTCTCCGCCGAGAACGCCGGCGTCGCCCTGGACACCGCCACCGGTGTCCGCCGGGCGCTGCACGTCGCCGGCACCGGCGCGATCCTCGTCCTCGTCCTCGGGATCATCCTCAGCGCCGGGGAGTACCGGACCCAGACGGCCACCGACACCT
>CADCTP010000106.1:13285-23288 GCA_902805565.1 uncultured Mycobacteriales bacterium
TCGCGCTCGCGCTCTACCGGCAGCAGGACAGGACCTTCCCCCTCGCCTCCAGCGACGTGTGGCTCACCCTCGCCGGAGCCGTCCTCTACGCCACCCTCTTCGCCCTGCTCGGCGTCGCCCTCGGCAGCCTGGTCCGCAGCCAGGTCGCCGCGATCGTGGGTGCCCTGGCCTGGCTGCTGGTCGCCGAACAGGTCCTGGTCACCCTCGCCGCCGACGCCGGCCGCTGGCTGCCCGGCGCCGCCGGACAGGCCATCGTCCGCACCCCCACCGACGGCCTGCTCGACCCCGCGGCCGGCACCGCGCTCCTGCTCGCCTACGCCGCCGCGGTCACCCTCGCCAGCACCCTCACCGCCACCCGCCGCGACGCCTGACGCGCCGCACCACCCCGAACACCGGCCAACTCGAGGAGAGCACCGTGACCACCCCGCACCCCGACCGGCACGACCCGGGCCCGACCCGGGTCGGCAGCACCCGCCGACCCGTCCTGCTCGTCGTCGCCGGCCTCCTGGCGGTCGTCGCCGTCGTGGCCCTGCTCCACCTCACCGGCGTCCTCGGCGGAACCTGACCCCCCGGCACCGACCCGCGCCCGCCTCCCCCGGGCCCGGTTCGCTCACCCGGAGTGGTTCAGCGATGGTGCGCGACGAGCTGATGTGCCTCCTGGGCGGCATCGGCCCGGGGGTGGGCGTGGACGAGGGCGGCCGACAGCCGCGGAACGTCGTGCAACAACCGGTGCTCCACCTCGTGCGCCACCCGGTGCGCCGCCACCAGGGACACGCCCGGGTCGACCACGATCTCGACCTCCGCCCGCAGGGCGTGGCCGATCCACCGCAACCGCAGCTCACCGACCTCCTCCACCCCGGCCGTGCCGCGGACGCTCCCCTCCGCCACCGCGACCAGCTCCGGGTCGACGGCGTCCATCAGCCGCCGGTAGACCTCCCGGGCGGCGTCCCGCAGCACGAACGTGATCGCGACGGTGATCAGCAGCCCGACCACCGGGTCCGCCGCCGGGACGCCGAGGGCGACCCCGGCCGCGCCCAGCAGCACCGCCAGGCTGGTGAAGCCGTCGGTGCGGGCGTGCAGGCCGTCGGCGACCAGCGCCGCCGAGCCGATCCGCCGGCCCACCCGGATGCGGTACCGGGCGACCCACTCGTTGCCGGCGAACCCGATCAGGCCCGCAACGGCGACCAGCGGCAGCGCCGAGACCTCCTGCGGGTCCAGCAGCCGCCGCACCGCCTCCCACCCGGCCGCCACCGCCGACAGCGCGATCAGCAGCACCACCACCAGCCCGGCCAGGTCCTCGGCCCGCCCGAAGCCGTAGGTGTAGCGGCGGGTCGCCGCCCGCCGGCCCACCGTGAACGCGATCGCCAGCGGGACCGCGGTCAGCGCGTCGGCGAAGTTGTGCAGCGTGTCCCCGAGCAGCGCCACCGACCCCGACACCACGACCACCGCCGCCTGGGCCAGCGCCGTCACCGTCAGCACCGCGAAACTCCACGCCAGGCAGCGCATCCCCGCCCGGCTCGCCTCCAACGCCGAGTCCACCCGGTCCGAGGCGTCATGGCTGTGCGGCACCACCAACTCCCGCAACCACGCCACCGGCCCCCGTCGGTGTCCGTGGTCGTGGTCGTGGGCCTGGCGATGGGCCTGGTGATGGGCTTGGTGATGGGCTTGGTGATGGGCTTGGTCATGGGCCTGGTCGTGCGGGGCAGCCATGGGTGCCAGAATACGTGCTCATGTACGCGCCCACGCACGTGTCGCGGACCGCGGCCGACGTACCCACCGAGGAGCAGGCCCGCGCGGCGGCCGACCTGCTGCGACTGCTGGCCGACCCCACCCGGCTGCGGCTGCTGGCCGCGCTCGTCGACGAGGACCGGGACGTCACCGCCCTGACCGAGCTGACCGGTGTCCCGCGACCGGCGGTCTCCCAGCATCTGGGCCGGCTGCGGCTGGCCGGGCTGGTCACGGCCCGGCCGCAGGGCCGGCAGCGCATCTACGCCATCCGTAACGGCCACGTACGCCGGCTCGTCACCGAAACGCTCGCCCACGCGGACCACCTGCTCAGCGCCCTGCCCGACCACGAGTGACCCGGCGCCCGGCGGCGCGGTGACCGGCCTGCCGGTGACGAGGTCCGCGCGACGGTCCGCACGACGGTCCCGCGGCCCGCGCCGACGGACGCCTGCGCGTCGCCGGGTCCACCATCGCGCCCCGGCTCCCCGCCGGCGGTTAGCGTGGCCGGGTGGAGCAGGCAGCGCACATGACGCCGGAGGAGTTCCGCGCCCACGGGCGCCAGGTCGTGGACTGGATCGCCGACTACTGGGAGTCGCTGGAGTCCCGGCCGGTGCGGTCGTCGGCCGCACCCGGGGAGGTGGCCGCGGCGTTGCCGGCGGCGGCGCCGGAGACGGGCGAGCCGTTCGAGGCGGTGCTGGCCGACCTGGACCGGGTGATCATGCCGGGGATCACGCACTGGCAGCACCCGTCGTTCTTCGGGTACTTCCCGGCCAACGCGTCCGGGCCGGCGGTGCTGGCCGACCTGCTGTCCTCCGGGCTGGGGGTGCAGGGGATGCTGTGGGCGACCTCGCCGGCCGCGACCGAGCTGGAGACGGTGACGCTGGACTGGCTGGCCGGGCTGCTCGACCTGCCGGAGCGGTTCCGCGGCGGGCACGGGGTCATCCAGGACACCGCGTCCAGCGCGCTGCTCTGCGCGTTGCTCGCCGCGCTGCACCGGCGCTCCGGCGGGTCGGTGCGCACCCACGGCGTCCGCGACCGGTACGCCGTCTACCTCTCCGCCGAGACGCACTCCTCGGCCGAGAAGGCGGTGCGGATCGCCGGCCTCGGCGATGCGGCGATCCGGCTTCTCGACGTCGACGCCGACCATGCGGTCCGGGTCGGGGCGCTGCGGGCCGCGGTCGAGGCCGACCTCGCCGCCGGGGTGGTGCCGCTGATGCTGGTGGCCACCGTGGGCACCACGTCCACCACCGCGGTCGACCCGGTGCGCGAGCTGGGCGAGGTCTGCCGGGAGCACGGGATCTGGCTGCACGTCGACGCCGCGTACGCCGGGGTGGCCGCGGTCTGCCCGGAGCTGCGCTGGGTCAACGACGGCCTGGAGCTGGCCGACTCGTACTCGACGAACCCGCACAAGTGGCTGCTGACCAACTTCGACTGCGACGCGTTCTGGGTGGCCGAGCCGGCCCACCTGGTCGGCGCGCTGTCGGTGCTGCCGGAGTACCTGCGCAACGCCGCCACCGAGGCCGGCACGGTGATCGACTACCGGGACTGGCAGGTGCCGCTCGGGCGGCGGTTCCGCGCGCTGAAGCTGTGGGCGGTGCTGCGCTGGTACGGCGCGCGGGGCCTGCGCGAGCACATCCGCGGGCACGTCGCGCTGGCCCGGGAGTTCGCCGGCCGGGTGGCCGCGGACCCGCGGTTCGCGCTGGTCGCGCCGCACCCGCTGTCGCTGGTGACGTTCCGGCTGGTCGCCGGGGACGAGGCGTCGCGGCGGCTGCTGGAGGCGGTCAACGACTCCGGCCGGGCGTACCTGTCGCACACCCGGGTCGCCGGCCGTTATGTCCTGCGGCTGGCGATCGGCGCGACCTCCACCGAGCGCCGGCACGTGGAGGCGGTCTGGGCCCTGCTCCAGGAGCTGGCCCCCGTCGAGGAGCCGGCCCGCCCCTGAACCGGGCCGGGCCGGGACGGGCCGGGACAGGCGGGCCGGGCCGGCCTGGACGGGCCGGCGGGCCGGGACGGGTCAGCCCTCGGTCGGCTCGCCGAGGCGGTGCACCCGCAGCATGTTGGTCGAGCCGGGCGTGGACGGCGGGCTGCCGGCGACCACGACGACGAGGTCGCCGGCCCGGCCCCGGCCGTTGGCCAGCATCGACTCCTCCACCGCCCGGATCATCTCGTCGGTGTGCTGCACGGTCGGGGTGATGAAGGTCTCGACCCCCCAGGACAGCGCGAGCTGGGAGCGCACCGCCGGGTCCGGGGTGAAGGCGAGCAGCGGGATCCGGCAGTGGTGCCGGGCCAGCCGGCGCACCGTGTCGCCGGTCTGGGTGAAGGACACCAGCGTCGAGGCGCCCAGCCGCTGCCCGATCTCGGTCGCGGCCTGGGCGATCGCCCCGCCCTGGGTGCGCGGCCCGTGCTGCAGCGGCGGCACCGAGGTGGCGGCGTCGGACTCGACCGAGTCCACGATGCGGGCCATCGTCGCCACCGCCTGCACCGGGTACTTCCCCACGCTGGTCTCGCCGGACAGCATCACCGCGTCCGCCCCGTCGAGCACCGCGTTGGCCACGTCGGACGCCTCGGCCCGGGTCGGCCGGGAGTGCTCGATCATCGACTCCAGCATCTGGGTCGCCACGATCACCGGTTTGGCCCGCTCCCGGCAGGCCTGCACGGCCCGCTTCTGCACCAGCGGCACCTGCTCCAGCGGCATCTCCACGCCGAGGTCGCCGCGGGCGACCATCACCCCGTCGAAGGCGTCGACCACCGCGTCCAGCCGCTGGACCGCCTCCGGCTTCTCCAGCTTCGCCAGCACCGGCAGCCGGCAGCCGACCTCGTCCATCACCGCCCGGACCAGGTCGACGTCCGAGGGCGAGCGGACGAACGACAGGGCCACCATGTCGACCCGCAGCCCCAGCGCGAACCGCAGGTCCTCGGCGTCCTTGTCGCTCAGCGCCGGCACGCTCACCGTGACGCCGGGCAGCGACAGGCCCTTGGAGTCCGACACCGTCCCGCCCTCGGTGACCTCGCAGACCACGTCCGCGCCGCGCACCTCCACCACGGTCAGCCCGACGTTGCCGTCGTCGACCAGCAGCCGGTCGCCGGCCCGCACGTCCTCCGCCAGCCGCGCGTACGTCGTGGACACCCGCTGGGCCGTGCCGAGCACGTCCTCGGTGGTGATCGTCACCCGCTCGCCGGCCCGCCACTCCACCGGACCGTCGCCGAACTTCCCGAGCCGGATCTTCGGCCCCTGCAGGTCGGCGAGCACGCCGACCGCCCGGCCGACCTGGTCGGAGGCCTTCCGGACCAGGTCGTAGACCTGCTCGTGGTCGGCCCGGGTGCCGTGGCTGAAGTTCAGCCGGGCCACGTCCATGCCCGCCTCGACCAGCTCCACCAGCCGCTCGTACGAGGCGGTGGCCGGTCCCACGGTGCAGACGATCTTCGCTCGCCGGGTCACGCCCCGGACCCTACCCAGCCCGGGGCGGACCCGATCGGTCCGACCGGTCCCGATCTCAGCCCCGGGCGGCCTCCATGACGGCGTCGTCGACCGAGCGGCCCTCCAGCTCGGCCCGCCGGGTGGCCTCCAGGACCCGCTTGTACTCCCGGGGCACGACCGCGGTGAACCGCTCCAGCGCCGCCGGCCAGTCGGCGAGCAGCGCGCCGGCCACCGGCGAGCCGGTCTCGGCGGCGTGGGCGGCGAGGACGCCGCGCAGCACCTCGACGTCCTCGGCGGGCACCGGCTCCAGGTCCACCTGCACCGGGTTGACCCGGGTCGGCTCCAGGTCCAGCACGTACGCCAGGCCGCCGGACATGCCGGCCGCGAGGTTGCGCCCGTGCCGGCCGAGGATGACCACCCGGCCGCCGGTCATGTACTCCAGCGCGTGGTCGCCGACCCCCTCGACGACCGCGGTCGCCCCGGAGTTGCGGACGCAGAACCGCTCCCCCACCATCCCGCGGACGAACAGCTCGCCCGAGGTGGCGCCGTAGCCCAGGACGTTGCCGGCGATCACGTTGTCCTCGGCCGGGAACGTCGCCGCCCGGTCCGGCGCGACGATCACCCGGCCGCCGGACAGGCCCTTGCCGACGTGGTCGTTGGCGTCGCCGTACAGCCGGAGGGTGACGCCCGGCGGCAGGAAGGCGCCGAACGACTGCCCGGCCGAGCCGGTGAACGTCAGGTCGATGGTGTCCCTGGGCAGCCCGGCCGCGCCGTACCGCCGGGTGACCAGGGAGCCGAGCATCGTCCCGACGGTCCGGTTGACGTTGCGGACCGGCAGCTCCAGCGTCACCGGGGTGGCGTCCATCAGCGCGCCCTCGCACAGCTGGATCAGCGTGTTGTCCAGCGCCGCCGCCAGCTCGTGCTCCTGGCCGCGGACCCGCCGCCGGGCCGCGCCCGCCGGCAGCCCCGGGACCCGCAGCAGCGGGGAGAGGTCCAGGCCGGCGGCCTTCCAGTGGTCCACCGCCGCCCGGACGTCCAGCAGCTCGGCGTGCCCGATCGCCTCGTCCAGCGTCCGGAACCCGAGCTCGGCCAGCAGCTCGCGGACCTCCTCGGCGATGTACTCGAAGAACGTCGTGACGAACTCCGGCCGGCCGGTGAAGCGCCTGCGCAGCTCCGGGTTCTGGGTGGCCACGCCGACCGGGCAGGTGTCCAGGTGGCAGACCCGCATCATCACGCAGCCGGAGACCACCAGCGGCGCGGTGGAGAAGCCGTACTCCTCGGCGCCGAGCAGGGCGGCGACGACGACGTCCCGGCCGGTCTTCATCTGCCCGTCGACCTGCACGGTGATCCGGTCCCGCAGGCCGTTGAGCAGCAGCGTCTGCTGGGCCTCGGCCAGCCCCAGCTCCCACGGCATGCCGGCGTGCTTCAGCGAGGTCAGCGGGGCGGCGCCGGTGCCGCCGTCGTGCCCGGAGATCAGCACCACGTCGGCGTGCGCCTTGGCGACCCCGGCGGCGACCGTGCCGACGCCGACCTCGGCCACCAGCTTGACGTGCACCCGCGCCTCGGAGTTGGCGTTCTTCAGGTCGTGGATGAGCTGGGCCAGGTCCTCGATGGAGTAGATGTCGTGGTGCGGCGGCGGCGAGATCAGCCCCACGCCCGGGGTGGAGTGCCGGGTCTTGGCGATCCACGGGTAGACCTTGGAGCCGGGCAGCTGGCCGCCCTCCCCCGGCTTCGCGCCCTGCGCCATCTTGATCTGGATATCGTCCGCGGAGACCAGGTAGTCGCTGGTCACGCCGAACCGGCCGGACGCGACCTGCTTGACCGCGCTGCGCCGCAGCGGGTCGTGCAGCCGGTCGGCGTCCTCGCCGCCCTCGCCCGAGTTGGACTTCGCGCCGATGCTGTTCATCGCGATGGCCAGCGTCTCGTGCGCCTCGGCCGAGATCGACCCGTACGACATGGCGCCGGTGGAGAACCGCCGGACGATGTCGGCGACCGGCTCCACCTCCTCCAGCGGCACCGCCGGCCGGGCGTCCCGGCGCAGCCGGAACAGCCCGCGCAGCGTCGCCGACTCCCGGGACAGGTCGTCGACCTGGCCGGTGTAGCGGCGGAAGACGTCGTACCGCCGGGAGCGGGTGGCGTGCTGGAGCAGGAAGACCGTGTCCGGGTTGAACAGGTGCACCTCGCCCTCGCGGCGCCACTGGTACTCCCCGCCGGTCTCCAGGCCGCGGTGCGCCCGGCCGGCCGGGTTGGCCGGGTACGCCACCCGGTGCCGGGCGGCGACCTCCGCCGCCAGCACGTCCAGCCCGATCCCGCCGAGCCGGGACGAGGTGCCGGTGAAGTAGTCGGCGACCACCTCGTCGCCGAGGCCGAGCGCCTCGAAGACCTGGGCCCCGGTGTACGAGGCGACGGTGGAGATGCCCATCTTCGACATCACCTTCAGCACGCCCTTGCCCAGCGCCGTGACCAGGTTGCGCACGGCGGCCGGAGCGTCCACCCCGGGCAGCCGGCCGGCCGCGGCCAGCTCCTCCACGCTCTCCAGCGCCAGGTACGGGTTGACCGCGCCGGCGCCGTAGCCGATCAGCAGGGCGGCGTGGTGCACCTCGCGGCAGTCGCCGGTCTCCACGACCAGGCCGACCCTGGTCCGCAGCCGCTCCCGGACCAGGTGGTGGTGCACGGCCGCGGTGAGCAGCAGGGACGGGATCGGCGCCCGGGCGGCGTCGCCGCCGCGATCGGTGAGCAGCACGATCCGGGCGCCGCCGTCGATGGCCGCGACGACCTCCCGGCGGACCCGCTCGAGCGCGGCGGCCAGCGCGGCGCCGCCGCCGGCCACCTCGTACAGGCCGGGGACGACGGCGGACGGCAGGTCCGGCACCGAGCCGCGCAGCTTGGCCAGCTCGTCGTCGTCCAGCACCGGCGAGGGCAGCAGGATCTTGCGGGCGGCCTCGGGCAGCTCGGCCAGCAGGTTCGCGTCCGGGCCGATGGTGGAGGCCAGGGAGGTCACCAGCTCCTCCCGGATCGCGTCCAGCGGCGGGTTGGTGACCTGGGCGAACAGCTGGCTGAAGTAGTCGTAGAGCAGCCGGGGGCGCTGGGAGAGCACGGCGACCGGGGTGTCGGTGCCCATCGAGCCGGTCGGCTCGGCACCCGTACGGGCCATCGGCTCCAGCAGGACCCGCAGCTCCTCCTCGGTGTAGCCGAAGACCTGCTGGCGGCGCAGCACGGTCTCGTGCGCGGGGTGCTCGCGGTCGCGGGCGGGCAGGTCGGCCAGCGCCAGCATCCCGTCGGCCAGCCACTGCCCGTACGGCCGGGCGGCGGCCAGCTCGCCCTTGACCTCGTCGTCGGTGACGATCCGCCCGGCCGCCGTGTCCACCAGGAACATCCGGCCCGGCTGCAGCCGGCCCTTGGCCACCACGTCGGCCGGGTCGAACTCCAGGACGCCGGCCTCGCTGGCCAGCACCACGGTGTCGTCGGCGGTGTGCCACCAGCGGGCCGGGCGCAGGCCGTTGCGGTCGAGGACCGCGCCGATCACCGTGCCGTCGGTGAACGCCACCGCGGCCGGTCCGTCCCAGGGCTCCATCAGCGCGGCGTGGTACTCGTAGAACGCCCGGCGGGCCGGGTCCATCGACTCGTGGTTCTCCCACGCCTCCGGGATCATCATCAGCACCGCGTGCGGCAGGCTGCGGCCGGCCAGGTGCAGCAGCTCCAGCACCTCGTCGAAGGACGCCGAGTCCGACGCGTCCGGGGTGCAGACCGGCAGCAGGCGCTCCAGGTCGCCACCGAAGGCGCCGGTCTCCAGCAGCGCCTCGCGGGCCCGCATCCAGTTCCGGTTGCCCTTGATCGTGTTGATCTCGCCGTTGTGCGCGATCAGCCGGAACGGGTGGGCCAGCGGCCAGGACGGGAACGTGTTGGTGGAGAACCGGCTGTGCACCAGGGCCAGCGCCGTGTCGAACCGCTCGTCGTGCAGGTCCGGGAAGAACGAGCGGAGCTGGTCGGTGGTCAGCATCCCCTTGTACGCCATCGTGCGGGCCGACAGCGTGGGCAGGTAGAGCGGACAGCCGGCCGCGGCGGTGGCCCGCTCCACCCGCTTGCGCAGGCAGAACGCGCGCCGCTCCAGGTCCATGACGTCCACCGGGCCGCCGGCGGCGGCCACGAACACCTGCCGGAAGCGCGGCATCACCGACAGCGCGGTCGGCCCGAGGCCGGTCGGGTCGGTCGGGACCTCCCGCCAGCCCAGCACCGTCAGCCGCTCCTCGGCGGCGATCCCGGCCAGCAGCCGCTCGGCCCGCTCGGCCTCCCCGGGGTCGGTGGGCGCGAAGACCAGGCCGGTGGCGTACGCCCCCGGGGCCGGCAGGTCGAGGCCGGCGACCGCCCGCAGGAACCGGTCCGGGACCTGCGTCAGCAGGCCGGCGCCGTCGCCCGAGCTGGGCTCGGACCCGGCGGCGCCGCGGTGGCGCAGGTTGTGCAGCGCGGTGAGGGCCCGTTCGACCGTGCGGTGCGAACGGCGGCCGCGCAGGTCCACGACCAGGGCCAGGCCACAGGCGTCCCGCTCGTGGGCCGGGTCGTAGAGACCCTGGCGCGCGGGGAGCGCGGAATAGGGCAACACGGGCTGCTCCCGTCGTCTGCGTACGTTCTCGGCAGGGACGACGTCGGCCCACGTGCTGGTCGTACTTTACCCGCGGGGGCCCGGATGGCCAGCCTCGGGATGTCGGGGGCGTTACGACTGTGACGTGCACCTCACCGGGCGCCCCGGCCGGCGGGCCGGGGCACCCGGGTGGCGCTCAGCGGCGTCGGCTCAGCGGCGCCGGCGCAGCACCGCGACCAGGGCGGCCAGCAGCGCCAGCACCCCGACGACGGGCAGCAGCC
>CADCTP010000107.1 GCA_902805565.1 uncultured Mycobacteriales bacterium
GGTCGGCCCAGCCGGTCGGCGGCGCGGCCGGCAGCGGCACCGCGCCCCGGTCCAGCGCCTCGACCAGCGCGCCGGCCGGGTCCGGGGTGGCCAGCCCGACGGTGGCGACGCCGTCACCGTGCCGGGCGGCGTACTCGTGGGCCGGGTGGTCGGCCGCCGCCGCCGCGGTGACCAGGATCTGGATGCCGCCCTGCCGCAGGAGCACGGATCGCTGCCCGCGGTCGGGGTCGCCCAGCGCGCCGACGACTTCGAACCCGAAGCCCTCCGCGAACCGGGCGGCCGTGCGGTCGGCGTTGACCGCGTAGAACTCGACGTGATCGATGCGTTGAACGTCCACGGGGACCTCTCAGCCGAGGGGGGCGGCGGTCGGCGGAAGGGGGACGGTGCGGGCCGTACGGGTGCTCGGCGGCGCGAGCAGGAGGCTCACGTCGTGCCCGCCGAAGGCGAAGGAGTTGGTCAGGGCGGCGCGGACCGGGCCGGTGCGCGGGGCGCCGCGGACGTGGTCCAGGTCGCACTCCGGGTCCGGGTCGTCCAGGTTCGCGGTCGGCGGGATCACCCCGCGGCCCACCGTCAGCGCCGTGGCGACCGCCTCCACCACCCCGGCCGCGCCGAGCAGGTGCCCGGTCAGGGCCTTGACCGAGGCGACCGCCGGGCGGTGCGCGCCGAAGACGGCGTTGATCGCGGCGGCCTCGGCCCGGTCGCCGAGCGGGGTGCTGGTGCCGTGCGCGTTGACGTGGTCCACGTCGGACGGGCTCAGCCCGGCGTCGGCGATGGCCCGGCGCATGCAGGCCGCGGCGCCGGCGCCGTCCGGGCGCGGGGTGGTCGGGTGGTGGGCGTCGGTGGCGGCGCCCCAGCCGAGCAGGTCGGCGTAGCCGGCGGCGCCGCGGGCGTCGGCGTCCGCCGCCCGCTCCACCACCAGCACGCCGGCGCCCTCGCCGAGCACGAACCCGTTGCGCCGCCGGTCGAACGGCCGGCTGGCCGCGGTCGGGTCGTCCCAGTTGCGGGCCAGCGCCCGCGCGTTGGCGAACGCCGCGGCGATCGTCGGGTGCAGCGGTGCGTCGAACCCGCCGCAGACCACCACGTCGGCCTCGCCGTGCCGGATCAGCCGCAGCGCCTCGGCGACCGACTGGGCCCCGGACGAGCAGGCGGTGGAGATCGACGAGCTGTAGCCGGTGATCCCGTACGCGATGGCGATCCGGGCCGAGGCCATGTTGGCCAACATCCCGGGCAGCAGGTACGGCGAGACCGCCGGCCGGCCCCGCTCCCGCCGCTTGGCCGCGAAGTCCTCGTACGACTCCAGCCCGCCGCCGCCGGTGGAGACCACCACGGCGACCCGGTCCGGGTCCACGTCGGTGCCGACCCGGATGCCGGCGTCGGCGATCGCGTCGTGCGCGGCGGCCAGCGCCAGCAGCACCGAGCGGTCCACCGCGCGGGTGTCGGTCGGCGGCAGCACCGCGGTCGCCTCCACCGGCGGCGCGATCCCGGCCACGTCGAGGTAGCCGGCCACCACGTGGTCCGGCGGCGGCCGGCGCAGCCCGGACCGGCCCTGGCACAGCGCGTCGAAGACCTCCTCGACCTTGCTGCCGATCGGGGTGACCAGCCCGATGCCGGTCACGGTCGCGGCCCGGGTCACGATGCCACCCCCGCCCCCGTCACCCCGGCCGCCAGCGCGGCCCGGTGGCGCTCCCGCAGGGCGAACTTGCGCACCTTGCCGGTGGGGCCGAACGGGATCGCCGCCTCGTCGACCACGACCACCCGGCGCACGGTCGCGGCCACCGCCGGGTCCAGCGCGGCGGTGACCCGGGCCCCGAGGTCGGCGCCCTCCGCCGCGCCCGGCGCCAGCTGCAGCAGCACGTCGGTGACCGTCCGGTCCCCCTCCCGGACCGCCACCACCGTGCAGTCCGCCACGTCGGCGCAGGCCCGCAGGACCTGCTCCTCCGACATCGCGGTGTAGAGGGTCACCCCGCCGCCGAGGTCGACCGAGTCGACCAGCCGGTCCAGGTGGTAGAAGAACCCGTCGGCGTCCCGGTAGACCACGTCCCCGGTGAGGAAGTAGCCGTCGACGCGGGTGCGGAAGGTGGTGACCGAGTCGTTCCAGTAGCCCAGCGCCAGCGTCGGGGACTTGGTGCCCAGCTCACCGGGCACGCCCGGCGGCAGCTGGTTGCCGTCCGGGTCCATCACCACCGGCTCGGCGAAGGCGTGCGGCCGGCCGATGCACCGGCCGTACCGGTTGGTCTCGCCGGTGTGGGTGACGTGGAAGTGGGAGTGGCCCATCTCGCTGGAGCCCAGGCCGTCGATGAAGACCGAGCCCGGCACCCGGACCCGGCCGCGGCCCCGCTCGAAGACGGTCCGGGAGCCGACCGCGACCAGCCGGCGGATGTGCGCCTCGTGCGCGCAGTCGCCGGTGTTCCACCACAGCGAGACCGAGTCCAGGTCCCGGCCGGACAGGTCGATCCGGGCCAGGTCGCCCCAGGTGGCGGCGAAGCCGAGCACCCCGGTCGGGGTCCACCGCTCGATGTGGTCGAGCAGGTTCGCGCCGGCCTGGGAGGACAGCAGGGCCAGCTCGGTGCCGTTGGACAGCGCCTGGTTGGTGGCGATCAGGGTGGCCGCGTGCGGGCCGGGCAGCACCGACAGCAGCCGCTCGGTGCCCTGCGCCAGCGGCATCCGCAGCCGGTGCCGGATCGCGGCGTACAGGGTGGAGTGGGAGTGCACGACGGCCTTGGGCACGCCGGTGGTGCCGGAGGAGTGGGTGATCGCCACCGGGTCGTCGGCGTGGTGCCGGTACGCCGGCGCGGTGCCCGCGGTGCCCGGGTCGCCGGCCAGGTCGGCCACGTCCGCGAGGACCGGCGCGTCCAGGTCCAGCCCGCGCAGGCCGGCCAGCCGCCCGGCGTCGCCGAGCACCCCGGTGGCCCGCAGCCGGCGGATGTAGAGCGCCGCCGTCTCCGCCGGCACCTTGACGTTGAGCAGCGCCGGGATCGCGCCCAGCCGGGCCAGCGCCAGGAAGGACAGCACCACGTCGGCCGCGTCGGTCGCCGACACCACGACCGGGTCCCGGGGCCGTACGCCCAGCGCGTGCAGGGTGGCGGCCCGGGCCCGCACCCGGGCGTCCAGCTCGGCCAGCGTCAGCACCCGCCAGGCGGGGTGGCCGTCCACCGCCGTGTCGAAGGTGAGCGTCGGCGTGGTCGGGTCCACCCCCTTGTCCAGCAGCGTGCCCAGCACGTTGCCGGCCCCCACGGCCGGGTCCGCGGCCAGCTGCGCCCTGATCCCCGGCGTCCTCATCGCTGTCCCTCCGTCGCTGTCGGCACGATCAGCCCCGCCTTCCGGTGCGAGCCCAGCAGGACCGCCTCGGCCCGGTCCGGGTCGAGCTCGGCCGCGATCACCAGCACCTCGGCCGCCTCGCCGTCGGCCATCAGCAGGCCGGCGACGTGCTGGCCGTCGGCGAGCGGGTCCTCGCCGGTCGGCGCGATGCTCAGCACCGGCCCGTCCAGCTCCCACCGCGCGGCGATCCAGCCCAGCACCGCGTTCGGGTTGGACTGGTAGAACAGCAGCGGCGGCACCCGGCCGCCGGCCTCGGCGGTGTCCCGCGCGGCCTCGTTCGTGGTCATGTCGCCGCGGGCGCTGGCCAGCACCAGCGCGGTCGAGCCGGCGTGCTCGGGCACCGCCGGGGGCTCGCCGTACCGGGCCCGCAGGCAGCGCTCGGCGACCTCGGCCACCAGCGGGCTGAACGTGGACAGCACGAACCCGGCGACCGGGGTCAGCGTGTCCGCGTCCGAGTCCGGCCACTGCGCCTTGGCCAGCACGATCGCCGCGTCCTCGCCGGCCCCGGACGGGACCGGCAGCAGCAGGCGGTCGACCAGCTCGGGGGCGGTCATGCCGCCCCCACCAGCAGCGCGGTGTTCGCGCCGCCGAACGCCGCGTTCAGGCTCAGCGCGTACTCCGGGCGGGCCGGCCGCGGCTCGTCCAGCACCAGGTCCAGCGGGCACCCGGGGTCGGCGGCCAGCCAGCCGGCGTTCACCGGCAGCCGGCCGGCCCGCACCGCGAGGACGGTGATCACCAGCTCCAGCAGCGCGGAGGCCTCCAGCGCGTGCCCGTGCACCGACTTCGTCGAGCTGACCGGGACCCGGTCCAGCCCCGCGCCGAACAGCAGCCGCAGCGCCGCGCTCTCCGCCGCGTCGCTGGCCGGGGTGCCGGTGCCGTTGGCGTTGACGTAGCCGACCGCGGCGGCCGGCAGCCCGGCCCGGTCCAGCGCGGCGGTGGCCGCCCGGGCCAGCCCGGTGCCGTCCGGCCGCGGCTGGCAGACGTGGTACGCGTCGCCGGCCCGGCCCCAGCCGGCCAGCCGGGCCAGCGGGGTGGCCGGGGTCCCGACGGCCTCCAGCACCACCGCGGCCACCGCGTCGCCGAGCAGGATGCCCTGCCGACCGGCGCTGAACGGCCGCACCACGCCGTCCCGGGCCAGCGCCCGGCCGGAGTCGAACAGCCCGAACGTGCCCGCGTCGACCAGGAAGCCGGCGGCCACCACGGCCCGGTCCACCCGGCCGGCCGCGATCGAGGCCGCGGCGTCGGCGACCGCGCTGCTCGCCGCCACGCAGGCGGCGGTGTAGACCCGGTCCGGCCGGCGGAACCCGGTCCGCGCGGCGACCTCGGTCGCGGTGTCGACGGTCTCCCGCCCGGCGTGCGCGGCCAGCAGCAGCGGGCTGGCGGCGCGGACCCGGTCGACGCCCAGCCGGGGGAGGCCGGCCATCGCGCAGGCCTCCTCGACCACCGCGGCCAGCTCGTCGGCCAGCACCGGCGCGCCCGGCAGGGTCGCCGCCACCGAGGTACGGCAGCGCAGCACCCCGAACCGGTCCACCGGCCCGAACGCCGCCGCGCCGCCGAACCCGCCGTCGAGCAGGGCGTCCTCGCCGGCGCCGAAGGCGGAGCGGACCGCGAACCCGGTGACGAGCACGCCGCGGCCCTCAGGCATCGGAGGCGCCCACGGACTCGTTCAGCACCGCCACGGCGCCGGTGACCGTGGACATCCCGGCGAACACGTCGTCGTCCAGGTCCAGCAGCACGCCGTACCGGCGCTCGACCTGGTCGACCAGCCAGGTCAGCTCGAGCGAGCCGAGCTCCTCCGGGACGTCGGCCGGGTCGCGGTCGCCGAACCGGGCGAGCATCGCGACGACGTCCTCCCGGCCGAGCGGTGTCATACCGCGCTGTCCTGGGCCCCGGCTGTCGCCGTCAGCCGCGCGGACACCGCGGTGACGAACTCCTCCAGGGTCATCAGGGCGAGCGACTCCTGTTCCTCGTCGTCGAACGTCACGCCGTACTCGTCCTCGATGCGGACGGCGAGCTCCGCGACCGCCAGCGACTCCAGGTCCAGCCCGGCCGGACCGAGGGTGGTGTCGGCGTCGATCTCGCTGACGTCGTAGTTCATCTCGGCCAGCGACTGGATCGTGAACGTCCTGACGTCAGTGCTCATCGGTTGTCTCCTGGGTGCGGGCGGCGGCGCGGCGCAGGGCCGCGAGGTCGCGGACGACCTTGTTGGTCGCCGTACGGGGAAGGGCGTCGAGGATCCGCAGCCGGCGCGGCCGCTTGAACGCCGCCAGCTCCCGGACGATCGCGGCCTCGACCGCGGCCGGGTCGCCGCCGGGGCCGAGGGCGAGGTAGGCCTCGATGCCGCTGTCGGCATCGTGCAGGACCACCACCTCGGCCACGCCGGGCAGCGCGCCGAGGGTCTGCTCGACCTCGGTCAGGTCGACCTTGAGGCCGCCGATCGAGACCTGCGAGTCCAGCCGGCCGCGGATGGTGACCGCCCCGGTTCCCGGGTCGAGGTCGGCGGCGTCCCGGGTGTGCAGCCAGCCGTCGGCCCACCGGGTCGGGTCGGACAGGCCCAGGTACGGCGAGGAGTCGCGGCGCACCTGCAGCTCGCCGTCGACCAGCCGGACCGGCAGCGTCGGCAGCAGCGCCGGGTGCCGGGTGCCGTCGAGGTCGGTGGCGATGACGCCGACCTCGGTCATCCCGTACATGGTGCCGAGGGGGACGCCGAGCCGGGCCCGGAACGCCTCCGGCAGCCCGGGCCGGACCAGCTCGCCGGCGACGATCGCGCCGCGCAGGTTGCCCGGGGCGGTCTCGGCCGCGGCCACCAGCAGCTCGGCGTGGAACGGCACCCCGAGCACCGTGGTCGGCCGCGGGTCGGCGGCCACCGCGGCCAGGATGCCGTCGCCGGTCAGCCGCTCGGCGAAGGCCAGCGGCACCCCGGCGGCCAGCCCGCGCAGCAGGCCGCCGACCAGGCCCAGCACGTGCACGACCGAGGCCAGCACGACCATCCGCTCGCCGCGGCCCGGGTACGCCGGGGCGGTCAGCGCCGCGTACCGGTCCAGCTCGGCCGCGAGGTCGGCCGCGGTCCGGGCGATCACCTTGGACGCCCCGGTGGAGCCGGAGGACAGCTGGACCAGCACGTGGTCGCTGTCGGCCGGCCGCCCGCCGGGCCGGGGCGCGGCCACCGCGGTCGCCTCGGCGTACCCGCGCAGCCGGCCGGCCCGCACGTCGACGCCGGTCACCACCACCTGGGCGCCGACCCGGTCCAGCGCGCGGCCGGTCTCGGTCTCGGTGAGCCGGTGGTCCAGCAGCACGGTCCGCGCGTCCAGCGACCAGCCGGCCAGCAGCGTGGCGACGAACGCCAGCGACGGCGGCAGTTGAATCGCGAGCACCCCGCCGGCGCCGAGCCCGGCGGCCCGCAGCGCGGCGGCCTGCTCCTCGACCAGGGTGCGCAGCTCGCCGCGCTGGACCGGACGGCCGAAGGACAGGCAGTCCTCGGTCGCGTCGCCGGCGAGCAGCAGCGCGGCCAGACGGGCGCCGGTCCAGGGTCCGGCCGCCGGCTCCGCCGTCACCGTCCCGGACACGGTGGAGCCACCCATCGAACCCCCCCAAGTACAGACCCGACGACAATCCGATAAATGCTGTTTACGCAACGTGGGCAGCGCGGTCAGAGTTTCATGCCGTCCCGGGACCGTCAAGGCGGAGCCGTCCTGCAAACGACGGTCTGGAGACCGTTCGTCCGACCTGGCAGGATCACGCCCGTCTCGCCCCTCCGGCGACGCACATCAGAGGAGGTGGGCGGCGTGTCCAGAGGTCGGCACGAGCCGGCCGCGGCGACGTGGCCCGGTCCGGACGAGCTCGTCCGCGAGGTGACCGGAATGGTCCGCACGGCATTGTCGGACTACGGAGAATGGCGCGGGCCGATTGCTCCGAACGCACGACTGGACGCTGATCTGCGAATGCAGAGCGTCGAGTTCGCCGGGCTGCGGGCGGCGCTGGCCGAGCGGTGGGGGCCGGCCGCCGACCCGGAGCCGCTGCTCCGTTCGCTCGACCTGGCCGGGCTCGCCGCGCTCACCGTGGCGGACCTGGCCGGGCACGTCCACCGGGCGGCGCGGTGAGGATCCTGGTGACCGTGCCGCCGCTGGCCGGGCACCTCAACCCGGCCACCGCGCTGGCCGCCGAGCTGACCCGGCGCGGCCACGAGGTGCACTGGGTGGGCTCGGAAGCGGTGCTGCGCCCGGTGCTCGGCCCGGACGCGGTGGTGCACCCCACCGGCAGCCGGATCCTGCGCGAGCAGAGCGGGCACGGCGCCGCGGCGGTGGCGTCGCTGTGGGAGCGCTTCCTGCTGCCGTACACGAAGTTCACGCTGCCGGCGGTGCGCCGGGCGGTCCGGGCGGCCACCCCGGACCTGGTGCTGGCCGACCAGCAGATGTTCGCCGGGGCGCTGGTCGCGCACCAGGAGGGGCTGCCCTGGGTCGCGGTGGCCACCACGACCATGGAGCTGGCCCGGCCGTTCGCCGCGCTGCCGGCGGTGGAGGCGGAGCTGGCCGGCCACCTGGACGCCGTCCGGGCGCTGGCCGGGGTGACCGGGGTCGACCCGCGGTTCTCCCCGCTGCTCACCCTGGCCCTGACCAGCACCGCGCTGAGCGGGCCGGCCCGGGCGGCCACCCCGGTCCCCCCGGCGTACGTCGGCCCGCTGCTCGGCGCCCGCCCGCCGTTGCCGGTCCCGCCGCTGCCGGACGGGGTGCCGCTGGTGCTGGTCAGCACCGGCACGCTGGCCGACGAGCTGGCCGCCGACTTCACCGGCCGGGCGGTGGCCGCGCTGGACCTGCTGGCCGGCCGGGCGCACGCGCTGGTCGTCGC
>CADCTP010000108.1 GCA_902805565.1 uncultured Mycobacteriales bacterium
GCCCAGCCGGCCCCGGCCCGTCGCCGGGCCGGCCGCCGCGGCGCCCGCGCCTGCCGCCGGCCCGGGAGCCTGCAAGGATGCGGGGGTGGGGGACTGGGTGCTGTTCGACTACGGCAAGGTGCTGTGCCTGGACCAGCCGGTGGCCGACCGGCGGGCGCTGGTCGCGGCGGCCGGGCTCGACCCGGACGACCCGGCGGTGGTCGAGCGGTTCTGGGTCGGCTACTGGCAGCACCGGGACGCGTACGACCGGGCCGTGCTGGACGCGGCCGGCTACTGGGCCGCGGTGCTCGGTGCCGCCCCGGCCGACGTCGCCGCGCTGGACCGGGCGGACGTCACCGCCTGGTCCCACCCGTACGAGCCGACGCTGCGGCTGGTCGAGCGGCTCGCCGCCCGGGGCACCGGCCTGGCCCTGCTGTCCAACGCGCCGGCCGGCCTGGCCGCCGCGGTGGACCGGATGAGCTGGACCGACCTGGTCCCGCACCGCTTCTACTCCTGCCGGCTCGGCGCCACCAAGCCCGACCCG
This sequence comes from uncultured Mycobacteriales bacterium, assembly GCA_902805565.1. GTDB lineage: Bacteria > Actinomycetota > Actinomycetes > Mycobacteriales > CADCTP01 > CADCTP01. Next base: position 524 of record CADCTP010000108.1, read on the forward strand.
GCCGCCTACCGCGCGGTGCTGGACCGGATCGGCGCCGCGCCCGGGCACGTCACCTTCGTCGACGACCGCCCGGCCAACGTGGCCGGGGCCGAGGCCGTCGGCATCCGCGGGGTGCTGTTCACCGACCCGGCGGCGCTCGCCGCCGAGCTCGACCTCCAGGGGGACTCGTGACCGACACGTACGACGTCATCGTCATCGGCGGCGGCCCGCCCGGGGAGAACGCCGCCGCCCGGGCCCAGCGCGGCGGCCTGACGGTGGCACTGGTCGAGCACGAGCTGGTCGGCGGCGAGTGCTCGTACTGGGCCTGCATGCCGAGCAAGGCGCTGCTGCGCCCGGTGGAGATCGTGGCCCAGGCCCGCCGGCTGCCCGGGGTGACGGCCGAGCTGGACCCGGTCCCGGTCTTCGCCCGCCGGGATACCTTCGTCGGCAGGGACCGGGCGAAGCCGTTCGGGCACGACGACGGCGGCCAGGTGCGGTGGCTGGCGGGGGTCCCGATCGACCTGGTCCGCGGGCACGGCGCGCTGGCCGGGGAGCGGACCGTCACCGTGACGCTGCCGGACGGCGGGAGCCGGACGCTCACCGCGACCCACGCCGTCGTGCTGGCCACCGGGACGACCGCCACCGTCCCGGCGCTGCCCGGGCTGCGCGAGGCCCGCCCGTGGACCAGCCGCGAGGTCACCAACGCCGAGAAGGCCCCGCGTCGGCTGATCGTGCTGGGCGGCGGGGTGGTCGGCTGCGAGATGGCCCAGGCGATGCGCGGCCTCGGCTCGGAGGAGGTCACGATCCTCCAGCGCGGCCCGCGGCTGCTGCCCCGGGCGGAGCCGGCCGCCGCCGAGCTGCTGACCAGGCAGTTCCAGGAGACCGGCATCACCGTGCTGACCGGCGCCGAGGCCACCGCGGTGAGTCGGGCGGCCGAGGTGACCGTGACGCTGGCGGACGGCCGGGAGCTGGTGGCCGACGAGATCCTGGTCGCCACCGGGCGCACGCCGGCCACCGGCTCGCTCGGCCTGGAGACCGTCGGCCTGGAGCCGGGCGGGTACGTGCGGGTCGACGACTCGATGCTGGTCCTCGGCGACTGGCTGTACGCCTGCGGCGACGTCACCGGCCGCAACCTGCTCACCCACATGGGCAAGTACCAGGCCCGGGTGGCCGGGGACGTCATCGCCGCCCGGGCCGCCGGCCGGCCCGACGACCTGCCCGGGCACCGGGCGGTCGCGGACCACACCTGGACGCCGCAGGTCGTCTTCACCGACCCGCAGGTCTGCTGGGTCGGCCTCACCTCCGCCGACGCGGGGGAGCGCGGGCTGCGCACCCGGACCGTCGAGTACGACGTGGGCGCCGTCGCCGGGGCCGCCCTGCTGGCCGAGGACTACCGCGGGCACGCCACGCTGGTCGTCGACGAGGACCGGAAGGTCGTGGTCGGCGCGACGTTCGTCGGCCAGGACCTGGCCGAGCTGCTGCACTCGGCGACGGTCGCCATCGTCGGCGAGGTCCCGCTGGACCGGCTCTGGCACGCGGTCCCGTCGTACCCGACGGTCAGCGAGGTCTGGCTCCGCCTCCTGGAGGAGTACGGCCTGTAGGAGCCCGGCCGGGGGCTGCGGTAGGGGGCTGGGCGTCGTCCAGGTCGGCGAGCCGGGCGGCGAGGTCCTCGGCCCGGCGGACCGCCGAGTCCCGGCGGCGGGTCGCGGCGTCCCGGTCGCGCTGCGCGTCCCGCTCGTGCCGGAGCGCCTCCCGCTCGGCGTCCTCGGCGGCGGCGAGCCGGGCCCGCAGGTCCTCGACCAGGTGGACCGCGGTCGCCCGGTCCCGTTCGGCGTGCTCCAGCTCGTGCTCGGCGGCGTCCAGCGCCGCCTCGGCCTCGGCCCGGGCCTCCGCCGCCTCCGCCGCCTCGGCCGCCAGCCGGGCCCGTTCCTCGGCCAGCTGCTCCCGGCGCCGCCGCTCCCGGACCACGGCCGGGTCCTCGGCCCGCTCGTCGTCCCGCACCGCCCGCAGCACCGGTCGGGTCGGGGTGCTCGGCGCCGGCGGGGCCGCGTCGAACCCGGTCCGCCGGGTCGCCCGGACCAGCCGGCCGGACCCGACCTCGGCCGCCACGTCCGGGTCGGCCAGCGCCGCGTGCAACGTCTGCTCCAGCTCGTACGCCACAGCCGGGGTGACCCGGTGCCCGTGCGCGGCGGCGACCTTCCGGGCCGACCGCACCAGCGCCCCGACCAGCTGCTGCCGCTGGCCGGCCAGTTCCCGCAGCGCCGGCCCGGACAGCTCGGCCTGCGCCCGGCGCAGCTCGCCGCCCAGGGCCACCAGCTGCTCGCCGACCTCCGGCTGGTCGCGGACCAGCAGGTTCAGCACGTACGCGCTGACGGTGGGGCGGCGCAGCCGGCCCAGCGCGGCGGCCAGCCGGCGCTCGCCCGCGGCCCGGGCCGCCCGTACCCGCTCGTCCCGGGCGGCGGTGAACTCCTCCGGCGCGAGCCCGTAGAGCTCGTCGGCGGCGTGTCCGACGAGCTCGTCCGGGTTCCGCGTCTCGGTCAGCTCGACGCCTGGCCGCTGGTGGTGGACGGGGTCGAGGACGGGCCGTCGGTGTCGGCGCCGTCGACCCACTCGCCGGTCCGCGGGTCCACGTGGGCCGCGCCGACGACCTGGCCGGTGCTCTTGTCGACGATCCAGGCCTCGTCGGCCTTGCCGTCCGGGCCGGCCGCGCCGGTCTCGTTGTTCTCGGTGTCGGCGAAGACGATGACGTTGCCGTCCTTGGTCTCCACCGCCGCGTCGGGCCGCCCGTCGCCGGTGTAGTCGCGCTCGACCGGGACCTCCTGGGTCCGGCCGTCGACCTCGACGACCATCCGGTCGCCGGCCGGGGCCCCGCCGGTGGGCGCCGGCGCGGGGCCCTCCTCCCATTCCCCCGTCCGCGGGTCCACGTGGGCGACCGCGGTGACCGTCCCGGTCGCCGCGTCGACCAGGGCGACCTGCTCGGCGTCGGGGTCGCCGTCGGTGTCGGTGACCACGATCGTGCGGCCGTCGACGTGCAGGATGCCGGAGTCCGCGACGCCGTCGCCGTCGGTGTCGATGGTCTTCTGCACGCCGATCTCGTGGCCGTCGTGGTCGACCGTCACGACGCCGCCGGGAGCGGGGTCGGCGGAGCCGCCCGCGGGGGCCCCGCCGCCGGTCGGGGCGGCCTCGGTGCCGCTGCCGGCCTCGCCGGTCCGGCCGACCGCGCTCGGGCCGTCGGCGTCGGTGCCCTCGACCCAGGTGCCCGAGTCGGGGTCGATGTGGGCGGCCGCGACGACCTGGCCGGTGGCCTTGTCCACGACGTACGCCTCGTCGGCGCGGCCGTCCGGGCCGCCGTCGCCGGTCTCGTTGTTCTCCGTGTCGGCGAACACGATGACCTTGCCGTCGGCCGTCTCGACCACCGCGTCGGCCTTGCCGTCGCCGGTGTAGTCCCGCTCGGCCGGCAGCTCGCGGGTCCGGCCGTCGACCTCGACGACCATCGTGCCGCCGGCGGGGCCGCCGTCCGCGCCGTCCCCGGTGGCCCCGCCCTGCGCCGTCCCGCCGTCGGTCCCGCCCGTGGTCCCGCCCGGGCTGGCGTCGTCGTAGCCGTCGTAGGCGTGCGGGTCGGACGCCGTGGAGCTGTTCGCGTCATAGCCCGGCGGCTCCCACATCGACTGGGTGGCGTCGGTGCCGTCGGCGCCGAGGCTGTCGTGAACGTCCATCGCTGTCTCCTCGCGTCTGCCCGGGATTGTTCCCTCGTCGGCGTCGATGGGAACGCTAGGGGTCACCGGAAGGGACCAGTACCCCCTAACCGTGCCAGCCGCTTTCGTCGCGGAGCGTGTCCGAACTGCCACCGTAATTCCCTAGATGCGCCTGCGACGGCTACTCTCTGCACATCTACTCATTCGCGGGGACCGGCGACGGGTCGAGCTGTTCGGTCCCTCCCTGCGTCAGAGGAGCAAGCCCATGTCCGGACAGGACCGCACCACCTTCGATGGCAACACCTGGACGTTCGTCGACGGCAACACGTGGACGTTCGTCGATGGCAACACCTGGACGTTCGTCGACGGCAACACCTGGACGTTCGCTGACGGCAACACCTGGACCTGACCGGTCCCGGGCGCCCGGCGCCCGGAACGGACCCGCCTCGGGAACGGGCTGCCCCGCACGGGCAGGACGTGGCATCCTCTGAGGCGGCAGTTCCTCCAGTACCGGAGCGTTCATGGCGCGGTTCGCGTTGCAGCAGGCGCGGTGGGCCGAGATCCGACAGCGGATTGGTCCACCCCTGCTGACGACGATGCTCGCAACCGGGACCGCGCTGGTCTGGATGGTCGCGGACCTGTCCGCCGTACGGGTGGACAGCGCCTGGTGGGTCGTGCTGATCGTGCTGTCGGTGTTCGTGGTGGCCGAGGCCACCCAGCTGCACCTGGAGTACCGCCGGCAGAACAACTCGATCACGCTGTCGGAGGTCCCGCTGGTCCTGGGGCTGTTCCTGCTCGCCCCACCGGTGCTGCTCGCCGTCCGGGTCGGTGCCGTGCTGTTGGTCTCGCTGCGGCAGCGCCGGTCGGTGCTCAAGACGGCGTTCAACGTCACGCTCGCCGGCGCCGAGGTGGCGGTGGCCGCGTCGATCGCCGTCGCGCTCGGCCTCGGCGACGTCTCCGACCCGCGATCCTGGCTGGCGGTGCTGGCCGCGGTGGGGGCGGTCACCGGGATGTCGATCGTCACCGTGCAGCTGGTGATCCTCTTCACCGAGGGGCCGCAGAGCCGGGTCCGGATCGTGCGGCACGTGCTGCTGTCGGCGGCCATCGCCGCCCTCAACAGCACGGTCGCCCTGGTCATCCTCATCGTGCTGGACGTGGACGGCCGGGCCGGCGTGCTGCTGGCCGTGCTGTGCGCCGTCCTGCTGCTGGCCTACCGCGGCTACGCCCGGTCCTACCGCCAGCACGCCAGCCTCCGCCGCGTGTACGCGTTCAGCCGGCTGCTGGAGCTGGTCCGCTCCGCCGACGCCCCGCTGGACGCCGCCCTCAACGAGGCCCGCGACGTCCTCAACGCCAGCCGGATCACCCTCCGCCTGGTCGGGGAGAACCGGCTGTCGCTCAGCATCGACGGCGACGGGGTCTCCTCGACCCCGGCCGACCTGCCGGCGGACGACCCGGTCGCGACCCGGGCCCGCAACAGCCGCTCCGGCGTGCTGCTGGCCGGCAAGCGGGCCGAGGCCGCCCTGGCCACCCGGGGCGCCCACGAGGTCATCGCCGTCCCGCTGCGCTCCGGGCCGAACTCGCTGGGCCACCTCGAGTTCTCGGACCGGCAGAACTCGCTGTCCCACTACACCGCCGAGGACGTGCAGGTCGCCGACAGCCTGGCGACCCGGCTGACCGCGGCCCTGGAGAACCAGGACCTGGTCGCCCGGCTGCGGCACGCGGCGTACCACGACCAGCTGACCCGGCTGCCGACGCGGGCCAAGCTGTCCCAGCACGTCGACTCGCTGATCGGCGAGGGCGGCGCCGGGGTGGTGGCGCTGGTCCAGCTGGACCTGGACCGGTTCAAGGAGGTCAACGACTCCCTCGGGCACAACTGGGGGGACGAGCTGCTGGTGTCCGTCGGCCGCCGGCTGACCGCCGCCGCGCCGGAGGGCGCGATGGTCGCCCGGGTCGGCGCGGACGAGTTCGCGGTGGCCTGCCGGATGCCCGGGCCCGGCGCGGCCGCCCAGCTGGCCAAGGACCTGCGCGCGGCGGTGTCCCAGTCGTACCCGCTGGCCGGGCTGACGATCGACGCCGCGGCCACCGTGGGGGTCACGCTGGCACCCGACCACGGTGACGACGGGCCGTCGCTGATGCGCCGGGTGGACGTCGCCCTGTCGCACGCGAAGAAGGTCGACCGGCACGTCACCATGTACGACCCGTCGATGGAGCAGGAGAGCCTGCTGCGGCTGCGGCTGGTGACCGAGCTGCGGGCGGCGCTGGCCTCCGGCCAGGTGGTGGTGCGCTACCAGCCGAAGGTCAACCTGCGCTCCCGCGAGCTGGTCGGCGTCGAGTCGCTGGTGCGCTGGAACCACCCCGAGTTCGGCGAGGTCGCCCCGGACCGGTTCGTGCCGCTGGCCGAGCGCACCGGGCTGATCGGGATCCTCACCGACCACGTGCTGCGGGCCTCGCTCGCGCAGTGCCGGCAGTGGCTCGACCGCGACCTGCGCATCCCGGTCGCGGTGAACCTCTCCGCCCGCACCCTGTCCGACGCGGAGTTCCCGGAGCGGGTGGCCGGGATGCTGCGCGAGTACGAGGTGCCGCCGGACATGCTCAGCTTCGAGCTCACCGAGTCCAGCGTGATGAGCGACCCGGAGCGGATGAAGCCGGTGCTGCACCGGCTGCACGCGCTGGGCACCGGGCTGTCGATCGACGACTTCGGCACCGGCTACTCGTCGCTGTCCCAGCTGCGCCGGCTGCCGGTCGACGAGGTGAAGATCGACAAGGAGTTCGTGTTCACGATGGGCACGGACCTCGGCGACCTCGCCATCGTCCGGGCCATCATCGAGCTGGGCCACAGCCTGGGCCTGCGGGTGGTCGCCGAGGGCGTCGAGGACGAGCTGGCCCGCGACCTGCTCGCCGGCAACGACTGCGACGTGATCCAGGGCTACCTGGTGAGCCGGGCGCTGGACCCCGACCGGCTGGACGCCTGGCTGTCGGCGCGGACGGCCACCCGGCCCGGCCAGCCCGGGGTCAAGGGCCGGCGGCTGCAACTGCTCACCGGCTGACCCCCGTTTTTCAACTCCCCGGCGGGCCGTGTAACCTTCTCCCCGCTCGCCCCCTTAGCTCAGTCGGCAGAGCGTCTCCATGGTAAGGAGAAGGTCTACGGTTCGATTCCGTAAGGGGGCTCTGCGCGGTGGCCGACCGCTGCCGCGAGGCGGGGTAGCTCAGTCTGGCAGAGCAAACGGCTCATAATCGTTGTGTCGCCGGTTCAAGTCCGGCCCCCGCTACCATGTGACCTACACCCCGCAGCACCGAGAGAGGCACACCCCGTGGCCGCCACCGACGTCCGACCGAAGATCACGCTGGCCTGCCAGGAGTGCAAGCGCCGCAACTACATCACCCGGAAGAACCGGCGCAACGACCCGGACCGCCTGGAGATGAAGAAGTACTGCCCGCACGACAACAAGCACACGGTGCACCGCGAGACGCGCTAGCACCGCACGATCTCCACGGAACCCCCGGACGGGCGCAGACGCCCACCGGGGGTTTTCGCTACGTTGGCACCGTGCCGCTGGACCAGTCCTTCGTCGGACGCAAGTACCCGCCCACGCCGCCGTACGAGGTGAGCCGGGAGAAGATCCGGGAGTTCGCCGACGCGATCGGCGACCCGCACCCGGCCTACCGGGACGTCGAGGCCGCCCGCGCCCTCGGCCACCCGGACGTCATCGCGCCGCCGACCTTCGGGATCGTGCTGTCGATGCGCGCGTCGGCCCAGGTGGTCGGCGACCCCGACCTCGGGCTGGACTACAGCAAGGTGGTGCACGGCGAGCAGCGGTTCGTCGCCACCCGCCCGGTGCGGGCCGGCGACCGGCTCACCGCCACGGTGACCGTGGAGAGCATCCGGGTCGCCGCCGGCAACGACCTCATCACCACCCGCGGCGACGTGGCGACCGTGGACGGCGAGCCCGTCTTCACGGCGTACGCGACGCTGGTGGCCCGCGGCACGGCGAGGAGCTGAGATGACGGTCGGCTACGACGACGTCGAGGTCGGCACGGTGCTGCCGACCCGCACCTTCCCGGTCCAGCGGGTCAACCTGGTGATGTACGCGGGGGCCTCCGGCGACTTCAACCCGATCCACTGGAACGAGCGCTTCGCCACCGCGGTCGGCCTGCCGAACGTGATCGCGCACGGCATGTTCACCATGGCGCAGGCGGCCCGGCTGATCACGGACTGGACCGGTGACCCGGGCTCGATGGAGGACTACGGCGTCCGGTTCACCCGGCCGGTGGTGGTCCCGGACGACGACACCGGCGCCGTGATCGAGGTCACCGGCAAGGTCGGCGAGAAGCTCGAGGGCAACCGGGTCCGGGTGGACATCTCGGCCAGCAGCGACGGCCAGACCGTCCTGGCCCGGGCAAGGGCCATCGTCCGGCTGAGCTGAGTCCGCCCGTCGGATCGGCTGCCTGAGCGCGCGGGCCTGGTCGGCGGGCCTGAGCTGCGGCGGGAAACCTTTCCCGCCGCCGGGTCGTTCGCTAGGGGATGAGCACGACCGATCCCGGCCGCCGACCGCGCCGTCCCGGGCGCCGCCGGGGGGCCGTGGCCGCCCTGGTGGCGGCCCTGCTCGCCGCCGGCTGCTCCGGCGCCTCGGGCGGGACCTACCTGGACGCCCGGCCGGCCGGCCCCGGCGGCGGCCCGGACGCCGGCACCAGCTGCCCGACCTCGTACGCCGCTCCGGACCCGGACCGGCCGCGGATCCGGCTCGACTTCGAGCTGGCCGACGACCTGGCCACCGTGCGGGGCACCGAGCAGGTCGTCTTCACCCCCGACCTGCCGATCCGCGAGCTGGTGTTCCGGCTGACCGCGAACACCGCGCCGTCGGTGGCCGAGGGCAACCGGATCCAGGTCACCGCGGCCTCGGCCGACCCGTCCGGCGGGGCGTACACGTTCGACCCCGCCGGCGCGGCCCCCGCCACCCAGGGCGGCCTGCTGCGGATCCCGCTCGGCCGGGAGGTCCCGGCCGGCCAGCAGGTCACCGCGACGGTGGAGTTCGTGCTCACCCTGGGCCAGCAGGCCTTCGACCGCTTCGGCCGCCTGGACCGGTACGCGTGGTGGGGCACCGGCCAGCCGCTGCTGGCCTGGGAGCGGGGCGTCGGCTGGCACACCGAGCCGATGCTGCGCTACACGGCGGAGAGCGCGACCAGCGAGGCCGCCGACATCGACCTCACGGTGACCGCCCCGGGCGGGTACGAGGTGCTGATGAGCGGCACCCAGGCCCCGGCGACCGACGCCGGCGGCGGGAAGCGGCGCTGGACGTCGAAGGCCGACCGGGCCCGGGACGTCAGCGTGGCGGTCGGGCCGTTCCAGCTGCGGCGGACCACGGTGGCCGGCACCACCGTGATCGTCGGGACCCCGCCCGGGACGTCCCCGGCCGGGCTGCTGTCCGAGGCCGAGCGGGGCGTCCGGCTGCTGGTCGACAAGTTCGGGCCGGCGCCGTTCCCGGTGATCAACCTGGCCCGGCTGCCGCTGGGCGGCGGCGGCATCGAGTACCCGGGCTCGATCCTGATGCTCGACGACAGCCGCGGCGTCACCGTGCACGAGCTGGCCCACCAGTGGTTCTACGCGATGGTCGGCAACTCGCAGGCCCGCGACCCGTGGCTGGACGAGGCGTTCGCGACCTGGGCCGAGGAGTCGGTCGACGGCACCGGCAGCGACGCCGGGCTGGCCCTGCCGGGCGACGTCGGCGACTCCACCGCCGAGTTCGGCGGCGACGAGCGGGGCTACTACACCACCGTGTACGGCAAGGGCGGCGCCGCCCTGGTCGCCGCGTCGAAGGCCGCCGGCGACCGCGCGTTCCTGGCCGCCGTCCGCTGCTACGTCAACGCCAACGCCTGGCGGATCGCCCGCCCGGCCGACCTGGCCGCCCAGCTGCTCGGCCTGCCGGCGGCCACCAGGGTGCTCCGCGAGGCCGGCGCCCTGCCCTGACCCGGCCGGGTCGCGTCAGCCGGCGACCAGGGCCTGGATCCGGCGCACGCCCTCGGCCAGGTCGTCGTCGCCCAGCGCGTACGACAGCCGAAGGTGACCCGGGGTGCCGAACGCCTCGCCCGGCACCACCGCCACCTCGGCCTCCGCCAGGATGAGTTCGGCCAGCTCCGCGCTGGTGGCGGCGGTCCGCCCGCTCAGCGGCCGGCCGAGCAGCCCGCGCACCGAGGGGTAGACGTAGAAGGCGCCGAACGGCTCCGGGCACTCGACGCCGGGGATCTCCCGCAGCATCGACACGATCGTCCGCCGCCGCCGGTCGAAGGCCGCCCGCATGGCGTGCACGGCCGTCAGGTCGCCGCTCACCGCGGCCAGCGCGGCCCGCTGGGAGACGTTGGCGACGTTGCTGCTCAGGTGGGACTGCAGGTTGGTGGCGGCCTTGGTGATGTCGGCCGGGGCGATCATCCAGCCGACCCGCCAGCCGGTCATCGCGTACGTCTTCGCGACCCCGTTCAGGACGACGCACCGCTCGGCCAGCCCGGGCACCGCGACCGGCATCGAGACGTGCCGGGCGTCGCCGTAGACGAGGTGCTGGTAGATCTCGTCGGTGACCACCCAGATCCCGTGCTCGACCGCCCAGCGGCCGATCGCCTCGACCCGCTCGGGCGGGTGCACGGCACCGGTCGGGTTGGACGGCGAGCAGAACAGCAGCACCTTGGTGCGCGGCGTCCGGGCCGCCTCCAGGTCCTGCACGGTGACCAGGTAGCCGGTGGCCCCGTCGGTCGGCACCGGCACCGGCACGCCGCCGGCCAGCGCGATCGCCTCCGGATAGGTCGTCCAGTACGGCGCCGGCAGCAGCACCTCGTCGCCCGGGTCGAGCAGGGTGGCGAACGCCTGGTGGACCGCCTGCTTGCCGCCGTTGGTGACCAGCACCCGGTCGGCCGGCACGGCCAGCCCGGAGTCGCGCAGCGTCGCCGCCGCGATCGCCTCGCGCAGCTCGGGCAGCCCGGCGGCGGGGGAGTACCGGTGGTTGCGCGGGTCGGCGCAGGCGGCCGCGGCGGCCTCGACGATCGGCGCCGGGGTGGGGAAGTCCGGCTCCCCGGCACCGAAGCCGATCACCGGCCGGCCGGCCGCCTTCAGCGCCTTGGCCTTCGCGTCCACGGCCAGCGTGGCCGACTCCCCGATCGCGCCGATCCGGTCCGACACCCGTGTTCCCATGCCGGCATTCTCCCCGTCGGGGTACGCGGCTTGGAGCCCGGCAGCGTCACGGCGTAGACTCGCTGTCTGGGGTGAGCGGCCCCTGCGCCAGCATGGGCAGGGATCGAGCATCTCGGAGGGGCGTAGCTCAATTGGCAGAGTCCCGGTCTCCAAAACCGGTTGTTGCAGGTTCAAGTCCTGTCGCCCCTGCGTTCGGCGGTGCCAACCGTGCCGCCGGCCAGCTCGTACGCCGACCGAGGAGACCCTCGTGAGCAGCTCGACCAGGACCGACGCCTCGGACGCCCAGCCGCCGAGGCCGTCGAAGTCGACCGCCCGGACCAGCGGTGGTCCGATCGCCCGGCTGTCCCGGTTCTTCCGCGAGGTCATCGCCGAGCTCAGCAAGGTCATCTGGCCGACGCGCAAGGAGCTGGTCACGTACACGATCGTCGTGATCATCTTCGTGTCGGTCATGACCGCACTGGTGACGGGAATGGACATCGGGTTCAGCAAGCTCGTCACCTGGGTGTTCGCCTGAGCGACGCCCGCACCTGACCCGGCCCGGCAACGGGCCCGCCCGAACGGAAAGCGAGTTCCTGCGTGTCCCAGTTGGACGAGACCGGCCTCCCCGCGGAGGACGACCGGCCCGGCGACCCGGAGTACGGGGCTGCCGAGACCGGGTCCCCCGCGGTGACCGACGACGCCACCGGGGATGCCGTCGACTCCGCTCCGGCCTCGGGTGAGGCCGGGCCGGCCGACGCCGACGCGACCACGCCGGACCTGGCCGAGGACGCCGAGGACGAGGACCCGGTCGAGGAGCTGCGCCGCGCGCTGCGCACCTCGTTCGGCGACTGGTACGTCATCCACTCGTACGCCGGCTACGAGAACAAGGTGAAGACGAACCTCGAGAGCCGCATCGCGTCGCTCGACATGGAGGACTACATCTTCCAGGTCGAGGTGCCGACCGAGGAGGTCACCGAGGTCAAGAACGGCAAGCGCCAGCAGGTCCAGCGCAAGGTCTTCCCGGGCTACATCCTCGTCCGGATGGACCTCAACGACGAGTCGTGGGGCGCGGTGCGCAACACCCCCGGGGTGACCGGGTTCGTCGGCGCCACCTCGCGCCCGTCGCCGCTGACCGTGGACGAGGTCGTCAAGATCCTCGCCCCGACCACGCAGAAGAAGGAGTCCCGGCCGCAGGTCAAGGTCGTGGACTTCGAGGTCGGCGAGTCGGTGACCGTGATGGACGGCCCGTTCGCCACGCTCCCCGCGACGATCAGCGAGATCAGCCCGGACGCGCAGAAGGTCAAGGTGCTGGTCTCGATCTTCGGGCGGGAGACGCCCGTGGAGCTGTCCTTCAACCAGGTTTCCAAGATCTAGAGAAGAGAAAGACGTGCCCCCGAAGAGGAAGCTCACTGCAGTCATCAAGCTGCAGATCAAGGCCGGCGTCGCGACGCCGGCGCCGCCGGTCGGCCCCGCGCTGGGTCAGCACGGCGTCAACATCATGGAGTTCTGCAAGCAGTACAACGCCGCGACCGAGTCGCAGCGTGGCCAGGTCGTCCCGGTCGAGATCTCGGTGTACGAGGACCGCTCGTTCACCTTCGTCACCAAGACCCCGCCGGCCGCCCGACTGCTGCTGGCCGCCGCCGGTGTCGACAAGGGCTCGGGCGAGCCGCACAAGACCAAGGTCGCCACGGTCAGCAAGGCCCAGGTGCGGGAGATCGCGCAGACCAAGCTGCCCGACCTCAACGCGAACGACCTGGACCACGCGGAGCGCATCATCGCCGGGACCGCCCGCTCCATGGGCATCACCGTCGCCGACTGAGCGTTCCCCAGCGAGACCCGGCACCACGTGGGAGGGCCCGCGGGCCCGCCATGACCACAGGAAGAGAGAAGCAGTGAAGCGCAGCAAGGCGTACCGCTCCGCCGCCGAGCAGGTCGACAAGGACAGGCTGCACAGCGTCCTGGAGGCCGCGAAGCTGGCGAAGGAGACCTCGACCACGAAGTACGACGCCACCGTCGAGGTCGCGATGCGGCTCGGGGTCGACCCGCGCAAGGCCGACCAGATGGTCCGCGGCACGGTCAACCTGCCGCACGGCACCGGCAAGACCGCCCGGGTCATCGTCTTCGCGTCCGGCCCGAAGGCCGCCGAGGCCGAGGCCGCCGGCGCCGACGTGGTCGGCGCCGAGGACCTGATCGCCCGGATCCAGGAGGGCTGGCTCGACTTCGACGCCGCCATCGCGACGCCGGACCAGATGTCGAAGGTCGGCCGGATCGCCCGGATCCTCGGCCCCCGCGGCCTCATGCCGAACCCGAAGACCGGCACCGTCACCATGGACGTGGCCAAGGCCGTCGCCGACATCAAGGGCGGCAAGATCACCTTCAAGGTGGACAAGCAGTCCAACCTGCACCTGGTGATCGGCAAGGCCAGCTTCCCGGTCGAGCGGCTGGTGGAGAACTACGCCGCCGCGCTGGACGAGGTGCAGCGGGCCAAGCCCTCCACCGCGAAGGGCAAGTACCTCCGCAAGGTCACCTTCAGCACGACCATGGGCCCCGGCATCCCGGTCGACCCGAACCAGACCCGCAACCTCCTCGCCGAGGAGCCCGCCGCGGCCGTCTGACCCCGTACGCCCGACAGCGCCCCCGGACCTCCCGCCCGGGGGCGCTGTCGCGTCCCCGGCCGGCCCGGCCCGCTCAGCGCGGGGTGTCGTAGCCGGTGAGCCGGGCGAGGGCCCGCCGCAGCGTCCGTACGTCGGCCTCCGGCAGCCGGTCCACCAGCAGCTCCCGCACCACCTCGTCGGCCTGCCGCCGGCCGGCCGCCACGGCCGCCCGGCCGGCGTCGGTGATGACGACCGCGTGCACCCGGGCGTCGCTGCCGCCGCGGGTCCGGGCGACCAGCCCGCGGGCGGCCAGCGTGTCCACCAGCCGGGACACCTGGCTTCGGGAGACCAGCGCGACCTGCGGGGCCAGGGCGCTGACCGCGGTCGGCTCGGAGTGCTTGACCAGCGTGATGAGCACCGCGAACGCGGACAGCGGCAGGTCCTGCGCGGCCCGCAGCCGGGCGTCCAGCGCCCCGACCAGCTGCTCCCGGACGGCGAGCAGGCCGAACCACAGCTCCTCGGTCGGGCTCGGCGCGAACTCCACGGTCGGAGACTACGCCGCGGCTGGACACGTGCACGTGCACGGATATAGCGTGCACGTGCACGCATCAGCGACGAGAGGTGGAGCCGTGGACTGGACCGAGCGGGACATCCCCGACCAGGGCGGACGGGTGGCGGTGGTGACCGGGGCGACCAGCGGCCTGGGGCTGGAGACCGCCGTCGAGCTCGCCCGCGCCGGGGCGCACGTGGTGCTCACCGCCCGCTCGCCGGCCCGCGGGCAGGCCGCCCTGGACCGGCTGCGGGGCGAGGTGCCGGAGGCCACGGCCGAGGTCGCCGAGCTGGACCTGACCCGGCTGGCCTCGGTCCGGGCGTTCGCCGACCGCCTCGCCGACCGGCACCCCCGCCTCGACCTGCTGATCAACAACGCCGGGGTGATGGCGACCCCGCTGGAGCGCACCGCGGACGGCTTCGAGCTGCAGATCGGCACCAACCACCTGGGCCACGCGGCGCTCACCGCCCGGCTGCTGCCGCTGCTGCTGGACGTCCCCGGCTCCCGGGTGGTGACCGTCTCCAGCATCGGGCACCGGGCCGGCCGGATCGACCTGGCCGACCTGAACTGGGAGCGGCGCACCTACCGGCGCTGGCCGGCGTACTTCGCCAGCAAGCTCGCCAACCTCCTGTTCGCCGTCGAGCTGGACCGCCGGCTGCGCGCCGCCGGGGCCGCCACCGCGTCGCTGGCCGCGCACCCCGGCGGCGCCCGTACCCATCTCGGCCGCGGCCACGGCGGCGTGGCCGGCCGGCTGCAGTCCGTCCTGTTCCCGGCCGCCGACTTCCTCATGCAGCCCGCGGACCGGGGCGCGCTGCCGCAGCTGCGCGCGGCGACCGACCCCGACCTGGCCGGCGGCACGTACCTCGGCCCGGGCGGTCCCGGCGAGGTCCGCGGCCTGCCCGTCGTCGTGCGGGCCAAGCGGGCCGCGTACGACGAGGCGCTGGCCGCGCGACTGTGGGACCTCACCGCAACGCTGACCCGCGCGGAGTTCAGCCGGCTCTGACATGCTCGCGGGCGTGCCGGTCGGCGGAGGACACCCGCGCCGGGCCGCCGTGACGGCCCTGGTCGCGCTGGCGCTCGCCACCGGGTGCTCGGACGACGCGGCGCGTACCGCGGCTCCGTCGACCACCGCCCCGACCACCGCCCCGTCCGCGTCCGCGTCCCCGTCCGCGTCACCGTCCCCCGAGCCGGAGCCCGAGCCGGAGCCGACCGTCACCGTCGGGTGGTCCGGGGACATGGTGCCGGCGAGCGTCGACCGCGGCCTGCCGCCGGACCCGGGCCGGCTGCTGCGCGCGGTCACCCCGCTCACCCGGGCCCCCGACCTGATGATCGGCAACCTGGAGGGCACCCTCACCGACGTCGCCGCCAGCACCAAGTGCGAGCCGGACGCCGAGAACTGCGTCGCCTTCCGGGCCCCGCCGGCGTACGCGCGGCTGTTCGCCGACGCCGGGTACGACGTCCTCAGCCTGGCCAACAACCACAGCCGCGACTTCGGCCCGGCCGGGCTGGCCGAGACCCGGCGGGTGGTCACCGCGGCCGGGATGGCGACCACCGGCGGCCCCGGGGAGATCGCCGTCCGCACCGTGCGCGGCGTCCGGGTCGCCGTCGTCGGCTTCTCCCCGTACGGCTGGACCGCGCCGCTGAACGACCCGGCCGAGGTGACGGCCCTGGTCCGGGCGGCGGCGGCCCGCGCCGACGTGGTCGTCGCGGTCTTCCACGGCGGCGCCGAGGGGGCCGACGCCCTGCGCGTGCCGGCCGGGCGGGAGACCGCGTTCGGGGAGGACCGCGGCGACCTGCGGGCCTTCGCGCGCACCGCGGTCGCGGCCGGGGCGGACGCGGTGCTCGGCGCCGGGCCGCACGTGGTGCGCGGGGCCGAGGTGGTCGCGGGCGCGCCGGTGGCGTACTCGGTGGGCAACCTGGTCGGCTACCGCACGCTGTCCACCGCGGGCGTCCTGGGCACCACCGCCGTGCTGCACCTGACGTTCACCGCCGGCGGCCGGTGGACCGGCGGGCGGCTGCACCCGACCCGGCACGTCAGCCCCGGCTACGCCGAGCCGGACCCGGCGCGGGCGGCGATCGGCCTGGTCGCGCGGCTGTCCCGGGACGACTTCGGCCCCCGGGCGCTGCCGATCGACCCCGCCGGCCGGCTCCGCCCACCGGCCTGACCGCGGGGTCCGGCGGTCGGTCGGGGGGTCGGCCGGCGACTCGGCCGGCGACTCGGCCGGCGACGGAGCACGGGCACGGTGCGTGTAGTCTGGAAGCCACAAGTTCCAACCGATGACCGCCGGCCGCTGGGCTCGCCCAGCCGAAGGTCCCGTCGCGAGACGGGCGACCCGCGCAGGATGGACGGTCAGCGCCGCGGCAGCACGCCGCGCCCGCCCCGTGCGCCCTGCGCCGGGGCGTCTCTCGTTCCTGGGCCCGGACTCCCGGCCCGAGGCACGAGAGAGGAGGGACGTGGCGAACCAGGAGAAGACCGCGGCGGTCGCTGAGATCACCGAGCGCTTCCAGGGCTCGTCCGCGGCGGTGCTCACCGAGTACCGCGGGCTCACGATGGCCCAGCTGACGCAGCTGCGGCGCTCGCTCGGCGAGAACACGACGTACGCGGTCGTGAAGAACACCCTGACCAAGCGGGCCGCCACCGAGGCGGGCTTCACCGTCCCGGACGAGCTGCTGGCCGGACCGACCGCGATCGCCTTCATCAGCGGCGACCCGGTCGAGGCGGCCAAGGGCCTGCGCGACTTCTCGCGCACCAACCCGCTGCTGGTGATCAAGGGCGGCGTGCTCGACGGCAAGGCGCTCTCGCCGGACGACGTCCGGCGGCTGGCCGACGTCGAGCCGCGCGAGGTCCTGCTGGCCAAGATGGCCGGCGCCATGCAGGGCTCGCTGTCCAAGGCGGCCGGCCTGTTCCAGGCCCCGCTGTCGCAGGTCGCGCGCCTCGCCGCCGCCCTGCAGGAGAAGAAGGGCACGGCCGAGGAGGCCGCGCCCGCCGCGGACACCACCGCGGAGACCGTTTCTGACACCGCCGACTCGGCGACCGAGTAAGAGAGGACCGCCGACCATGGCGAAGATCAGCACCGACGACCTCCTGGACGCCTTCAAGGAGATGACCCTCCTCGAGCTGTCCGAGTTCGTGAAGCAGTTCGAGGACACCTTCGGCGTCACCGCGGCCGCCCCGGTCGCGGTCGCGGCCCCGGCCGCCGGCGGCGGCGGCACCGACGCGCCGGCCGTGGAGGAGAAGGACGAGTTCGACGTCGTCCTCGAGGCCGCGGGCGACAAGAAGATCCAGGTCATCAAGGAGGTGCGCGCGCTGACCAGCCTGGGCCTGAAGGAGGCCAAGGACCTGGTCGACGGTGCGCCGAAGGCCGTCCTGGAGAAGGCCAACAAGGAGACCGCCGACAAGGCGAAGGCCCAGCTCGAGAGCGCGGGCGCGACCGTCACCCTCAAGTAGTCACCCCTGCACGACCGCACTGCCCCACCCGGTACGCCGGGTGGGGCAGTCGCGTTTCCGAAACTTTCCGTCGTGTCCCGTAACCCGTGGTGGCCAGCGTCGTTGGTCTGACTGCGGGGGTGACGGCCGGCGCCCCTACCGGGGTGGCGCGGCCCCGGTCACCCGCCCGGGTGAACGCCGGCCCGGGAACGGCCCCGTGGTCGGACGGGCACCACGCGTGTGCAGGGGCCGGATCCGGCCCACGGCGGCCTTCCGCCCGCTCGGGTGATCATGGTTGCGGATCGTTAACATCCCCGCTGAGCTGGGCATATACGGCCCGCCGGATCGGGGCCGCGGCTCCGGGAGGACACGCCGCACCGCACGCTCTTGACGTCTCGCGCCCGGCGAGTCACGCTGACGCACGAAGTGGACGTCAGAGGAAGGGCGGCGGCCTCGACAGCAGTGTGCGTTTCGCCTACACTGCCAGTTTGCGCTGCCCTCTGACCTTCACACCTCCTGCGGTGGTCCCGAGGCAGCGCGCGCAATGACGGCGCCTGTCCTTGGAAGGACGCATCTTGGCAGTCTCCCGCTCCGACACCACGACCACCCCTGAGCGCAAGCGGATCCCCGGCTCGCCGAACCGGATCTCCTTCGCCAAGATCCGGGAGCCACTCGAGGTACCCAACCTGCTCGCCCTGCAGACCGACTCGTTCGACTGGCTGGTCGGGAACGAGAAGTGGCGCGCGCGGGTGGCTGGTGACGCGGACCCGCGGTCCGGTCTGGACGAGATCCTCGGCGAGATCTCGCCGATCGAGGACTTCTCGGGGTCGATGTCGCTGTCCTTCTCCAACCCTCGCTTCGAGGACGTCAAGGCGTCCGAGGAGGAGTGCAAGGACAAGGACATGACGTTCGCGGCCCCGCTGTTCGTCACGGCGGAGTTCATCAACAACACCACCGGCGAGATCAAGAGCCAGACCGTCTTCATGGGCGACTTCCCGATGATGACCGTCAAGGGCACCTTCATCATCAACGGCACCGAGCGGGTCGTCGTCTCCCAGCTCGTCCGTTCGCCGGGTGTGTACTTCGACCGCAACCTCGACAAGACGTCCGACAAGGACGTCTACTCCTGCAAGGTCATCCCCAGCCGGGGTGCCTGGCTCGAGTTCGACGTCGACAAGCGGGACACCGTCGGCGTGCGCATCGACCGCAAGCGCCGCCAGCCGGTCACCGTGCTGCTGAAGGCGCTGGGCTGGACCTCCGACCGCATCCGTGAGCGGTTCGAGTGGTCCGAGACGCTGCTGGCCACCCTGGAGAAGGACCACATCCAGACCCAGGACGAGGCGCTGCTGGACATCTACCGCAAGCTGCGCCCGGGCGAGCCGCCGACGCGGGAGTCCGCGCAGACCCTGCTGGACAACCTCTTCTTCAACCAGAAGCGCTACGACCTGGCCAAGGTCGGCCGCTACAAGGTCAACAAGAAGCTGCAGCTGGACCTGCCGATCACCCAGGGCGTGCTGACCGAGGACGACATCGTCGCCACGATCGAGTACGTCGTGAAGCTGCACGCCGGCGCGGAGGACGTCGATGTCGACGACATCGACCACTTCGGCAACCGCCGCATGCGGACCGTCGGCGAGCTGATCCAGAACCAGATCCGGGTCGGCCTGTCCCGCATGGAGCGGGTCGTCCGGGAGCGGATGACCACCCAGGACGTCGAGGCGATCACGCCGCAGACGCTGATCAACATCCGGCCGGTCGTCGCCTCCATCAAGGAGTTCTTCGGCACCAGCCAGCTGTCCCAGTTCATGGACCAGACCAACCCGCTGGCCGGGCTGACGCACAAGCGCCGGCTGTCCGCGCTGGGCCCGGGCGGTCTGTCCCGCGAGCGGGCCGGCTTCGAGGTCCGCGACGTGCACCCCAGCCACTACGGCCGGATGTGCCCGATCGAGACGCCCGAGGGCCCGAACATCGGCCTGATCGGCTCGCTGGCCTCCTACGGCCGGATCAACGCGTACGGCTTCGTCGAGACGCCGTACCGCCGGGTCGTCAACGGCCAGGTCACCGATGACATCGACTACCTGACCGCGGACGAGGAGGACCGGTTCGTCATCGCGCAGGCGAACGCGGTGCTCGACGCCCAGGGGCACATGACCGAGGGCCGGGTGCTCGTCCGCCGCAAGGGCGGCGAGGTCGACTACCTCTCGGCCGACGAGATCGACTACATGGACGTCTCGCCGCGACAGATGGTCTCGGTCGCGACGGCCATGATCCCGTTCCTCGAGCACGACGACGCCAACCGCGCGCTGATGGGCGCCAACATGCAGCGCCAGTCCGTGCCGCTGCTGCGGTCCGAGGCGCCGCTGGTCGGCACCGGGATGGAGCTGCGGGCCGCGGTCGACGCCGGTGACGTCATCGTCGCGGAGAAGGCCGGCGTGGTGGAGGACCTCTCCGCCGACTACTGCACCGTGATGGCCGACGACGGCACCCGCCAGACGTACCGGCTGCACAAGTTCCGCCGCTCCAACCAGGGCACCTGCATCAACCAGAAGGTCGTCGTGGAGGAGGGCGCGCGGATCGAGGTCGGGCAGGTCATCGCCGACGGCCCGTGCACCGACACCGGCGAGATGGCGCTCGGGAAGAACCTGCTGGTCGCGTTCATGCCCTGGGAGGGGCACAACTACGAGGACGCGATCATCCTGTCCCAGCGGCTGGTCCAGGACGACGTCCTCACCTCGATCCACATCGAGGAGCACGAGGTCGACGCCCGGGACACCAAGCTGGGCGCCGAGGAGATCACCCGGGACATCCCGAACGTCGCCGAGGAGGTCCTCGCCGACCTCGACGAGCGCGGCATCGTGCGCATCGGCGCCGACGTGGTACCGGGCGACATCCTGGTCGGCAAGGTCACGCCCAAGGGCGAGACCGAGCTCACCCCGGAGGAGCGGCTGCTGCGCGCGATCTTCGGCGAGAAGGCCCGCGAGGTGCGGGACACGTCGCTGAAGGTGCCGCACGGCGAGTCGGGCAAGGTCATCGGCGTGCGGGTGTTCTCCCGCGAGGACGGCGACGAGCTGCCGCCCGGCGTCAACGAGCTGGTCCGGGTCTACGTCGCCCAGAAGCGCAAGATCCAGGACGGCGACAAGCTCGCCGGCCGGCACGGCAACAAGGGCGTCATCTCCAAGATCCTCCCCCAGGAGGACATGCCGTTCCTCGAGGACGGCACCCCGGTCGACATCGTGCTCAACCCGCTCGGCGTGCCGGGCCGGATGAACATCGGCCAGGTCCTGGAGACGCACCTGGGCTGGGTGGCCAAGCAGGGCTGGGAGGTCGAGGGCTCGCCCGAGTGGGCCGCCCGGCTGCCGGAGCGCGCCCGCCAGGGCGACCCCGGCACCCGTACGGCGACGCCGGTCTTCGACGGCGCCCGCGAGGAGGAGATCGTCGGCCTGCTCGGCTCCACCCGGCCCAACCGGGACGGGGACCGGCAGGTGGCCGAGACCGGCAAGGCGCGGCTGTTCGACGGCCGCTCCGGGGAGCCGTTCCCGTCCCCGATCTCGGTCGGCTACATCTACATCCTCAAGCTGCTCCACCTCGTCGACGACAAGATCCACGCCCGGTCGACGGGCCCGTACTCGATGATCACCCAGCAGCCCCTCGGCGGTAAGGCGCAGTTCGGCGGGCAGCGGTTCGGTGAGATGGAGTGCTGGGCGATGCAGGCGTACGGAGCCGCGTACGCGCTGCAGGAGCTGCTCACCATCAAGTCCGACGACGTCCTCGGCCGGGTCAAGGTCTACGAGGCCATCGTCAAGGGCGAGAACATCCCCGAGCCCGGTATCCCGGAGTCGTTCAAGGTCCTGCTCAAGGAGCTGCAGTCGCTCTGCCTCAACGTCGAGGTGCTGTCCAGCGACGGCTCCTCGATCGAGATGCGCGACAGCGACGAGGACGTCTTCCGGGCGGCCGAGGAGCTCGGCATCGATCTGTCCCGGCGCGAGCCGAGCAGCGTCGAAGAGGTCTGACCGAAGGAGCCGGCCGGTCCCGCGCGGACCGGCCGGCACCTCCGGCGACGACCAAGGAATTACAACCCCGAAAGAGGGATAAGTGCTCGACGTCAACTTCTTCGACGAGCTGCGCATCGGCCTCGCCACCGGCGACGACATCCGCCAGTGGTCGCACGGCGAGGTCAAGAAGCCCGAGACGATCAACTACCGCACCCTGAAGCCGGAGAAGGACGGGCTCTTCTGCGAGAAGATCTTCGGCCCGACCCGCGACTGGGAGTGCTACTGCGGGAAGTACAAGCGGGTCCGCTTCAAGGGCATCATCTGCGAGCGCTGCGGCGTCGAGGTCACCCGGGCCAAGGTGCGGCGTGAGCGGATGGGCCACATCGAGCTGGCCGCACCCGTCACCCACATCTGGTACTTCAAGGGCGTCCCGAGCCGGCTGGGCTACCTGCTGGACCTGGCCCCCAAGGACCTCGAGAAGATCATCTACTTCGCGGCGTACCTGATCACCACGGTCGACTCCGAGGCCCGCCACCGCGACCTGTCCACCATCGAGGCCGAGATGTCGGTCGAGAAGAAGCGGGCCGAGGACAAGCGCGACGGCGACGTCGAGGCGCGGCAGAAGAAGCTCGAGGCCGACCTGGCCGAGCTGGAGACCGAGGGCGCCAAGTCCGACGTCCGCCGCAAGGTGCGCGAGGGCGGCGAGCGCGAGATGCGCCAGATCCGCGACCGCGCGCAGCGCGAGATCGACCGGCTGGACGAGGTGCTCGACACCTTCCGCAAGCTGGAAGTGAAGACGCTGATCGCGGACGAGATGCTCTACCGCGAGCTGCGCGACCGCTTCGGCGACTACTTCGTCGGCGGCATGGGCGCGGAGGCGCTGCAGAAGCTGCTGGAGGGCTTCGACCTCGACGCCGAGGCCGAGTCCCTGCGGGAGACCATCCGGTCCGGCAAGGGCCAGAAGAAGCTGCGCGCGCTCAAGCGGCTGAAGGTCGTCGCGGCCTTCCAGTCCACCCGCAACTCCCCGCTGGGCATGGTGCTGGACTGCGTCCCGGTCATCCCGCCGGACCTGCGCCCGATGGTGCAGCTCGACGGCGGCCGGTTCGCCACGTCCGACCTGAACGACCTCTACCGCCGGGTGATCAACCGGAACAACCGCCTCAAGCGGCTGCTCGACCTCGGCGCGCCGGAGATCATCGTCAACAACGAGAAGCGGATGCTGCAGGAGGCCGTCGACGCGCTGTTCGACAACGGCCGCCGCGGCCGGCCCGTCACGGGCCCGGGCAACCGCCCGCTCAAGTCGCTCTCGGACATGCTCAAGGG
>CADCTP010000109.1 GCA_902805565.1 uncultured Mycobacteriales bacterium
CCCGGGGCCGGCCCGGCGGGCCGGGGGTCACATGGACAGCCGGGTGGACCGGAGGCGGGCGACCGCGGCGTCGTCGCCGGCCAGGTCCACCCGGGCCGCGCGCTGCCGGCCGGTGACGAACAGCGCCAGCTCCACCGGGTCGCCGGTGACCGTCACCGCCGGCTCGCCCTTCTTCGCGGTGATGGTGTCCGCGGTGCCGGCGCGGCGCAGCACCACGCCGTCCGGCGCCCGGCCGAGCTGGGCCCGGGCCGCCACCCGCAGCATCCGCCACACCCCGTCGGCCAGCGACCGCGGCACCGCCCGGGGCCGCCAGCCCGGCTGCGCGCGCAGCACGTCCTCGTGGTGCACCACGTACTCCACCAGGTTGACCACGTCCTTGGCGCGCGGCAGGCCGAGCGGCGACCACTTCGGCGCGCCGGCCCGGACGGTCGCCACGATCTGCCCGTACGGCTCCCCGGCGTGCGCGGCCATCGCGGCGTCGGCGAGCCGGGCCAGCCGCGGCACGCCGATCCCGGCCCACGCCTTCGGCTCCCGGTCCCGGACCAGCAGGTGGGTCGCGAGGTCCCGCGTGGTCCACCCCTCGCAGAGCGTGGGCGCGTCCGGCCCGAGGTCGTCCAGCAGGTCACAGAGGGCGGCTCGCTCGGCGTCCGCGGTGCTCGTCACACCCCGGGATCCTACGGCCGGGACCGGTCCGAACCGCCCGGCAGCGCCCGGCAGCGCCCGGCAGCACCGGTCGGCGCCGGCCCGATCCGGACGGTCGGGCACCGGTGGGCGGGAATGCGCGCGGGCCGCCCATCCTTAGCGGAACTAACGATCTCGCCGTAGGGTGGGGAGGTTCGAAGGCGACGAGGGGGATGCTTGTCCAGGACGCCCACCGATGTGATGGCACGAGGGCTCCGGGTCCTGGGGCACGGCATCGCCGAGCAGTGGCGGATGTTCACCTTCGCGGTGGTGGGCAGCGCGCTGTTCGGGGCGATGACCGTCGCCAGCGCGTTCGTGATGGGGCGGGTGACGGTCGACACGATCATCCCGGCCTTCGAGCGCGGTGAGACCACCACCGGCGCGCTGGCCGGCGCGGCGGCGCTGATCCTCGGGGTCGCGCTGCTCAAGGTGATCGGGATCATCGGCCGCCGGGTGGCCGCCGGGATCGTGCAGTACCGCCTGCAGGCGTCGTACCGGCGCCGGGTGGTCCGGCAGTACCTCCGCCTGCCGCTGTCCTGGCACCAGCGGCACCCCACCGGCACCCTGCTGTCCAACGCGAACGCCGACGTCGAGGCCACCTGGTACGTCATGGCCCCGCTGCCGTTCGCCTGCGGCACGCTGATCATGCTGGCGATCAGCGGGGTCGCGCTCATCCTCACCGACCCGGTGCTGGCCGCCGTCGGGTTCGTCGTCTTCCCGGTGATCTTCGCGGTCAACGTGGCGTACTCGCGCCGCATGTCGCCCCGGATGACCCGGGCCCAGCAGCTGCGGGCCGAGGTCAGCGAGATCGCGCACGAGAGCTTCGACGGCGCGCTGGTGGTCAAGACGCTCGGCCGCGAGGAGGACGAGACCGCCCGGTTCGCCGCCCGCTCCCGCGAGCTGCGCGACGCGATGGTGCGGGTCGGCCAGCTGCGCGGCCTGTTCGACCCGATCATGGAGGCGCTGCCGACGATCGGCACGCTGGCCGTGCTGCTGGTCGGCGGGATCCGGCTGCGGTCCGGCGACACCTCGGTCGGCGACCTGGTCAGCGTCGCGTACCTCTTCTCGGTGCTGGCGATGCCGGTGCGGGCGATCGGCTGGGTGCTCGGCGACCTGCCCCGGGTGGTGGTCGGCTGGGACCGGGTGCAGAACGTGCTGCGCGCCACCGGCGGCCAGGAGTACGGCGCCACCACGCTGACCGGGACCGGCCCGGCGACGCTCGGGGTGGCCGGCGCCGGCTTCGCGTACGCGCCGCCGGTGGACTCCGCGGACCCGCCCGTCCCGGTGCTGGCCGACGTCACCTTCGACGTGCCCGCCGGCCGCACGGTCGCGCTGGTCGGCCCGACCGGGTCCGGCAAGTCCACCCTGGTCTCGCTGCTGGTCCGGCTGGTCGACCCGGACACCGGCGCCGTGCTGCTGGAGAACACCGACCTGCGCGGGCTGGCCCGCGGCACGCTGGCCGGGCAGGCCGCGCTGGTCAGCCAGGCGACGTTCCTGTTCGACGACACCGTCCGCGGCAACGTCACCCTCGGCTCCGACCTCGACGACGAGCGGGTGTGGGAGGCGCTGCGGCTGGCTCAGGCCGACGGGTTCGTCGACGCGCTGCCCGACGGCCTGGACACCCGGGTCGGCGAGCGCGGGACGACGCTGTCCGGCGGGCAGCGGCAGCGCCTGGCGCTGGCCCGGGCGCTGGCCCGCCGGCCCCGGCTGCTGGTGCTCGACGACGCCACCTCCAGCGTCGACCCGTCGGTGGAGGCGGCGATCCTGGGCGGGCTGCGCTCGGCCGACCTCGGCGCGACCGTCGTGGTCGTCGCCTACCGGCAGGCCACGATCGGGCTGGCCGACGAGGTGGTGTGGATCGAGCACGGCCGGGTGCTCGCCCGCGGCACCCACACCGAGCTGGTCGCCAGCACCCCCGGCTACGCCGCGCTGGTGAACGCGTACGACGACGAGGCCGACCGCCGCAAGGACCTGGTGGAGCAGGACGTGACCCGATGACCCGGATGGCCGCCCAGCCGCTGGAGACCGACGACGCGCTGACCCTGGCCCGCGCCGGCCGCGAGGAGGGCGCGATCGCCACCCTGCGGCGCGGCCTGCGGCTGGTCCCCGAGCTGCGCCGCGGCCTCGGCGTGACGCTGCTGTTCGGGCTGATCGCCACGGCCGGCCGGGTGGTGGTGCCGCTGGCGGTGCAGCAGACGCTGGACCGCGGCCTGCTCTCCGCGGAAGGCCCGGACCTGGGCCTGCTGAGCTGGATCGTGGGCGGCTGCACGGTCGCGGTGCTGGCCACCGCGGTCGCGGCGTACCTGCTGAACTACCGGCTGTTCAAGACCACCGAGACCGCGCTGGCGGCGCTGCGGATCCGCGCGTTCCGCCGGGTGCACGACCTGTCGATGCTGCACCAGCAGGCGCAGCGGCGCGGGTCGCTGGTGTCCCGGGTGACCAGCGACGTCGACCAGATGTCGGTGTTCATGCAGTGGGGCGGCATCCTCATCGTCATCTCGGCCGGGCAGCTGCTGCTGGCCACGGTGGTGATGGCGGTGTTCTCCTGGCAGCTCACGCTGCTGGTGTGGGTCTGCTTCCTGCCGCTGGCCCTGATCCTGCCGGTCCTGCAGCGCCGGCTCGCCCGCGCGTACGGGACGGTCCGGGAGCGGGTCGGCGACCTGCTCGGCGCCGTGTCGGAGTCCGTGGTCGGCGCCCAGACCGTCCGGGCGTACGCGGTGGAGGACCGGACCGCGGAGCGCATCGACGGCGCCATCGACCGGCACTACCGCTCGGCGGTGCACGCGCAGAAGACCACCGTGCTGGTGTTCACCAGCGGCGAGCTGATCGCCGCGCTGGCCAACGCCGCGGTGGTGGTGGTCGGGGTGCTGCTCGGGGTGGGCGGCGGGCTCACCGCGGGCGAGCTGGTGGCGTTCCTGTTCCTGGTGACGCTGTTCGTCGCGCCGGTCCAGGTGGCGTCGGAGGCGCTGTCGGAGGCGCAGAACGCGCTGGCGTCCTTCCGCCGGGTGCTCGACGTGGTCGACGCCGCGCCGGACGTGGCGGACCCGGTCGACGGCCGGGAGCTGCCGCCGGGGCCGCTGGGCGTCCGGTTCGACGCGGTGACCTTCCGCTACCCGAACGCCAACCGGGCCGCGCTGGTCGACGTCGACCTGGAGCTGCGGCCGCGGTCCCGGGTCGCCGTGGTCGGGGAGACCGGGTCCGGCAAGACGACCTTCGCCAAGCTGCTGACCCGGCTGATGGACCCGACGAGCGGCCGGGTGCTGGTCGGCGGGGTGCCGCTGACCGAGGTCACCTTCGGCTCGCTGCGCCGGCGGGTGGTGATGGTGCCGCAGGACGGGTTCCTGTTCGACGAGTCCGTCGCCGACAACGTGCGGTACGGCCGCCCGGGCGCCACCGACGAGGAGGTCACCGCCGCGTTCGGCGCGCTGGGGCTGGGCGACTGGCTGGCCGGGCTGCCCGAGGGGGTCGGCACGGCGGTCGGGCAGCGCGGGGAGGCACTGTCGGTGGGGGAGCGGCAGCTGATCGCGGTCGCCCGGGCGTACATCGCCGACCCGGACGTGCTGGTGCTGGACGAGGCGACCTCCGCGGTCGACCCGGCCACCGAGGTCCGGCTGACCCGGGCGCTGGACTCGCTGACCCGCGGCCGGACCACCCTGGTCATCGCGCACCGGCTGTCCACCGCGGAGGCGGCGGACGAGATCCTGGTGGTGGACGCCGGCCGGGTCGTGCAGCGCGGGCCGCACGCCGAGCTGGTGACGCAGGAGGGGCCGTACGCGCGGCTGCACGCGTCGTGGATCGCGCAGCGCCGGGCCTGACCGGCTCCGACCGGTAGCTCGATCGGCGGAATTTTCCCCCATTCGATTACTGGTTGTTATGTAGCGGTATCACCTATCGTCCATAGGACCCCTCCCGGCCAGTGGGACCGCTGATCCGTCGTCCGTGTCAGTGTGATGCAGTCCTGCATCTGTGTCCATGTCCCGCTGCCCGTGCACAGCGCCCGTCCCCTCAGGAGCGACCGTGCCCCCGACCCCGCCGCGTCCCCCCGTGCGCCTCCCGACCGCCCGCCGCTGCCCGCTGTGCGGGTCGCCGGTGCCCGAGCTGCTCTCGCCGACCGGCCGGCGACGGCGCGGCCGGCCCCGGGTCTTCTGCTCCGAGCGGTGCCGGCTGGGCGACCGGCGCAGCCGCGGCGCGCCCGACCCGTACCGGCGGCGGGAGCAGGTCGAGGTCTTCGCGGCCGCGGTGCGCGAGGCGATCGCCGGGCACGGGCTGTCGCTGCGGGAGCTGGAGGCCCGGCTGGTCGGCGACTACCCGCAGCTGGCCTCCAGCGTGGCCACCCTGTCGGCCTGGCAGACCGGCACCAGCTCCCCGCCGCGCACCCCGAACGGGCGGGACCGGGTGCTCGCCCTCGAGCGCTGCCTCGGCGTCCCGGCCGGCGACCTGGCGCTGCTCATGCCGGGCGGCGCCGCCGTCCCGCCGCCCCGGCCACCGGCCCGGGCCGAGGGGCTGGCCGTCCGGCACGCCCGGCTGGAGCACCTGGTCACCTCGCTGGCCGGCTCGCAGCAGGTGCTGCCGGTCCGGCTGGCCAAGGACGTCCGGCTCGGGGTGCACCGGCGGCCGCTGTCGGTACGGATCAGCCTGCGGGTCCGCGCCGTCCACGACGGCGTCGACCGGTTCTGGTACGTCGACAGCGCCGACCCGCGGCTGCACCCCACCGTCGCCGACGCCACCGGCTGCCGGGCCGGCCGGTCGGTGGCCGAGGCCGCGCCCGGGCCCGGTCCGGCGCTCGTCGCGGCCGAGCTGCTGCTGGACCGCCGGCTGGCCCGGGGCGAGCACCACGACTTCTCGTTCCTGGTCCGGTACGACGCCGACCCGGTGGCGCTGCGGCCGGTCGAGCCGGCGGTCCGGCACCAGCTCGACCGCCCGCACGAGCGGCTCGACCTCACCGTGAGCTTCCACCGCGAGTCGCTGCCGGCGGAGATCCGGCGGGTCCGCTGGACGCACCGGGACCGGGGTGCGGTCAGCCGGGCGGTGACGGTGCCGGGCTGCCCGACGTACCAGCTGGTGGTCACCGACCCGGTGCCCGGCGGGTACGGCTGGCAGTGGCGCTGGTCGCCGGCCGTCGCCCGGCCCAGCGCGGCCTGAGCGCGCACAGCGGGCGCACAGCGTCCACCCAGGCGCCGCACAGACCGGCCCCGCAGTGTGGGGGCGACGGCGGACGGGAGCGGTGACACCATGGGATCGATGGCGGGAACGGTGGATCGGGCGCGCCGGCGGGTGCTGGTGGTCGACGACGAGGAGAACGTCGCCCACCTGGTGTCCTCCGCGCTGCGCTTCGACGGCTTCGAGACGCTGACCGCGGACTCCGGGTCCCGGGCGCTGGCCGCGGTGGCCGAGCACGCGCCCGACCTGGTCGTGCTGGACGTGATGCTCGGCGACCTGGACGGCGTGGAGGTGCTGCGCCGGCTGCGGTCCGGGGGTTCGGACGTGCCGGTGGTGTTCCTCACCGCCCGGGACGCCGGCGAGCACCGGGTCGAGGGGTTGCGGGCCGGCGCCGACGACTACGTGGTCAAGCCGTTCAGCGTCGAGGAGCTGCTGGCCCGGGTGCACGCGGTGCTGCGCCGCACCGCCCCGCCGCAGAAGCCGCCGGCGTCGCTGCTGCGGGTGGCCGACCTGGAGCTGGACGAGGACAGCCACGAGGTCCGCCGGGCCGGGCAGGACGTGCAGCTGACCCCGACCGAGTTCGAGCTGCTGCGCTACCTGATGCGCAACGAGCGGGTCGTGCTGTCGAAGTCGCAGATCCTGGAGCGGGTCTGGAAGTACGACTTCCAGGGCCGGTCCAACATCGTCGAGCTGTACGTGGGCTACCTGCGCAAGAAGGTCGACTCGGTCGAGCCGCACCTGATCCACACCATCCGCGGCGTCGGGTACGTCCTGCGGGCGCCCCGCTGAGATGAACGGCTTCTCGCTGCGGGCGCGCATCGTCGCGCTCGCGGTGGCCCTGGTCGCCTTCGCCGTGGTCGCGACCGGCGCGGCCACGTACGTGGCACTGGAGCGGTCCCTCGGCGCCCAGCTCGACGACCAGCTGCGGGACCTGGTGAACCGGCCCGGCCTGCCGATCTGCGCCAACGAGGGGATGCGGCCGGAGGCGGTCCGGGCGTTCGCCGCCGCCGTGGTCACGCCGGACGGGCGGGTCCGGCAGTTCGACTGCGGCCCGACGCCGCGGCTCGCCCAGGAGCTGGACCTCGACCGGGACCAGGGCGGGTTCCTGCTCGCCGGCCCCGACGGCCCGGTGACCATGGAGACCTCCACCGGCGACTTCCGGGTCGTCACCGTGCGCAGCGACCGCGGCCTGCTGGCCGTCGGGGTGTCGACCGCGGACGTCGAGGCCACGCTGAGCCGGCTGCTGGGGCTCGAGGTGATCATCGGTGCGCTCGCGGTGGTCGGCACCGGGGTGCTGGGCGCCGCCGGGGTGCGGCTGGGGATGCGGCCGCTAGACCGGGTGACCCGGACGGCCCGGACGGTCGCCGCGGAGCTGGGGCCGGACGGGCGCGGGCTGGCCAACCGGGTGCCGGACGCGGACCCGCGCACCGAGGTGGGCCAGCTGGCCGAGGCGGTGAACACCATGCTCGGCGCGGTGGAGCGCGAGTACGCCGCCCGCTACGAGTCCGAGCAGCGGCTGCGCCGGTTCCTGGCGGACGCCTCGCACGAGCTGCGGACGCCGCTGACCTCGCTGCGCGGGTACGCCGAGCTGGTCCGGATGCGCGGCGGCCTGGACCCGGACGCGTCGGACTCGCTGCGCCGGATCGAGGCCGAGGGCAAGCGGATGGGCGGGCTGGTCGACGACCTGCTCACCCTGGCCCGCTCCGACCGCGGGGTCGCCGTGGAGCGGACGGCGGTGGACGTGGCCGCGGTCGTGGACGACGCCGCGGCCGGGGTCCGGGCCGCCCACCCGACCCGCCTGATCGAGGTCGCCGACGGCGGGCCGCTGCCCGTGCTCGGCGACCGGGACCAGTTGCTGCAGGTCGTCACCAACGTGCTGTCCAACGCGGCCGTGCACGCGACCGCGGACCGGCCGATCCGGGTCACCGCCGGCCGGGAGGGCGACCAGGTCGTGGTCCGGGTCGCCGACGGCGGGCCCGGGCTGCCGCCCGAGCAGGCCGCCCAGGTCTTCGAACGGTTCTGGCGGGCCGACGCCGCCCGCACCCGGGTCCGGGGCGGGTCCGGGCTCGGCCTGTCCATCGTGCAGGCACTGGTGTCCGACCACGGCGGCGCGGTCTCCTTCGAGTCCGACGTCGCGGCCGGCACCACGGTGACCGTCCGGCTGCCGGCGGCGCCGGTGCCGGTGCCGGCCTGACCGGCCTGACCGGCCTGACCGGCCTGACCGGCCTGACCGGCCTGACCGGCCTGACCGGCCTGACCGGCCCGGCCGGCCCGACTGCCTGACCGGTG
>CADCTP010000110.1 GCA_902805565.1 uncultured Mycobacteriales bacterium
GGCCACGCCGGCGCGCGCGGCGGGGCCGGCCGCCCCGGCCCCGGCAGCCGGAACGGGGCCGGGAGCCGGGGTGGGGACGGTGGCGGCGGCGACCACGGCGGCGCGTTCGGTCAGCAGCCGGCGGGCGCGCGCGTACAGCGAGGTCAGCTCGAGGTCGATCTCCCGGACCCGGGCGGTCGCGACGGGGTACGGAACGGGCGAGGGTGGCCGACTCATGTCGACCACCCTCGCCCGGACGCGACCCGCGCACCTCGGGCCGGCTGCTCAGCCGGACCGGGTGGAACTACTCAGGGCCGGCCCAGCGCCCGGTACGTCCAGCCGGCGTCCCGCCACACCGACGGGTCCAGCGCGTTGCGCCCGTCGACGAGCCGCGGGGAGCTGACGACCGTGGCCAGCTTGGCCGGGTCCATCTCGCGGAACTCGGCCCACTCGGTGAGCAGCAGGACGATGTCCGCGCCGCGGGCGGCCTCCAGCGCGGAGCCGGCCATGGCCAGCTGCGGGTAGGCCCGCTTCGCGTTCCCCATCGCCTCCGGGTCGTACACGATCACCGCGGCGCCGAGCTTCTGCACGGCCGCCGCGACGTCGAGGGCCGGGGAGTCCCGGATGTCGTCGGAGTTGGGCTTGAAGGCGGCGCCCCAGACGCAGACCCGCTTGCCGGCGTACTCCCCGTCGAGCAGCTCGCGGCCCAGGTCGACCGCGCGGGCCCGGCGGCGCTTGTTGATCGCGTCGACCTCCTCGAGGAACTGCAGCGCGTCCTGCGCGCCCAGCTCCTCGGCGCGGGCCATGAACGCCCGGATGTCCTTGGGCAGGCAGCCGCCGCCGAAGCCGAGCCCGGCGTGCAGGAAGCGCTTGCCGATCCGGGTGTCGTGGCCGAGCGCCTCGGAGAGCTTCGTCACGTCGGCGTGCACGACCTCGCACACCTCGGCCATCGCGTTGATGAAGGAGATCTTGGTGGCGAGGAACGAGTTCGCCGCGACCTTGACCAGCTCGGCGGTGGCGAAGTCGGTCACCACGACCGGGCAGCCGGCGTCGATCACCGGCGCGAACGACGCCCGCAGGGTCGCCTCGGCCGCGGCGGAGTGCACGCCGAAGACCAGCCGGTCCGGGTGCAGGGTGTCCTCGACCGCGAAGCCCTCCCGGAGGAACTCCGGGTTCCACGCCACCTCGACCCCGTCCGACGGGGCCAGCGACAGGACCAGCTCCGACATCCGGGCGGCGGTGCCGGCCGGCACGGTGGACTTGCCGACGACCAGCGCGGGCCTGGTCAGCAGCGGCGCGAGGGTGGAGAACGCGGCCTCGACGTAGGTCAGGTCCGCGGCGTAGCTGCCCTTGGACTGCGGGGTGCCGACGCAGACGAAGTGCACGTCGGCGAACTCGGCCACCTCCTCGTACGAGGTGGTGAAGCGCAGCCGGCCCGAGTCCAGCGCCTTGCGCAGCAGCTCCGGCAGCCCGGGCTCGAAGAACGGCACCTCGCCCGCGCTCAGCCGGGCCACCTTCGCCTCGTCGACGTCGAGGCCGATCACGTCGTAGCCGAGCTCGGCCATGCACACGGCGTGCGTCGCGCCGAGGTATCCGGTCCCGAGCACCGACAGGCGAGGGCGGGTCCCGGGGAGTTGGCCCAAAGTCATCCCGAAAGCGTACGGCACGCGAAGAGCGCGCCCGACCCGTGCGGTTTCCCGGGACCCAACCCGCCAGTAACATCGGGGCGTGGACGCGGACTTCGAGACCTACCGGCTCAGCGACGAGCACGAGATGCTCCGCGAGTCGGTGCGGCAACTGGCGGAAGACAAGATCGCCCCCCGGGCGGCCGAGACGGACGAGTCGGGGGAGTTCCCCTGGGACGTCTACGAGGCGCTGCGCAAGGCGGACCTGCACGCGACGCACATCCCGGAGGAGTACGGCGGGGCCGGCGCGGACTCGATCTCCACCGCGATCGTGATCGAGGAGGTCGCCCGGGCCTGCGCCGCGTCCTCGCTCATCCCCGCGGTGAACAAGCTCGGCACCATGCCGCTGCTGCTGTCGGCGTCCGAGGAGCTCAAGCGCGAGGTGCTGACGCCGTGCGCGTCCGGCGACGCGATGTTCTCCTACGCGCTGAGCGAGCGGGAGGCCGGCTCGGACGCCGCCGCCATGCGCACCCGCGCCGTCCG
Source organism: uncultured Mycobacteriales bacterium (assembly GCA_902805565.1). Taxonomy (GTDB): domain Bacteria; phylum Actinomycetota; class Actinomycetes; order Mycobacteriales; family CADCTP01; genus CADCTP01. The sequence goes on from CADCTP010000110.1 coordinate 2,148, forward strand.
CGACGGCGACACGTACGTGCTGAACGGGTCGAAGGCGTGGATCACCAACGCCGGCGTCTCGACGTACTACACCGTCATGGCCTCGACCGACCCGAGCAGGGGCCCGAAGGGCATCTCGGCGTTCGTCGTGCACAAGGACGACCCCGGCTTCTCCGTCGGCACCAAGGAGCGCAAGCTCGGCATCAAGGGCTCGCCGACCTGCGAGATCTACTTCTCCGACTGCGTGATCCCGGCCTCCCGGCTGGTCGGCGAGGAGGGCACCGGCTTCCGGACCGCGCTGCGCACCCTCGACCACACCCGGCTGACCATCGGGGCCCAGGCGGTCGGCATCGCGCAGGGCGCGCTCGACGCGACCATCGCGTACGTCAAGGACCGCAAGCAGTTCGGGCAGGCGGTCGCGGACTTCCAGGGCGTGCAGTTCATGATCGCCGACATGGCGATCAGGACCGAGGCCGCCCGCCAGCAGGTGTACGTGGCGGCGGCGATGGCCGAGCGCAACGCGCCCGGGCTGACGCTGGCCTCGGCCGCGGCCAAGGTCAACGCCTCCGACACCGCGATGGCGGTGACCGTGGACGCGGTGCAGCTGTTCGGCGGCGCCGGCTACACCCGCGACTTCCCGGTCGAGCGGATGATGCGGGACGCCAAGATCACCCAGATCTACGAGGGCACCAACCAGATCAACCGGATGGTCATCGCCCGCCAGCTGCTGCGCTAGCCCGGTCCCGCCCGGCCGCAGCCGGCCGGGCGGGGATCCGGACGGCCGCCGGGCCGTTCTTTGCCCGGGTGGCAATATCATGGCTGCCCCGGGGCGGTCTATAACGCTCCCATGGAATGGGATGACGCCGTCGCCTTCCAGGTCGTGGCCGAGGAGCGGTCGATGACCCGGGCGGCGCGTCGTCTCGGGATGTCCCAGCCGGCGCTGTCCCGCCGGATCCAGCGCCTGGAGCAGCGGCTGGGGGAGCGGCTGCTGACCCGGGGGCCGCGTGGCGTCCGGCTGACCCGGTCCGGGGAGCTGCTGCTGCACGGGGTGCAGGAGATGCTCACCGTCTGGGACCGGACCCGGCAACGGCTGGCGGCCGCGTCCGGCGGTCCCCCCACCGCCGCCCGGGCGGACGCCCTGCTCGGGATCGTGGACCTGCGGCCGACGCCGATGCTGCCCTACCTCGACCGGGCCTGTCCCGGGCTCCGCTGGACCTCGACCCTGCTGGACGACGTCGACGTGGGCCTGACCGGACTGCGCGCCGGCCGGCTGGCGGCGGTGGTCGCCTACAGCTACGACGTCCCGCCCCGGGCATCGACCGGCGGGTTGGCGGTGACCACGGTCGTGCGGGAGACGCTGTGGGTGTGCCTGCCCACCGGACACCGGCTGGCGGCCGGCCGGCACGTCGACCTGGCCGACCTGCGGGACGAGGCCTGGGTCACCGCCCCCCGCGCCCGCGAGCGCGAGGTGCTGGCCCGGATCTGCCGGGCCGCCGGGTTCGACCCGCGGATCGAGCAGGTGACCTCGGACAGCTCCATGGTCCGGGAGCTCGTCGCCGCGGGCCGGTGCGTGAACCTGTGCAGCCCGTGCGTCCGGGTCACCGACGGCATCGTCCTGCGCCCGGTGTCCGACGAGCCGGCCGCCGCCATCCGGCTGGCCTGGAACCCGACCCGTACCGACGCCGAGCTGGGTGCCCGCCGGCTGCGGGCGCTGCGCGAGTGGTACGCCGACCTCGCCCGCTCGGCGAACCCGGCCTGGTGGCACCACATCCTCACCCATCCGAGCGATTTCCCCGGCCTGCAGGCGGCCCGGCGCCGGGGATGACCCCTGCGGACCTGTGCCGATGCGCGCGACGCATGGCGCGACCGCGACCCATGTAGCACAGCCGCCTACCGGAAACCGGTCCCGTCGAGCACCGTCCACCCCGCAGGCACGATCGCAGAAGGGTGGGCCGGTGGATCCGGTACGGACAGGGCTGCTCGTGGCGACCACGACTCTCCTGCTGGCGGCATGCTCGGCACCGGCGGCGGACGGGGAGGCGGACGGGCCACGACCGGCCGGCCCGGTGCCGACCGCTCCGGGCCGCTTCGCCACCGGCGCCGACGCGGTGGTGCTGCCCGGTGGGGTGCGCCTGCTCGCCCGCGACCGGACGTACGGCGGCCGCCCGGGGCGGGGCGACCTGGCCGAGGAGGCCCGGTCCCCGGTCACCGGTTACGACGCGGGCCTCGGCACGGCCACCGGCCGGCCGGACGGCGCCTTCGTCTACTCCGCCTGGAGCGAGACCGCCGCGTACCGGACGCTCGTCACCGGGACCGACGTGCCGATGGGGACGGACCTGGGGCGGCCGAAGCTCCGGCTGCACGTGCCCGGCGGCGCGGACCGGCTGCTGCGGGACAGCGCCCTCAACCCGGTCGCCGTCACCCCGGACGAGATCGCGTTCCTCGACCTGCTCGACGGGTCCTACCGCAAGGACCGCCCGCTGAGCACCCGGGTGCTGAGCCGGGACCTGCGCACCGGCCGGGAACGGGTGCTGCTCGCCACCCCCGGCCTGTACGGGCTGGAAGCGGCACCGCGCGGCGGGCTGGTCGTCAGCCAGCGCTTCCCCGACCGCGGGATCGTCCGGAGCTCGCTGCTGCGCGGCGGCCGGCTGACGCCGCTGGGGGACAACCTGACCATCTGCGCCGTCCCGGCCGGCAGTCCGCGGCTGGCCTGGGTCGGCAGCGCCGAGGCCGGCGCGCCGCAGGCCGTCGTCGCCGACCCGGCGACCGGACGGGTCGCCGCCCGGGCCGACCTGCGGGCGGGCTCCTGGGTCCAGGGCTGCGTCCTGGCCGGCGACCGGCTCGCCGTGGTGACCGGGCAGGACCGGCGGACGACCGTGACCGCCTACCGCGCCACGACCACCGCCCTGCGCCGCACCGGCTCGTTCCCGGTCGACCTCCCGGCCACCGCCGACGTGCACGACCCGCGGCTGGCCGGCGACTCGCTCCTCGCCTGGACCATCGTCCCGGCCGATCCGCGTACCGGAAAGGAAGTTGCCTATGGCCTCCCGACCTGCTCACTCCGCTCCTCGACCTGCGTCGACCGGCTCCGCCGGCCGCGGCGGGCGGCGACATCGACGCGTTCGTGAGCCGGCAGAAGTCGTACCCGGCCACGACGGTGGTGGTTCGCTGAGCACGGCACGGCCACCGGGGCGGCCCGGGCGGGGAGTCCCGCCCGGGCCGCCCTCCGGCGTTCCCGGGCGGACGGGCGGTTCCGGTCGCGGTCCCGGAGCGCCGTCGGCGTGCCGCCGGACCGGTCGGGCCGGGCGGGTCAGGGTCGGGCGATCAGGGTCGGGCGATCAGGGTCGGGCGATCAGGATGTGCCCGGTCGCGGTGAAGGCCTCGTTGCCGACGAGCGGGCCGGTCCTGGTCTCGGTGAGCCGGAAGCCCTCGCTCTCGTAGAGCGACCGGGCCCGGTTGCCGTCCAGCACCGTGGTCTCGACCTCGTCGATGCCCTGGGAGCGCGCGTGCGCGAGCGCGTGGCGCAGCAGCGCCCGGCCGATCCCGCGCCCCTGCCGGGACGGGTCCACGTAGAGCCAGGTCACCTCCGCCTCGGCGAAGGCGACGAAGCCCACCACGGCACCGTCCGCGCAGGCCACCCACACCTGGTCGTCGAACAGGCCCTCGGACTCGGCCGTCTCGGCCAGCGACAGGAACGCCTCCCGGCCCACGGACGCCTCCAGCTCCTGCAGCCGGGCGGCGTCGTGGACCCGGGCGACGGCGTCCCAGTCCTCGGCGCGGTAGCCGCGGATGTCGGGGCTCGGCAGGTCGGTCGGCATGGCCACACCCTGGCCGGGCCGCGAGCCGCATGTCCAACCCATTTCGGCCGGCACCGCGGGTCGGTCAGTCGTCGCCGGGGTCCGCCCCGCCCGGCCGGACCAGGCCGGACTCGTAGGCCAGCACCACCAGCTGGGCCCGGTCCCGGGACCCGGTCTTGGCGAGCAACCGGCTGACGTGGGTCTTCACGGTGCTCTCGCCGAGGAACAACCGGGCGGCGATGTCGGCGTTGCTGTGCCCGGCGGCCACCTCCAGCAACACCTGCGACTCCCGCGCGGTCAACCGGCCCAGCTCCCGCCGGCGGGCCCGGGCCGGGCGGGCCCGGGTGAAGTCCGCGATCAGGCGGCGGGTCACCGACGGCGCGAGCAGGGAGTCACCGGCATGGGCGACCCGGACGGCCTCGGCCAGGCCGGCCGGGGTGACGTCCTTGAGGAGGAAGCCGCTGGCGCCGGCCCGCAGCGCGCCGTACACGTACTCGTCGTGCTCGAAGGTGGTCACCACGACCACCCGCGGGCCGTCCTGGCCGGCGCCGCCGACGATGCGGCGGGTGGCCTCCAGGCCGTCGAGCCGCGGCATCCGGATGTCCATCAGCACGACGTCCGGTCGCAGCCGCGCGGACCACTCGACGGCGTCGAGCCCGTCCACGGCCTCGCCGAGCACGTCGATGCCCGCGGCGGAGGACAGCATGGCGCGCAGGCCGCTGCGGACGACCGCCTGGTCGTCGGCGATCAGGACCCCGATGCCCACCGTTTCTCCTCTCCCCCTCGCAGCGGGACCCGGGCGTGCACCAGCCAGCCCCCGCCCACCGTAGGGCCCGCCGTCAGGGTGCCGCCGAGGAGCTCGACCCGCTCGCGCATCCCCAGCAGGCCGTACCCGCCCGGATCGGCGCGCGGCACCAGGCTCTGCCCGCGACCCCCGTCGTCGCGGACCTGGAGCACCAGCGTGTCGGCGCGGCGCCCGACCGTCACCCGGACGCCGCTGCCGGCCGCGTGCTTGACGCAGTTGGTCAACGCCTCCTGGACCACCCGGTGGGCGAGCAGCTCGATCTCGGCCCCCAGCGGTGCGTGCCCCGTCGCCATGACGTCGGCGTGGACCCGCAGCCCCGCCGCCCGGGTCGCCTCGACCAGCCCCTCGATCTCGGCCAGGCCCGGCTGCGGGGCCGTCACCGGCGCGACGTCGAGGATGCCGGGCAGCTGCCGCAGCCCGGCCAGCGCGGCCCGCGCGGAGGTCTCGATGTCGGCCAGCGCCGGCCCGGGCTCGGCGCCCGCCGCGGCCGCCCGCACGACGATCCCGGAGACGTGGTGCGCCACGACGTCGTGCAGCTCGCGGGCGAGCAGGGTGCGTCCGACCCCCGCCGCCGCGCGCTCCCTGTCCCCGCGCCGGTCGTCCAGGCGCCGCCGCCGGCGGCGGGCGACGAGCCCGAGCCCGAGGGCGCAGGGGAGCAGGGCCACCACCGGACCCCGGTCGGTGTCCGGTGGCACGCCGTGGGCGGAGGTCACCCCGAGGGCGAGCATGGCGGCCAGCGTCGCCGGCACCGTCCGCGTCCAGGCCCGGGGCGCGGGGCGGCTCGGCCAGGCGCCGACGGAGTAGGTGGCGATGAGGACCGCGAGGTTCGTCGGCGTGCTCACCCCGCCGGCGGCCTCGTACCCGAGCTGGGCCAGCACGACGACCAGCAGGCCACGAACCGGCGCCCGACGGCGGACCAGCAGCGCGGCCAGCGCCGCCGCCAGCAGCGGCAGCGTCACGGCGGGCCGGCCGGCGACGAGCAGGTCCACCAACTCGGGCAGCCCGGCCGTCTCCGGCGCGGACAGGGCCAGCAGCGGGAGCGGGCTCAACGCCACCGCGGCATCGGCCGGGCCCGGCCGCCACCGGATCGGCACCGGTGCCGGCAGCGGCGCCCCGCGGCGCAGGACGCGCAGCATCCGCCGCATGGCGGCCAGCGCCTCGCGGGCCGCCGCCTCGATGTCCACCAGCGCCGCACCGGCCGCACCGGTCCCGGCGCGGTCCCGGGCCGTGGCGGCCCGCAGCACGATCCCGAGGACCTGGTGCGCCACCAGGTCGTTCAGCTCCCGCACGATCCGGGCCCGCTCGGCGGCGAGGGCCGCGCGCAGCCGTCCTTCCCGGGCCAGCCGCCGGCGTCGGGCCGCCCAGCCGGCCGTGCC
>CADCTP010000111.1 GCA_902805565.1 uncultured Mycobacteriales bacterium
CGCCGCGCCGGCCGGCCGCGCCGACACCGCCGGCAGCGCGCTGACCTTCCCCGCCGTCCCGCCGAACCAGCTGGACACCGTGGTGGTGGCCAACGGCTACGACTGGGGCGTGGTGATCCGCTGGGGCGACCCGGTGCTGCCGGGCGCGCCGCGGTTCGACCCCACCGCGCAGACGCCGGCGTCGCAGGCCGCCCAGTTCGGCTACAACAACGACTTCCTCGGGGTGCTCCCGCTGGGCCGGTCCGGGAACCGGGCGCTGCTGTGGTCCAACCACGAGTACACCAACGAGGAGCTGATGTTCCCCGGCTTCACCTCGCAGGACGCCCTCACGGTCGACCAGGTCCGGATCGCCATGCTGGCGCACGGCGGCTCGGTCGTGGAGATCGAGCGGGTCCGCGACACCGGGCAGTGGAAGGCGGTGCTGCGCGGCCGCCGGTCGTACAACCGGCGGATCACCGCGATGACCCCGATGACCTTCACCGGCGGCGCGGCCGGCAAGCCGCTGCTGCGCACCAACGCCGACCCGTCCGGCCGGCACGTGCTCGGCATGCTGAACAACTGCGCCGGCGGCGTCACCCCGTGGGGGACGATCCTGACCGGCGAGGAGAACTTCAACCAGTACTTCGTCGGCGGCGACGCGGTCCCGGCCGCGGACAAGCCGGCGCTGGCCCGGTACGGCGTCTCCACCACCGCGCGCTACCCGAGCGGCTCCCGCAAGTGGGAGCGGGCCGACCGGCGCTTCGACCTGGCGGTCGAGCCGCACGAGGCCAACCGGTTCGGCTACATCGTCGAGATCGACCCGTACGACCCGGACTCGACGCCGCGCAAGCACACCGGCCTCGGCCGCTTCAAGCACGAGGGCGCGAACATCAAGGTCGCCAAGGACGGCCGGGTGGCGGCGTACATGGGCGACGACGAGCGGTTCGACTACATCTACAAGTTCGTCTCCTCCCGGAAGATGCGCCGGGGCCACCGCCGGGCCGACCGCGAGTGGAACAAGCGGCTGCTCGAGGACGGCACCCTGTACGTCGGGAAGTTCACCGGCGACTCGCCGCCGGCCGAGATCGACGGCAGCGGCCGGCTGCCGTCGGACGGCGAGTTCGACGGGTCCGGGCAGTGGATCCCGCTGACCGACGGCAAGCGCAGCTTCGTGCCCGGCTTCACCGTCGAGCAGGTGCTGGTGCACACCCGGCTGGCCGCCGACACGGTCGGCGCGACCAAGATGGACCGGCCGGAGGACATCGAGCCCAACCCGGTCAACGGCAAGATCTACTGCGCGCTGACGAACAACACCAGCCGGGTGATCTCGACACCGGTCCCGCCGGCCGGGCGGGTGGCGGGGGTGGACGAGGCCAACCCGCGGCCGGAGAACCGCAACGGCCAGGTCCTGGAGATCACCGAGGCCCGCGACGACGCCGCGGCCACCACCTTCGCCTGGTCGCTGCCGATCGTCTGCGGGGACCCGGCGGACCCCTCGACGTACTTCGCCGGCTTCGACAAGTCGAAGGTCAGCCCCATCTCCTGCCCGGACAACGTGGCCTTCGACCGGGCCGGCAACCTGTGGCTCGCCACCGACGGCAACGCGCTGCGCCCGGCCGGGGAGGACGTGGAGCGCAACTACAACGACGGCCTGTTCGCGATGCCGCTGGAAGGACCGGAACGCGGCTACCTGAAGCAGTTCGCCACCGTGCCGCGCGGGGCGGAGACCTGCGGGCCGTTCATCACCGCGGACCAGCGGACCGTCTTCATCGCCGTGCAGCACCCCGGCGAGGAGACCGGCTCCACCTGGGACACCCCGGCCTCCACCTGGCCGGACGGCAGCAAGCCCCGGCCGTCGGTGGTGTCGATCTGGCGGATCGCGGAGGGCAGCAAGCGGATCGGCGCCTGAGCCGGTACGCGCGGGTCGGGCCGGGTCCGCCCGGCCCGACCCGCGGCGTGCCTGCCACACTTCCCGACCGGTCCACGTACGCACCCCGGCCCGAGGAGCAGGCGATGCAGCCGTCCGCGCAGCGGCAGTCCCCGGCCGCCCGGTTCACCGGGGTCAGCACCGAACCCCGGCGCGGCGTGACGCCGGGCATCGGGCTGTACGAGTTCTGGACCACCGACGGGGTCCTGATCAGCCTGCACGAGACCGACTGCACGAGCCTCACCTACACCCCCGGCCCGGACCCCACCCTGACCGCGCGGTTCCGCTTCGACCCCGACTGGACCCCGCCCCAGCTCGCCGACCGACCGGTCGTCGTGATCCGGTTCCGCGGGGCCCACGTCCTGAGCTGGGACACCGACGCGGACGAGGCGGACACGTACCACCGGGCGCCCGACGCCCCGGGCGGCCAGGTCAGCATCCTGGACTGGGACGGCGCGCGGATCTTCGCCCTGGAGCTGCTCACCGTGCAGGTCGTCCTCACCGCCGACGCGGTCGAGGTGACCACCGACGCCGCGGGGCCCTGAAGCGTCGCACGCTCCTGACCCACACTGAGCCGGCGTTCTCCCGGCCGCGACGCCGGTCCCCGGGTTGGTCCGCATCGCCTGCGCCGGTCGGCGGTCGGCGGATGTTCTCCGGTGGCTCTCCTCGGTCACCGAAGTGGACTCGGCCGCGTCCAGGCCGTGGAGGGGGAACTCCGCCCCGGACGAACCTGGAGCAACTCCAGCAGCTGGTCCAGCGCGGCGTCCGACAGCGGGTCCAGCGTGATCGTGGTGGAATGCGGGCTGCCCCCGCTCCACTCGGGCCTCCGCTGCAGGAGCTCGGGACGGGCCGTCCCGACGACGAGCAGTGGGACGTTCCCGGAGAAGGTGGCGAGCTCCTCGATGAAGTCGAGGAGCGGGTCCGACATCCGGTGCAGGTCGTCGAGGAGCATGATCAGCGGTCGCTCCAGCGGAGTGTCCGCGAGGAACTCCTTCCAGAGCTGCTGCATCCGCGCCTTCTCGTCCTGGTCCGGTCCCGGCTCGTCGAAGAGCTCCCGCAGCCGCGCCGAGATCTCCTCCCGCCGCGGCGCGGAACCGGAGGCGCCCTGCACGACGAGGCCGCCGATCGGGCCGCGGCTCACCAGGTACTCCACGATCTGGGGCTGGCAGGCGATCCGGCGTTCGAATTCCATCAGGAACCGCGACTTCCCGATCCGCGGCTCCCCCAGGACGGTGACGAGATGCGGCCGCTGCCGGTATCCGGTCCGCTTCAGCAGACCGTCCAGCAGCGCCAGCTCCAATTCGCGGTCCACCAGCGGCACCGCGTGGCCGGAGGGGAACTCCTCGGCCACGCCCTCGACCAGCCAGCCCGCCGAAGCATCCGACTTGCGGCTGAACGTGAAGTTCGGCTCGGTCTCCCGGCGGGTGTCGGAGCAGACGAGGAGCTCGCCCTCGGCCGCCGCCGTGAGCAGATCCTGGCACCTGTCCACTGCGGAGCCGCGGACCATCAGCCATCCGTTCACCTCCGGATCCCTGCGGACCAGGACCTTTCCCGTCGCCACCGCGATCCGGGTCATCAGGTTGCACGCGGCGTCCAGCTGCCGCCGGATCTCCAGTCCGGCCCGCACCGCGCGGGCGGGGCCGTCCCCCGCCTCGCCCATCTCGAAGACCGCCATCGACATCGAGCCGAACGAGACCGTCGGCACCCCGTCGAAGGAGCGCACGGTCTCGTGGATCAGCCCGCTGGTCTCGTCCGCGAGCTCGTCGGTCTTCTCGGACGCGGCCCCGGAACCCGCCTGCCCGCGCACCAGCAGCACGCTCACCGTGTGCCGCACGACGCCCTGCTGGACCAGCGGACGAGCCGGCGGCGCGGCTTCGGCGACGATCGGCTCGCCCGCCAGCACGGGGTCATGGTTCAGGATGGCCTGCTGGAGCAGCCGCACATCCCGGCCCGGGTCCAGGCCGAGCTCGTCCACCAGGGTGGTGCGCATCCGGGCATAGACGTCGAGCGCGTCGACGTGCCGGCCGTTGCGGTACAGCGCGAGCATCAGCTGCCTGCACGACCTCTCCCGGTGCGGCTCCTTCTCCACCATGGTCTCGAGCTCGCGCAAGATCTCATGCTGCCGGCCGCAGGCCATCGCGGCCTCGAAGTAGTCCTCCATGACATCGAGCCGGGCGTTCTCCACGGCCGCCAGCTCGGGCCAGGAGATCCCGGTCTCCACGAGGTCGCCGAGCACCGGCCCGCGCCACATGTCCAGGGCCTGGCGCAGGGTTCCGACCGCCTGTTCCAGACGGCCCTGGTCCAGGTCGGTGCGCCCCTCCTTGACCAGCCGGTAGAAGACGTACAGGTCGACCTCTTCCGGGTCGACCACGAGCAGGTAACCGGGCGGCTGGGCGATGAGCATCGCCTCGCCCGCCGTCCGGTCGTTGTGCGCGAGCGCGCCGCGCAGCCCGGAAATCGCGTTCTGGAGGATCTTCCGCGCCGACGCCGGGGTTGCGTCGTTCGCCCACAGGGCCTCGAGCAATTTGCTCGTGGCGACCACCTTGTTGGCGAAGAGCAGGAGCAGGCCGAGCGTCGCACGCTGCTTGGTCCCGCCCAAAGGAATGAGTTGATCCCCGTCCTGGGCTTCCAACGGTCCCAACATACGAAAGCGCACCGATACTTACCCCATGAAGATGACAGTTGATCCGACCTTGTGCTGAGTCATGCAGGTCCCGCTCCCCCATTCTTTGAGCGGCTTGGGCGCTATCCCCGGAAGGACTCCATTCGCAACTGCTCGTCAGGACCTTCTCATTCACCCCGTCCAGCAGCCGCCGTGGTTCCCATACCGTCGCGGCCGGCGTCGAGCGCCCGGAAGGTCAGAGGATTTCCTTCTCCGCCGGATCAGATGCATGGCGGCGTCCTGGCGGCGGGCTCCGGGATCAGCCGACTCGGGCCGGGCGGTGTCAGCCTCGGCGAACGGGGCATCGCCGACCTGCTCGAGCACGTCGATGTCGACGGCGCCGCGCAGGTCGAGCAGTTGCCGGCCAGGTCCGGCCGGCCGGGCCTGCGGCCGGACGGGATCGAACAGGTCGCCCGGTGCGCCCGGGTGATGGACCGGATGACCGTGGAGAGCCGGCCGCCCGACCTCGGCACCGACGCGTTCCACCGCCTGCTGGAGCGCTGACCTCGTAGAAGTGCCCCTCCGCGTCACGACCGATGCCGGACGCCGGGTCATGACGGTCATGTCCGGCCTCCGATCCTTCGGTAGATATGACAACCATGCGCTACGGGAAGGGTACTTGTCGAGTGCTTTGCCCATTTCTGCCACCGGACTCCGAGGTGTCCGGGTACTGCGGGTTCGCGTGGTGTCGCGTGGTTGTCGCGGCATTGTCGCGGAAATGTCGCGGGAATGTCGCGGGCGGGTACGGACGTGGTCGGGTCGTCCCCGTCCGCGCCGGCCGGGGACGCGTGGGCCCGGTCGGAGGCGTTGCCGGACCCGCGCCCGCCGCGGACCGGGTCCACCGTGTGCCGTGGCCGCTTGCGGCGGCGGTGTGCGCGTCGACCGCCGCCGGGCAGTGAGGGCGCCGTGGGCCTCAGGTCCGATGTCCGTGCCACGAGGCCGAGCTCGTCCACGGCCGGGTCGGCTCCGTCACGCCGAGGTCGTCGAGCAGGTCGCGGGCCACGTGGTCGGTCTGCCGTTCGAGGTAGAAGTGGCCGCCCGGGTAGGGGCGCAGGGTGATCCCGGCGGTGGTGTGGTCGCGCCAGGCGCGGGCCTCGCGGACGCCGACCAGCGGGTCCTCGGCGCCCAGGAGGACGGTGACAGGGCAGGCCAGCGGCGGACCGGGTGTCCATCGGTAGGTCTCGATGGCGGCGTAGTCGGCGCGCAGTGCCGGCAGGACCATCGCGAGCAGGTCGGGGTCGTCGAGGGAGGAGTTGCCCGCGCCGCCGAGGAGCTGGACGTCCCGGACGAGCTCCCGGTCGTCCCGCAGGTGCACGTACCGGCGGTTGGGGACGGACGGCGCGGCCCGTCCCGACGCGAACAGCCGGCCCGGGCCGGTGTCGCCGAGCAGCCGGGCGACCTCGTACGCGACGATCGCGCCCATGCTGTGGCCGAAGAAGGCGTGCGGCCCGGCCGGCAGGTGGTCGGCGATGCGGGCGGCGAGCGCGTGGAGGTCCGCGACGGGTGGTTCGTTCCTGCGGTCCTGCCGTCCCGGGTACTGGACGGACAGGACGTCGGCGTGCGGGCTGAGGGCGCGCGCGAGCGCACCGTAGGAGCCGGCGGCTCCTCCGGCGTGCGGGAAGCAGATGAGGCGGATCCGGCCCGGGGGGTCCGGGCCGAGTCGGCGGAACCACAGGCCCTCCATCAGGGGCCCTCCGCGGTGGTCGACGGGTAGTACCCGACCTCGGTGAAGAAGGCGAGGTACCGGGCGACGAGGTCCGGGGTGATCGGGGGCTGGGTCGGCCCGCCGGCCGCGGCGACGGCGGCTTCGGTCGATGCGGTGTCCAGGGCCGGGTAGAAGGCGGCGCTGTTCTCGTTCATCAACTGGAAGGCGTCGAGCAGCGGGAGCAGGGCGTTGGCCGGGTCTGCCTTCACCCGCCGCTGCCATTCGTCCCAGGGCAGTTCGGCGAGCGGGTGACCGGCGTCCCTGGCGCGGGCGACGAGGTCCGGGAAGGACACCGCGTGCTGGTTGTGGAGGTGATAGGTGCCGCCGAGCGACCGGGGGTCGGCGGCGAGCGCGGTGATGGCGGCGCTCACGTGGTCGACCGGCAGCATGTGGACGTCGCCGGCCAGCCCGGCGGGCACGGCGCGGGCCTGCAGCATGCCCTTGAGGCTGAGCCAGACGAAGTCCCTGGTCTGGGAGGCGCCGGTGCGCTGGTCGCCGGAGATGACGTCGACCCGGTACACCGAGACGGGCAGTCCCCGGGTGCGGGCCGCGGCGACGAGCTGTTCGGACACCCACTTGGTCTGCAGGTAGCCGCTGGGCAGTGCTTCGGGCGGGCCGGTCGGGTCGGCGGCGCGCAGCGGCGTGCCGTCGGCCAGGGCCCCGGCGAAGACCCCGGTGGTGGAGACGTGGTGGACGGGGACGGTCCGGTGCCGGGCGGCGAGCCGGAGGATCTCCTGGGTGCCGCCGACGTTGGCGTCCCGGAGCGCCCGGTAGGGGTGCAGCCAGTGAACGGTGGCGCCCGCGTGGTAGACGGCGTCGACGTCGTGGGCGAGCGTGTCGAAGGTGCCGGGCGCCAGGCCCAGGCCCGGCGCGGACAGGTCTCCGACGTGCAGGGTGAGGCGGTCGAAGTCGATGTCGTCGGCGAGCCCGTACCAGTCGAGGCTGTCGTGGAGCCGGGCGGCTGCCTGGTCGGGGTCGGCGGCCCGCACGATGCAGTGCACGCGGGCGCGGGTGGTGCGGAGCAGGTCGCGCAGCAGGAAGCCACCGAGGAAGCCGGTGGCACCGGTGAGCAGCAGCTCGGCCGGGTCGGCGGCGAGCTGGGCGTCGCCGGTCGGCCGGATGTCGTCGGCCAGCCGGGTCTCGGTGGCGAAGTCGGTGCCCGCGGTGGGCTCGCCCGGCCGCCGGGTGAGCTCGGCGTGCAGGTGGGCGGCGAGCCGTTCCGGGGTGGGGTGGTCGAACACCACCGAGCCCGGCAGCCGCAGTCCGGCCGCGGCGGCCAGCCGGTTGCGGAGCTCGACGGACGTGAGCGAGTCGATGCCCTGGTCGGCGAAGGGCCGGTCGGCCGGCACGGCCGCCAGGTCGCCGTGGCCGAGGACGGCTGCGGTCTCGGCGCGGACTGCGTCGAGGACGAGCCGTCGCTGGGCGGGTTCGTCCAGCCCGGCCAGCGTGTCGCCGAGCCCGACCGTGCGGTGCGCGGTGTTCTGCGCCGTACGGCGGCCGGTGTGCCGGGCCAGCCCGGCGAGGACGGCCGGGGCCTGGTCGGGCTGGGACCGGAGCGCGGCGAGGTCGAGCGGGGTGACGACCACCGTGGGCCGGCCGAGGGCGAGGGCGAGGTCGAGCAGGGCGGGGCCGGCCGTGGTCCCGACCGGGCGGAACCCGGCCCGGGCGATCCGGGCCCGGTCGGCGTCGCTGAGCCCGGCGCTCATCCCGGCGTCCTGTTCCCACAGACCCCAGGCCAGTGAGGTGGCGGGCAGCCCGGACGCGGCGCGGTGGACGGCGAGCCCGTCCAGGTACGCGTTGGCCGCGGCGTAGTTGCCCTGGCCGGCGCCGCCGACGACGCCGGCGATCGAGGAGAACAGGACGAACGCATCGAGGTCGAGGTCCTCGGTGATCTCGTGCAGGTTCCAGGCGGCGTGCGCCTTGGGCCGCAGCACGGCGTCGAGGCGCACGGCGGTGAGGGCCGCGATGGTGCCGTCGTCGAGGACGCCGGCGGTGTGCACGACGCCGGTGATCGGGGCGGGCTGGGCGGCGAGGAGCGCGGCGAGCGCGTCCCGGTCGGCGACGTCGCAGGCCGCGACGGTGGCGGTGGCGCCGAGCGCGGCCAGGTCGGCGACGAGGGCCGCGGCGTTCCCGGCGGCCGGGCCGCTGCGGCTGACGAGGAGCAGGTTCCGGACGCCGTGCTCGGCGGCCAGGTGCCGGGCGAACAGCGCGCCGAGGACGCCGGTGCCGCCCGTGATGAGGACGGTGCCGCCGGGACGCCAGCGGGTCCCCGGAGCCGGCAGCAACTGGTCGGAGGCGGGGGCGGCGGGGCGCAGGCCGGGGCGCAGCACCCGTCCGTCGCGGACGGCGAGCTGGGCCTCGCCCAGCCCGGCCAGCCGGGGCAGCAGTGCGGCGGAGGCCGGGGTGCGGTCGAGGTCGGCGAGCACGATCCGGCCGGGGGCCTCGGACTGGGCGGAGCGGACCAGGCCCCAGAGGGCGGACGCGGCGGGGTCGGTGACGTCCAGGACGGCGCCCTCGGTCGCGACGATCAGGGGCACCTCCTCCAGTCCCGGGTCGGCGAGCCATTCCTGGAGGAAGGCCAGCAGTCGGGCGGGGCCGCGGTTCAGGACGCCGCGTTCGTCGCCGTCGCCCCGGACGGCCCGGAGCAGGACCGGGCCGGTGATCCCCGCCGCCGCGACGGCCGCGGCCGAGCGGAGGTCCGGGTCGCCGATCTCGGCCAGGGGCGGGCCCGGGTCGGACGCGGGGACGGTCAGTGGCGTCCAGGTGAGCTCGAAGAGCGTGTCCCTGGGCACCGGGCGGGCCGGGACGGACGGGCGCAGCTCCACCTCGTCGGCGGTGAGGACCGGCCGGCCGGACAGGTCGGCGGCGAGCAGCCGGTGGACGTCGCCGGCGACGGGGGTGAGGCGTACGCGCAGGGCCGTCGCGCCGGTGGCGTGCAGGCGCAGGCCGCGCCATCGGACGGCGGTCCGGTCGCCGAGGGCCTCGGCGAGCAGGACCGGGTGGAGGCCGAAGCCGCCCGGGTCCAGGTCGGCGAGCGCGGTCTCCGGGCCGTCGTCCAGGGTGTCGGCCGGGACGGGTGCGCTGGGGCTGATCCGGGCGTGCGCGGCGGTCGTCCAGGGGGCGTCGGAGCCCTCGGGGCGGACGCCGACCGTGACGGCGCGGCGGCCGTCGTCGTCCGGGGCGGTCACGTCGACCTGGAGCTGGAGTGCGCCGTGCGCGGGCTGGGCCAGCGGGAGTCCGGCGTGCAGCTCGTCGACGGCCGTGCAGCCCGTCTCGGCGGCGGCGTGCAGCACGAGCTCGGCCAGGACGGTCGCCGGGATGTCGCCGGCGGCCGCCCAGGGAAGGCTGCGGGGGACGCGTCCGGTGAACAGGACCCGGCCGGTGTCCGCGACCGGGATCGCGGGGCCCAGCAGGGCGTGCCCGGCGCCGTCGGTCTCGCCGTTCGTGCCGGCGAGCCAGAACCGGCGGCGCTGGAACGGGTAGGACGGCAGGTCGACGCGGCGGGCGCCGGAGCCGGCGAAGAACGCGGCCCAGTCGACGCCGACGCCGCGGGTGTGCAGCGTGCCGAGCGCGGCGACCAGCGTGTCCACCTCGGAGGAGCCGCCGCGCAGCAGCGGTACGGCCTGGGCGCCGGCCCCGGTCGCGGCGCCGGCCAGCCCGCTCAGCACCGCGCCGGGGCCGAGCTCGACCAGCGTGGTCACGCCGTCCCGGACGAGCGCGTCCACCGCGTCGGCGAACCGGACGGCCTCGCGGACCTGCCGCACCCAGTAGCCCGGGTCGGTCAGGTCGGCATCGGGCGCGCCGGTGAGGGTGGAGACGATCGGGACCGACGGCGTCGTGAACGTCACGCTCTCGGCCGTCCGGCGGAACTCCGCCAGCATCCCGTCCATCAGCGGCGAGTGGAACGCGTGGCTGACGGCCAGCCGCTTGGTCCGCACGCCGCGGGCGGCCAGCCGCTCGGCGGCCGCGCGCACGGCGGCCGCGGGGCCGGAGACGACGACGGAGGTCCGGGTGTTGACGGCGGCGATCACGGCGCCGCCGGTGAGCTCGGGCAGCACGTCGGCCTCGGCGGCCTCGACCGCGACCATCTCGCCGCCGGCGGGCAGCGCCTGCATGAGCCGGGCGCGGGCGCAGACCAGCCGGGCGGCGTCCGGGAGGGTGAGGATCCCGGCGGCGTGCGCGGCGGCGAACTCGCCGATCGAGTGCCCGGCCAGCAGGTGCGGGGTGACGCCCCAGGCCTCCAGCAGCCGGAACAGCGCGACCTCGACCGCGAACAGCGCGGGCTGGGCGTAGCCGGTGCGGTTCAGCACGTCACGGTCGGCGCCGAACACGACGTCCTTGAGCGGCCGGTCCAGGGTCAGTTCCGCGCAGACGGCGTCGAAGGCGGCCGCGTAGGCGGGGAACGTCTCGTACAGCTCCCGGCCCATACCGGGCCGCTGGCTCCCCTGGCCGGAGAACAGGAACGCGGTCCGGCCGGTGACGCGGTCCCCGTCGGTGACAGCGCGCAGGGCCTCGGCGAGGGCGTCCCGGTCGCGGCCGGAGACGGCGGCCCGGACCGGCAGGACGGCGCGCGCCGTGGCCAGGGTGTGGGCGACGTCGAGTGGCGCCGCCCCGGCGCCGAGCGCGTCGGCCAGCCGCCGTGCCTGCGCCGTGAGGGCGGCGGGGGTCCGGGCCGACAGCAGCAGCGGCACCGCGGGCAGGAACCGGTCGGCCTCGGCGGCGGGTTCCTCCGGCGGGGCCTGTTCGAGGACGACGTGCGCGTTGGTGCCGCTCACGCCGAACGCCGAGACCGCGGCCCGGCGCGGCCGGCCGGTCTCCGGCCAGGGGCGTCCCTCGGTGAGCAGCTCGACCCGGCCCGCCGACCAGTCCACGAACGGGGTCGGCTCGTCCACGTGCAGGGTCGGCGGCAGGACACCGTGCCGGAGCGCCTGGATCATCTTGATGACGCCGCCCACCCCGGCCGCGGCCACGGTGTGCCCGATGTTGGACTTCAGCGAGCCGAGCAACAAGGGCCGGTCGCGGCCCTGGCCGTAGGCGCCGAGCAGGGCCTGGGCCTCGATCGGGTCGCCGAGGCGGGTGCCGGTGCCGTGCGCCTCGACGGCGTCCACGTCGGCCGGGGTCAGCCGGGCGGCCGTCAGGGCCTGCCGGATCACCCGTTCCTGGGACGGGCCGTTGGGGGCGGTGAGCCCGTTGGACGCGCCGTCCTGGTTGACCGCCGAGCCGCGCAGCACGGCCAGCACGCGGTGACCGAGCCGGCGGGCGTCCGACAGCCTCTCCACCAGCAGCAGCCCGGCACCCTCGGACCAGCCGGTGCCGTCGGCGGCGGCGGCGAAGGACTTGCAGCGGCCGTCGGGGGCCAGGCCGCGCTGCCGGGAGAAGTCGATGAAGCCGCCGGGGTGGCCGTACACCGTGCAGCCGCCCGCGAGCGCGACGACCGACTCGCGGGACCGTACCGACTGCGCGGCGAGGTGGAGCGCGACCAGCGACGACGAGCAGGCGGTGTCGACGCTGACCGCGGGTCCCTCGAACCCGAAGGAGTAGGCGATCCGGCCGGAGGCGACGCTGCTGAGCCGCCCGGTCATGAAGTAGCCCTCGAGTTCCTGGGGGCCGTCGAGGCCGAGGTAGCTCTGCTCCCCGATGCCCGCGAACACCCCGACCGGGGCGCCGCGGAGGGTGCCGGGGTCGATGCCGGCGTGCTCGAACGTCTCCCAGGCGGTCTCCAGCAGGACCCGCTGCTGCGGGTCCATGGCCAGGGCCTCCCGGGGGGAGATCCCGAAGAAGTCGGCGTCGAACAGGGCGGCGTCGGCGAGGAAGCCGCCGTCCTTGGTGTACGAGCGGCCGGGGCGGCCGGGTTCGGGATCGTAGAGCGCGTCCACGTCCCAGCCGCGGTCGCCCGGCCAGGGGGTGATGCCGTCCCGGCCTTCCGCGACCAGCCGCCACAGGTCGTCGGCGGAGGCCACCCCGCCGGGGAAGCGGCATGCCATGCCGATGATCGCGACCGGCTCGTCCGCGCCGGACTCCAGCTCGGCCAGCCGTTGGCGGGTCTTCTGCAGGTCGGCCGTCACCCACTTGAGATAGTCGACGAGCTTCTGCTCGGTCGGCTGCTGCGGTTCAGCGGACATGCGTCGCACCACTCTCCTCGGACGGGCTAGTTGGCCGCGCGGCCCAGTTCGTTGTCGATGAAGTCGAGGATCTCGGCGGCGGAGGCGGACTCGATCCGCTCAGCCATGCCGTCCGCGCCGTCCGCGCCGTTCGCGCCGGCCGCGGCCGGCTTCTCGGTGAGCCGGGCCAGCAGGGTCTGCAGCCGGACGGTCAGCGCGGAGCGCAGCCCGTCGTCCTCCCCCAACCCGGCGACGAGGCCGTCGAGCCGGTCGAGCTCGGCCCGGCCCGGTTCGGCCGGGCCCGCGTCCGGCAGCACCAGCTCCAGCAGCCGGGCGGCCAGCGCGGCCGGGGTCGGGTGGTCGAAGGCGAGCGTCGCGGGCAGCGCGGTCCCCGCGGCGGCCTCGAGCCGGTTGCGGAGGTCCACGGAGGTGAGGGAGTCGAATCCGAGGTCGCGGAACGGCTGGTCCTCCCGCGCGTCCGCCCCGCCCAGGACCTGGGCGACCTGGCGGAGCACGAGGTCCAGGACCTGCCGGCTCCGTTCCTCCGGTGCCAGGTCGCGCAGCCGGTCGGCCAGGGCGCGGACCGGCGCGGACCGCACCGCCCGCCGGGACCCGGCGGGCAGGAGGGTGCGCAGCAGCGGCGGCACGGTCTCGGCGGCACGCAGACCGGCCGGGTCGAGCCGGACCGCGACCACGGCCGGGTCGGCTGTCGCCAGGGCCCGGTCGAACAGGAGCAGGCCGTCCTCCGGGGCGATCGGGCGGAGGCCGTCGCGGGCGTAGCGCCGGCGGTCCTGGTCGGTGAGGCCCGCGTTGAGGCCACCGTCCAGGTCCCACAGGCCCCACGCGACGGACACGGCGTGCTGCCCGCCGGCGCGCCGCTGCCGGGCGAGGGCGTCCAGGACGGCGCTGGCGGCGGCGTGGTTGGCCTGGCCGGGGCCGCCGAGCACCCCCGCCGTGGCGGAGAAGAGCACGAACAGGGGCACGTCGCCGGCGAGTTCGTGCAGGTGGCGGGCCCCGTCCGCGGCGGGGCGCAGGACGACGTCGAGACGGTCGCCGGTGAGCGTGCCGATGAGGCCGTTGTCCCGCACCCCGGCCGCGTGGACCACCCCCGCCAGCGGACCGGTGGCGTCGAGCAGCGCGGCGACCTGGGCGCGGTCGCCGACGTCGCAGGCGGCCAGGGTGACCTCCGCGCCGAGCCCGCGCAGCTCCCGGGCCAGCGCCTCGGCGCCCGGGGTGGCCCCTCCGCGGCGCCCGGCCAGCACCAGCCGCCGCACCCCGTGGGCGCGGACGAGATGCCGGGCGACCAGCGAGCCGAGGGCACCCAGACCGCCGGTGACGAGGACGGTGCCGTCCGGGACCTGGGCGGGGGCGTCCGGGGCCGCCGTCCGGACGAGGCGGGGCACGAGGATCCGGCCGTCGCGGACGGCGACCTCGGGCGCGCCGGAGGCCAGGACGGCGGACAGGACCTGCTCGGAGTGCGGGCCGTCATCGACATCCAGGTCCACGAGGACCAGCCGGCCCGGGGCCTCGGCCTGCGCGGAGCGGGCCAGCCCCCAGGAGCCCGCGGTGGCCAGGGCGGCCGGCCCGCCGACCACGACCAGCGGGACGTCGGCGAGGCGGTCGTCGGCCAGCCAGTCGCGGAGCAGGGCGAGGGTGCGGTGCGGGTCGTCACCCGTGGTGAGGACGGCCTCGGGCGGGGGGTCCGCCGCGAGGGACGCCGTCAGCTCGGCGAGCGTGGCGTGGCGCGGGGCGTCCGGGAGCAGGCCTGCGGTGTCGCCCAGGACGGCCCAGCGGACGGGTGCCGGCTCGGCCGGGGTGATCGGCGTCCAGTCGAGGGTGAACAGGGCCGCGTCGTGGTGCTGCTCGGGGCGGTGCAGGGTGCCGAACTCGACGGACGCGACCGTGAGGACCGGATTGCCGTCCGGGTCGGTGAGGGTGATACCGGTGCCGGTGAGCTCGGCGCGGACCGCTGCCGCGCCGGGGCGGTGCAGCCGGACACCGCGCCAGCCGACCGGGTCGGGCCGGTCGGCCGGGGACGCGGCCGCCAGCACCTCGGCCAGCAGGGCCGGGTGGAGCGGGTACCGGGTGGCCTCACCCGCGAGGTCGTCGGGAAGGGCGACGTCGAACGGCTCGGCGGAGCCGGCCGGGACTTCGCCCGCGTCGGGGACGTAGACGCCGGCGGCGCAGCGGGTCCAGGGTGCGTCGGCGTGCTCCGGGCGGGCGTGGACGGTGAAGGACCGGGCGCCGTCGCCGTCCGGGGCGGCCACGGCCACCTGGATCTCGAGGGCGCCGTCCGCGGGCGGCACGAGGGCACGCTCGACGGTGAGTTCCGCGATGTCGCCGACGTCCGTCCCGGCCTGCAGGGCGAGGTCGAGCAGCACCGAACCGGGGATCTCGGCCGAGCCGGCCCAGGGGAGCGGGGGGATGCGTCCGGCGAAGACGGTCTCCGCGCCGGAGACCAGCGGCACCGGCGGGCCGAGCAGCGGGTGGCCGGTGGCGGCGGCCCCGGCAGGGGTCGGCTGCAGCCAGAAGCGGCGGGCCCGGAAGGGGTAGCCGGGCAGGTCGGCGGCGGGGCCGGCGGCGAGCCGGCGCCAGTCGAGGTCCAGGCCGTCGGTGAACAGGGTGCCGAGCGCGGAGAGCAGGGTCGTCCGCTCGGCCCGGCCGGCGCGCAGGGCGGGGACGGCGTGGTCGACGAGGGAGCTGAGCACGCCGTCGGGGCCGAGCTCGAGGTAGCGGACGACGCCCGCGGATTCGAGGGTGCGGACGCCGTCGTGGAAGCGGACGGCGCTGCGGACCTGCCGGGCCCAGTACGACGGGGAGGTGAGCTCCGTGGCGATCTCACCGGTCACGTTCGACACCACCGGGATCCGCGGCGACCGGAACGTCAACGCCGAGATCGTCCGCTCGAACTCCGCCAGGACGCCGTCCATGTGCGCGGAGTGGAACGCGTGCGACACCGTCAAGCGCTTGACCCGCCGGCCCCGGCCCCGCCACAGTGCCGCCACCCGCTCCGCGGCACCGGCGTCACCGGACACGACGACGGCCCGGGGACCGTTGACACCCGCGATCTCCACCCCCGCCACCAACGCCTCGGCCACCTCGGCCTCGGACGCCTCCAGGGCGACCATCGCGCCGTCCTCGCGGGCCGACTGCATCAAGCGGCCACGGGCACCGACCAGGGCGCAGGCGTCCGCCAGGTCCAGGACACCGGCGACGTGCGCGGCCGTCACCTCACCGATCGAATGCCCGAGCAGATAATCCGGCTTGAGGCCATAGCTCTCCACCAGCCGGAACAGCGCCGTCTCCACCGCGAACAGCGCGGCCTGCGCAAAGGCCGTCTGGTCGAGGAGCACCGAGTCGGCGGAGTGTTCGGGGGCGAACAGCACCTCGCGCAGCGGGCGTTCCAGGACGGGGTCGAGGTGCGCGCAGACCTGGTCGAGGGCGCGGGCGAAGACCGGTTCCGCGGTGTACAGGCCGTGGCCCATGCCGAGACGCTGGCTGCCCTGGCCGGTGAACAGGAACGCGGTCCTGCCGGCCCGGGCCGGGCCCGTGGGGGTCTCGCCGCGGGCGATCCCGGCCAGGCCGTCGAGCAGAGCGGCGCGGTCCGCGCCGACAGCCACCGCGCGGTGCGGGAAGGTCGTCCGGGCGGCGAGAGCGGCGGCGACCTGGGCGGCGGGCAGGTCGGGGCGGCCGGAGACGTGCTCGATCAGGCGGGCGGCCTGCTCCCGTACCGCCTGGTCGTCCCGGCCGGACACCGGCCAGGCGACCGGGCCGGCCGGGGCCGGCTCGGGGTCGGGTTGGGCCGCGGGCGCCGCTTCCAGGATCACGTGGGCGTTGGTGCCGCTGATCCCGAACGAGGAGACAGCGGCACGACGCGGCCGGCCGGTCTCGGGCCAGGGCCGGTCCTCGGTGAGCAGCTCGACAGCCCCCGACGCCCAGTCGATGTGCGGGGACGGGGCGTCGACGTGCAGGGTGCGGGGCAACCGGCCGTGCCGCATCGCCTCCAGCATCTTGATGACCCCACCGACACCCGCCGCCGCCTGCGCATGGCCGATGTTCGACTTCAACGAACCCAGCCACAGCGGCTCCACGCGGTCCTGACCATAAGTCGCCAACAGAGCCTGCGCCTCGATCGGATCACCCAACCGCGTACCCGTCCCATGCCCCTCCACGGCATCCACCTCGGCCGGGGACAGACCCGCATTCGCCAACGCCTGCCGGATCACCCGCTCCTGCGACGGACCATTCGGCGCCGTCAACCCATTCGACGCCCCATCCTGATTCACCGCCGAACCCCGGAGCACCCCCAAAATACGACGACCCTTCGCCACCGCATCAGAAAGGCGCTCCACCACCAGCAGCCCCACACCCTCCGCCCACGCCGTGCCATCCGCACCAGCCGCGAACGACTTACAACGACCATCCGCAGCCAAACCCCGCTGCCGCGAAAACTCCACGAACGCCACCGGAGTCGACATCACCGCCACCCCACCGGCCAACGCCAAATCACACTCACCCAACCGCAACGACGCAGCCGCCAAATGCAACGCCACCAACGACGACGAACACGCCGTATCCACCGACACCGCCGGGCCCTCCAACCCGAACGTGTACGACACCCGCCCCGACGCCACACTCCCCGCACTGCCGTTGAACAGGTATCCCTCGTCCTCCGGCGGCAGGTGCGGACGGGAGCCGTAGTCGCTGTACATCACCCCGGCGAAGACGCCGGTGCGGCTGCCCCGCAGCCCGCGCGGGTCCAGTCCCGCCCGCTCGAACGCCTCCCAGGCGCTCTCCAGCAGCAGCCGCTGCTGCGGGTCGAGCGACAGGGCCTCCCGCGGGGACAGCTCGAACAGCTCGGCGTCGAACAGGTCCGCCTCGTGCAGGAACCCGCCGTCCCGGACGTACGAGGTGCCCGGGCGGGACGGGTCCGCGTCGTACAGGGCGTCCAGGTCCCAGCCGCGGTTCACCGGCAGGCCGGACACCGCGTCCGTGCCGTCGGCGACCAGCCGCCAGAGGTCGTCCGGGGACTCCACGCCGCCGGGGAACCGGCACGCCATGCCCACGATCGCGATCGGCTCCTGCTGCCGGTCCTCCAGCTCGCGGAGCTTCCTGCGGGCGTCCTGGGCATCGGCGACGGCCCGCTTCAGGTAGTCGCGCAGCTTCTGCTCGTCAGCCATGGGGTCACTTCCGCGAGTCGGTGCGATGGATGCAGGGGTCTGGATGCGGGCGTCTAGTCGAGGCCGTCGACGAGGGCGAAGAGGTCCTCGTCGGTGGCGGAGTCGAGATCGCGCGGCTGGTCGTCGTTCCCGATGTCCCCGGTGGCCAGCAGGTCGCGCAGCAGCCGGGCGACCTGCTCCCGGTGCTCGGGCCCGGTCAGCGCCTCGGCCAGCAGCGGCCGGAGCCGGGTCAGCTCGGCGAGCACCGGGGCGGGCCGGTCGGCGTCCAGCTGGGCCAGGACGTACCCGGCGACGGCGTCCGGGTTCGGGTGGTCGAAGACGAGGGTGGTGGGCAGCCGGAGCCCGGTCGCCCGGCCGAGCCGGTTGCGCAGCTCGACCGCGGTCAGCGAGTCGAACCCGAGGTCGCGGAAGGCCCGCTCCGGACCGACGCCGTCGCCGCCGGAGTGGCCGAGGACGCCGGCGACCTGCGCGACGACCAGCTCCAGCACCGCCTGCCGCCGTTCGTCCGCGGGGACCGCGGCCAGCCGGTCGGCCAGCGAGCCGCCGGCCGTCCCGGCAGGACGGGCCTGGGTGCGGACCGGACCGCGCAGCAGCACCGGCGCGGACTCGCCGCGCAGCGCGGACGGGTCGAACCTCGTGACGGCCAGCACCGGGTGCCCCGCGCCGTGCGCCGCGTCGAACAGGGTCATCGCCTCCCCGGACTCCAGCGCGATCAGGCCGCTGCGGGCCATCCGGATCCGGTCGACCTCGGCGAGCTGCTCGGTGAGCGAGCTGGCCTGCGCCCACAGGCCCCAGGCCAGGGACGTCGCGGGGCGGCCGTGCGCCCTGCGGTGGTGGGCGAGGGCGTCCAGGAAGGTGTTGCCCGCCGCGTAGTTGGCCTGGCCCGCGGTGCCCAGCAAGCCCGCGACCGAGGAGTAGAGGACGAACGCCGTCAGGTCGTGGCCGAGGGTCAGCTCGTGCAGGTTCCAGGCGGCCTTGACCTTCGGGAGCAGGACCCGGTCGAGCTGGTCGGCGGTGAGGTCGGCGAAGACGCCGTCCGCCACGATCCCCGCGGTGTGCACGACCGCCCGCAGCGGGCGGTCGGCAGGGACGGCGGCCAGGACGGCGGCCAGCGCGTCCCGGTCGGCGAGGTCGCAGGCGGCGAAGACGGTTTCCGCGCCCAGGTCCGCCAGCTCCGCGGCCAGGTCGGACGCGCCGGGGGCGTCCGCACCCCGGCGGCTGAGCAGCAGCAGCCGGCGGGCGCCGTGCTCGGCGACCAGGTGGCGGGCCAGGATCCGGCCGAGGGTGCCGGTGGCGCCGCTGATCAGGACGGTTCCGTCCGACCAGAGGGGGGTCGCGGGGTCGTCCGCCGGGGCGGTCCGGACGAGCCGGGGGGCGAGGAGCACCCCGTCCCGCAGCGCGAGCTGCGGTTCCCCGGACGCCAGGACGGCGTCGAGGTCGGCGTCCGGGTCGTCCAGGTCGGCGAGCACGATCCGGTCGGGGTTCTCGGTCTGGGCCGAGCGGAGCAGACCCCAGACCCCGGCGTGCGCCAGGTCGGGCACGTCCTCGCCCGGGCCGGTGGCCACCGCGCCGCCGGTCACCACGAGCAGCCGGCTGTCGAGAGAGCTTTCCTCGCGCAGCCATCGCTGGACGTGCTCCAGGACCTCGCGCACGGCCGTCCTGGCCTCGGCGGGATCCCTGCGCCGCAGCCGCAGGACGGTGACGGGCGTCGGTGCGGCGGCGGCGACCGGGGGCGGCAGCGGCGTCCAGCTCACCTGCGACAGCCCGTCGAGGCCGGCGCGCAGACCCGCGGTGACCAGCGGGCGCAGGGTCAGGGACGCGACCTCCGCGACGGGCGCGCCGGTGTCGTCGAACAGGGCGAGGGCCACCTCGCGGGAGTCGGGGGCGTCGGTCAGGGGGGTGATCCGGACGCGGGCGGCGGTCGCGCCCGGGCTGTGCACGCGGACACCGGACCAGGAGAACGGGACCCAGTTCTGGCCGGTCTCGCCGGCGACGCCGGGCAGCAGCGGGTGCAGGGCGGCGTCCAGGAGGGCCGGGTGCAGGGCGTACGGGCCGTCCGTGCCGCCGACCTCGGCGTACAGCTCGGCGCCGCCGCGCCACAGCCGGCGCAGGCCCTGGAAGGCGGGGCCGTAGGCGTACCCGAGGTCGGCCAGCCGGGGGTAGACGCCGTCCAGGTCGACCTCGGTCGCACCGGGCGGCGGCCAGACCAGGCCCGCGAACGGCGGCGCGGTGTCGGGAGCGGTGGCCAGGACGCCCCGGGCATGGGACGTCCAGGGCCGGTCGGCGGTGCGGGCGAAGATCTCGACGGTGCGGCGGTCGCCGTCCGCGGTGACCACGACCTGGAGCTCGGTGGCGTCGTGCGCGGACAGGACCAGTGGCGCCGTCAGGGTGAGGTCGTCCAGGTGGCCGCCGCCGGTGAGCTCGGCGGCGCGGACGGCCAGCTCCACGAAGCCGGTGCCGGGGAACAGGGTCGCGCCGCCGATGGTGTGGTCCGCGGTCCACGGCAGGGCGCTGTGGGAGACCGTGCCGCTGAGCACCTGCTCGTCCCGGCCCGCCAGGCCGACGGGCATGCCGAGCAGGGGGTGTCCGGTCGTGGCGGTGTCGAGCCAGTGGCGGCGGCGCTGGAAGGCGTAGGTGGGGAGGTCGACCGCGCGGGCCCGGTGCCGGGTGAACACCCCG
This sequence comes from uncultured Mycobacteriales bacterium, assembly GCA_902805565.1. Taxonomy (GTDB): domain Bacteria; phylum Actinomycetota; class Actinomycetes; order Mycobacteriales; family CADCTP01; genus CADCTP01. Next base: position 20,234 of record CADCTP010000111.1, read on the forward strand.
GTCCAGTCGACGTCGGCTCCGTCGGCGTGCAGGGTGCCCAGGGCCAGGTGGACGGTGTCCCGTTCGGGGCGGCCGGCGCGCAGCGCGGGGATGCTGTCGGGCACCAGGGCGCTGAGCACGCCGTCGGGGCCGAGCTCCAGGTAGCGGACGACGCCCGCGGATTCGAGGGTGCGGACGCCGTCGTGGAACCGGACCGCGCTGCGGACCTGCCGGGCCCAGTACGACGGCTCGGTCAGCTCCGTGGCGACCTCACCGGTCACGTTCGACACCACCGGGATCCGCGGCGAACCGAACGTCAACCCCGAGATCGTCCGCTCGAACTCCGCCAACACACCATCCATGTGCGCGGAGTGGAAGGCGTGCGACACCGTCAGACGCTTCACCCGCCGGCCCCGGCCCCGCCACAACTCCGCCACCCGCTCCGCGGCACCGGCGTCACCGGACACCACCACCGCACGGGGACCATTGACACCCGCGATCTCCACCCCCGCCACCAGCGCCTCGGCCACCTCGGCCTCGGACGCCTCGAGGGCGACCATCGCCCCGTCCTCCCGCGCCGACTGCATCAGCCGGCCACGGGCACCGACCAGCGCACACGCATCCGCCAGATCGAGGACACCAGCGACATGTGCGGCCGTCACCTCACCGATCGAATGCCCGAGCAGATAATCCGGCCTCAGGCCAAAGCTCTCCACCAGCCGGAACAGCGCCGTCTCCACCGCGAACAACGCCGCCTGCGCGAACACCGTCTGGTCCAACCGCTCCGGAACCCCGAACACCACCTCCCTCAACGGCAGATCCAACTCAGCATCCAAAAGGCCACAAACCTCATCGAACGCCGCCGCGAACACCGGCTCCCCGGCATACAACTCAGCCCCCATCCCCACCCGCTGACTGCCCTGCCCGGTGAACAGGAAGGCGGTGCTGCCGTCGCGCTCCCGCCCGGTGACCAGCGACGGTGCGGCCTCGCCCATGGCCAGGGCGGTCAGGGCTGCGGTCCGGTCGGTGCCCACGACGACGGCGCGGTGCTCGAAGCGGGTCCGGGCGGCGAGGGTGCGGCCGATGTGCAGGTCGGGGCCGGTGGCGTGCAGCAGCCGTTCGGCCTGGGCGCGCAGGGCGGGCTCGGTACGGGCGGACAGCACCCAGGGCAGGACCGCCGGGTCGGCGGGCTCCGCGGGCTCCGGCTCGGGCGCCTCGAGGATCACGTGGGCGTTGGTGCCACTGATCCCGAACGAGGAGACAGCGGCACGACGCGGCCGGCCCGTCTCGGGCCAGGGCCGGTCCTCGGTGAGCAGCTCGACAGCCCCCGACGCCCAGTCGATGTGCGGGGACGGGGCGTCGACGTGCAAAGTCCGCGGCAATCGGCCGTGCCGCATGGCCTCCAGCATCTTGATGATCCCGCCGACACCGGCCGCCGCCTGCGCATGGCCGATGTTCGACTTCAGCGAACCCAACCAGAGCGGCTCCGCGCGGTCCTGACCGTAGGTCGCCAACAGAGCCTGCGCCTCGATCGGGTCACCCAACCGGGTGCCGGTCCCGTGCCCCTCGACGGCGTCCACCTCGGCCGGCTCCAGACCCGCATTGGCGAGCGCCTGCCGGATCACCCGCTCTTGCGACGGACCATTCGGCGCCGTCAACCCATTCGACGCCCCGTCCTGATTGACCGCCGAACCCCTGAGCACGCCGAGCACCCGGTGGCCGTTCCGGCGGGCGTCCGAGAGGCGTTCCACGACCAGCAGCCCGACGCCCTCCGACCAGCCCGTGCCGTCCGCGCCGGCCGCGAAGGACTTGCAGCGGCCATCCGGGGACAGGCCCCGCTGCCGGGAGAACTCCACGAACGTGTTCGGCGACGACATCACCGTCACGCCCCCGGCGAGCGCCAGGTCGCACTCCCCGTTGCGCAGCGCGGCGGCCGCCAGGTGCAGTGCCACCAGCGACGACGAGCACGCCGTGTCGACGGTGACGGCCGGGCCCTCCAGGCCGTAGGTGTAGGCGAGCCGCCCCGACACGACGCTGGAGAGGTTGCCCGCCAGCAGGAAACCCTCGAACTCCTCGGGCGCCAGCGCCAGCCGGGAGGCGTAGTCGTTGTACATGGCGCCGACGAAGACCCCGGTGGCGCTCCCCCGCACCGACGCCGGCGCGATCCCGGCGCTCTCCCAGGCGGCCCACGCCACCTCCAGCAGCAGCCGGTGCTGGGGGTCGGTGGCGGTCGCCTCGCGCGGGGAGACACCGAAGAAGTCGGCGTCGAACAGGTCCGCGTCGTGCAGGAAGCCGCCGTCCCGCACGTACGACGTGCCGGCGTGCGCGGGATCCGGGTCGTAGAGCGCGCCGAGGTCCCAGCCGCGGTTCACCGGGAACCCGGACACCGCGTCGGTGCCGTCGGCGACCAGCCGCCAGAGGTCGTCCGGGGACTCCACGCCGCCGGGGAACCGGCAGGCCGTCCCGACGATCACGACGGGATCGTCGTCCGCGGCCGCCGCCCTGACCCGGACGGCGGCCGGAGCCGGTCCGTCGATCCGGGTGAGCAGGTACGCGGCCAGCGCCGCGGGCGAGGGGTGGTCGAAGACCACGGTCGCCGGGAGCCGCAGCCCCGTCGCGCCCGCGAGCTGGTTCCGCAGCTCCACCCCGGCCAGCGAGTTGAACCCGAGGTCACGGAACGCCAACCCGGCCGGGATTTTCCCGGCGCCCGCGTGCCCGAGCACCCCGGCCACGGTCGTCCGGACCAGCGCCAGCACCGCGTCCTCCCGCTCCGGCCCGGCCAGCCCCCGCATCGCGTCCGCCCAGGAGCCGGCCGCGGCCGGGGACGCCCGCCGGCGCGGGGCGGGCACGAGCCCGCGCAGCACGG
>CADCTP010000112.1 GCA_902805565.1 uncultured Mycobacteriales bacterium
GCCCCCAGCACGGCCGCGCCCACCGGGGCGAGCCCGGCGCCGTCCTCCCCGGCCGCCCCGGTGACCGCCGCGCCGGCCGCCGACGACGGGGCCGGGAACGCCGAATGGCTGTTCGGCGGGGTGGGCATCGGGGTGCTGCTGCTCGGCGGCTTCGTCTACGCGCTGCGCCGCAAGGCCGACGCGGAGAACGCCACGAAGCGCTGAGGCCGCGTCGAGCGCTGAGGCCGGCGAGCACTGAGGCCGGTGAGCGCTGAGGCCGGTGAGGTGCCGAGGCGAGCGCCGCGGCCGGCGCGGACCGCGGCCGCTGAGCACCGCCGAGCGCTGACGGGCGCCGGACGACGGAAGGGCCCGGTGGCTGGTCGCCACCGGGCCCTTCGCGGGTCGTGCGGTGTTACGCGGCGTCGGCCGCGGCCGGGGCCGCCTTCGTCGTCGCGAGCGTGCGGGCGGCCTTGGCGGCCTTCGCCGACTTGGTCGCCTTGGCGCCGGCGGCGCCGACACCGTTGATGTCACTGGTGTCCAGCGCGTACCGGCCGATCGCGAACGCGACCGCGTCGGAGTTCTGGTTCAGCGCCGTGCGGTTCACGTTGCCCAGCGTGTCGCAGACCGAGTGGTAGCACGGGTCGTACGCGATCCCGGCGGTGCCGCCGTACTTGGCGGCCTGCTCCGGGGTCTTGATGCCCTCGGCGCCGGTGAACAGGCCACCGGACGGGATCCCGACGGCGATGAACGGACCGTAGTCCGACCGGCCGGAGAAGTCGGTGCCCTCGCTCGGCAGCGACTTGCTGTCGAAGTAGCCGGTGAACAGGTCCTCGATCTGCGCCGAGCCGAACGGACCGGCACCGGCGCCCATGGCGTCGGAGTCGTCACCGTCGTAGACGAACCGGGCGAAGTTCGGCGAGCCGATCATGTCGAAGTTCAGGTAGAGCGCGATGTCCACCTGCTGCTCGAAGGACAGCTGGCCCACGTAGTACTCCGAGCCGAGCAGCCCGGCCTCCTCCGCGCCCCAGAACGCCAGCCGCACCTTGTTCTTGACCCGCTCGTCGGCCAGCTTGAGGCCGACCTCGAGCAGCGCCGCCGCACCGGTGCCGTTGTCGTTGATGCCCGGGCCCTCCAGCACCGAGTCGAGGTGGCCACCGGCCATCACGACGTTGTCGGCGCGGCCGCCCGGCGTCTCCGCGATGACGTTGCGGGTGGTGCGGTCCTCGGAGAACGTGTCCGTGGTGACCTTGACGGTGACCGGACCGGCGGCGGCCAGGCCGACCAGCTCGGCGCCGTCGGCGTACGACACACCCACGACCGGGATCGTGAACGGCCGGCCGAGGCCGCCCGCGAAGGGCTCGGTCCGGCCCGGCTGGCCCTCGTTGAAGATGATCACCGCGCTGGCCCCGGCCGCCTGCGCGTTCGTCGCCTTGATCTCGAACGTGCAGGTGCCGCGCTGGACCAGCGCGATGCTGCCGGCGGTGAAGCCGGCGAAGTCGGACGCCTCACAGCCGGACGTGACGCCCGGGGTGGCCGGCGCCGGGACCTGGGTGTCGACCGGCACGACGGCGCCGGTGACCGAGCCGGAGCCGGAGAACTCGAAGGTCACGACCTCCTCGCCCGGGGTGTAGACCCGCGGCTGGGGAGAGACGCGCTCGAGCTCGGCCGGCGCGTTCTCCTCGAAGAACGGGAACGTGAAGTCCTGGTACTCGACGTCCCAGCCGGCCGCGGCCAGCTTGTCGTGCACGTACTTCGCCGAGGCGTCGTAGCCGGGCGTCCCCGAGGCCCGGGTGCCGCCGTTCTGCTCGGCGATCCGCTGCAGCGCGATCAGGTGCCTGTTCACCCCGTTGACCGTGACCTCGCGGGCGAGCTTGTCGCCGAGGCGGGTGTTGTCCGCCGCCGCGTACGCCGGGGTCCCGGCGATGGCGACCGAGCCGGCCGCCGCGATCGCGAGCACGGCGACGGACCGTCGCCGTGCTCCGGTTACTGTGGGTACACGCATGGAGCCCCCTAAGTCGCCGGACCTCCCTTGGCCCGGCTCTGGGGCATCCTGGCACGGGGTGATCCGCATCGCACCGGGTGCGATCGGACCGTGACCGTAATTGCTCTACCTGCTACGTCGCTGTCGTACCGTTGCCGCGCGGTGGTGGACCGAACGGGCCGGACCGTGCCGGTCCGGCCCGTTCGTGGGAACGACGACCGGATCAGGCCGTCGCGGCCTGCGGGCCGACGGGCCCGCCCGGCTGGGTGCGCGCGGTGACCGGGAACCGGCCCTCCTTGGGCATCAGGATCCAGAGCACCGGATAGATGAGGATCTGGCTCCCCGGGATGACCGCCAGGATCAGGACGAACAGCAACCGGGCCGGCCACGGGTCGATCCCGAAGCGGCGGCCCAGGCCCGTCACGACGCCGGCGAGCAGGCGACCGTTCCGGACCCGGACGAGACCCTGGTCGGCGAACCGGGCGTGGATGTCGTTCACGGCTTTTCCTACCTCTCGTTGACGTGCTCCAGCCTGCGCCGCGGCCGACCCCCGCCGCATCGGGGACCGCCCGGACCCCGACCCGGAATCCGGGTCTCGGGGTCGGCCGGTTCTGTCGGTGCGGATTCTGTCGGTGCGGCCGGGCAGGATGCCGGCCATGGCGTCGTGGGACGAGGTGGAGCGGGCCGCGCCGGAGTTCGCCGGGCGGGTGCGGGCCGTGCTGGACCGGCACAAGCACAAGACGATGGCGACGCTGCGCCGGGACGGCTCGCCCCGGATCAGCGGCGCGGAGGTGCACTTCGTCGGTGCGGACGCGTTCACCGGCGGGATGCCCGGGGCGGTGAAGGGCCAGGACCTGCGGCGGGATCCGCGGGTGGCGTTCCACTCGGCGTCCGAGGACGCCGACGAGCAGGACCCGGCGTCCTGGCCTGGGGACGCGAAGTTCGCCGGGCGGGCGGTGCTGCTCACCGAGGAGGCGGACAAGGCCGCGTTCTGGGCCGGCTACGGCGGCCCCCGACCACCGGACGTGGACTCCTCGGACGTGTTCCGGATCGAGTTCACCGAGGTCGTGCTGGTGACGATCGACCCACCGGACATGGTGATCGAGTCCTGGCACGAGGGGGTCGGCTACCGCCGCCGCACCCGCAGTTGAGGCTCCGGGGCCGGCGGGGGCGCCACCCCGAGCCGGTCGGCCAGTGCGATCGCGTCCACCGGCGCCCGGACCTTGACGTCGTTGTCGAAGTAGACGACGACGTCGCGCGGCTGCCGGGGGGCCGGCGGCGCCAGCACGGTGCCGTCGGCCGGCGTGCCGCCGGCCGCCCAGGTCCGGATCCGGGCCGCCCAGCGGTCCAGCGCCGGCGGGTCGTACCCGGAGACGTACAGCTCCTCGTCGCCGTGCAGCCGCAGGTAGACCAGGTCGGAGGTGACGTCGAGCAGCGCCGGCCACTTCCCGGCGGTGTCCGCCACGACCAGGGCGATGTCGTGCGCCCGCAGCAGCTCGACGAACTCCGGCCGTTCGTACGTGCCGTGCCGGACCTCCAGCGCGTGCCGCAGCGGCCGGTCGTCGGTCGCCGCGGTCAGCGCCCGGCCCGCCAGCCGCTCGTCGTGCCCCGCCGCCAGCTCCGCCGCCGCGCCGGTGGTCCGGGGAAGCCGCGCGAAGAAGCGGGCCAGCCGCTCCGGGTCGTAGCCGAGGCTGGGCGGCAGCTGCCAGAGCACCGGGCCCAGCTTTCCGCCCAGCGCGAGCACGCCGGAGGCGAAGAAGTTGGCCAGCGGCGCCTCGACGCCGGCCAGCTTCTTCATGTGCGTGACGAACCGCGGGCCCTTCACCGCGAACAGGAAGTCCGGCGGCGTCTCGGCGGCCCACCGGGCGTAGGACTCCGGGCGCTGCAGGGAGTAGAAGGAGCCGTTGATCTCGATGGTCCGCATCCGGCGGGACGCGTACTCCAGCTCCAGGCGCTGCGGCAGGCCGGGCGGGTAGAACACGCCCCGCCACGGCGGGTAGCGCCAGCCCGAGATCCCGGTCCGCACGTCGCTCACGGACCGTCCCTTACCCCGGTCGGTCCAGGTACGCCCGCTGGCCGAGGCGGTGGCCGGCGCGCGGCCCGTACGCCAGGTCGAACCCGTACGGCTCGACGGCGGCGCGGACGGCCTCGACCGGCAGCGACCCGTGCCGCTCCAGCAGCAGCCGGCGCCGGCCGTCCGGCCCCGGGGCGGCCAGCGTGTGGAACGCCAGGATCGTCGTCGACATCGGCGCGTGGTCGGGGTGCCGGGCCAGCGCCGCCGCCTCGTCCGGGTGCTCCAGCAGCAGGAAGCGCGGGTCGTCGCCGAAGTCGGCCCGCAGCCCGGCCGCCCGCCAGTGCGCCGGGGAGTCGGCCGAGCCGGTGCGGTGCCGGGACCGGTTCGCCGAGGTGACGTGGAGCCAGTCCCCGCCGGTGGCGGCCAGCGCCGCGGCCAGGAAGCCGTTGGACGGGCAGGGGTAGCCCGGGGCGATCACCTGGGTGGTCCGCACCCCGGCGTCGAGCCGGGTGAGGTGGTCGGGGACGTCCGGCGCGGCCGGCCCCCGGAAACCGAACGGGCCGATCCCGAGCAGCTCGTCCAGCAGCCCGAGCACCTCCGGCGCGGACAGGCCGGCCGGCAGCGCGCTCCAGTCGAAGGCGCGCGGGATCCGCATCGGCGTGGTGGTCAGGCTGCCGACCTGGTCGACCGGGCGGCCCTTGAGCTCGTTGACCGTGCGGACCGTGCCCGGGTCGGGGCGGGTGACGATGGCGTAGCAGTTGCCGAACGCGGCCCCGACGACGGCCCCGGCGGCCAGCGCGGCGCCCGCGTGCGCCTCGGCGGCGGGGTCGCCCACCACCAGTCGTGCTGCCAGCTGGGTCGACACGGACGGCCCCTCTCCTCGATCGGCTCTCGCACGGGGTCAGAGTGGGGCGAAGCGCCCGTGATACCGACCGGGGCGACATCGTGCCGTACGAAATGCCCTTTCCGTCGGAGATCGGCGATGTGTCGCGTCCTAGTTCGCCCGGCCCACCGCCAGGGCGTGTGAACTCATGCCCAGGATCGACGGCTCGGTCTCGGTCCGGCGCAGCTGGCGCAGCAGCCAGTCCCGCCGCCGGGGGTCGTCCAGCCAGGCGTCGACGTCGTCCACCAGCGTGCCCGGCCCCTCGATCGCCAGCACCTCGACCTCCGCGAAGCCGGCCGCCGCGACCTCGGCCGCCAGCTCCTCCGGGCGGGCGAAGTGCGCGGAGGTGAACCAGTCCGGCAGCCCGCCCGGGTTGCGGTGCGTGCCGGTGTGCAGGCCGGACTCCACGATCTCCGGGTGCTCGCCGGCCCAGCCGCGGTGCAGGCCCTCGATCATGCTGGCGAACCGGCTGATCGACGCCGCGCACAGCACCCCGCCCGGCCGCAGCACCCGGCGGGCCTCGGCCAGCGCCGCCAGCCGCTCCGCCGCCTCCAGCAGGTGGTAGAGCGGGCCGAGCAGCAGCACCGCGTCCGCCGACCCGGTCGGCAGGTCCAGCGTCCGGGCGTCGCCGACCGTGGCCGAGCCCAGCCCGGCCCCGGCCGCCTCCGCGGCGCGGCGGCACTGCTCGACGTGCAGCGGCATGGCGTCCACGACGTGCACGGTGTGCCCGGCGAGGGCCAGCGGCACCGCGTACGCGCCGGGGCCGCTGCCGACGTCGACGACCGTCGAGGGCGGGGCCGGCAGGAACCGCTGCAGCAGCTCCCAGGTCCGGGCGAACTCCAGCCGGCCGGTCCGCGCGCTCAGCCGGTCCTGCTCGAACCCGTGCTCGTAGTAGGCGACCACCTCGGGTGACAGCATGTCCCCGACTTTAGGTGCGTGTGCGACCCCTTAAGGGGGTACCTCATCGGCATGGTGATGCCACCGATCGATCCGGAGCCGGCCCCCGTGCCGGTCGACCCGACGCCGCCGGGACCCGCGCCGGACCCGATGCCGCCGACCCCGGGCCCGGACCCCGGACTGCCGAGCCCAGGTCCGGCGCCGAGCCCAGGTCCGGTGCCGACCCCGGGCCCGATCCCCGGGCCCGGCCCGGGCTTCGGCCCCTGAGCACCTACAGCCCCTGAGCACCTGACCCGACCGGCCCGGGACCCGCCCCCTCAGGGGGCAGGTCCCGGGCCGGTCGGCCGTACGGGGTCCTAGCGGTCGGGCGAGCCGGAGTCCAGCTCGCCGTCGGTGTCGGCGAGCCGCTTGCGGGAGGCGACGATCTCCTCCTCGGCGGCCGTGCGGCCGGCCCAGGTGGCGCCCTCGACCGACTTGCCGGGCTCCAACTCCTTGTAGACGTTGAAGAAGTGCTGGATCTCCATCCGCTCGAACTCGGGCAGGTGGTGGATGTCCCGCAGGTGCTCCATCCGGGGGTCGGCGGCCGGCACGCACAGCACCTTGTCGTCGCCGCCCATCTCGTCCCGCATCCGGTACATCCCGATCGCGCGGCACCGGATCAGGCAGCCCGGGAACGTCGGGACCTGGAGCAGGACCATCGCGTCCAGCGGGTCGCCGTCGTCGCCGAGGGTGCCCTCGATGAACCCGTAGTCGGTCGGGTACTGCGTCGCGGTGAACAGGGTCCGGTCCAGCCGGATCCGCCCCGAGTGGTGGTCGAACTCGTACTTGTTCCGCTCGCCCTTGGGGATCTCGATCGTGACGTCGAACTCCACTGTCCGCTCCTCCCAAGCGCCGGACCCCGAGTCTAGGGGCCGGGCCCGGCGGAACCCGGACGCGGCGGTGTGACGCGCCCCCTAGGCTGGCCCGGTGCGGTGGAAGGGGGCGGTCGCCGGGGCGTGCGCGCTGGTCGTCGGGGTGGCCGGCGTCGGCGCCGGGCTGCTGGTCGGCCGCGACCGGGACCCCGGGCCCGGGACCGCCGCGCGCTCGGCCGCGCCGGGTCCGACGTCCCAGCCCCTGGTCGTGCCGCCGCCGGTGCTGGCCGAGGCCGCCACCGGACCCGCGCAGTCCGCCACCGCCGTCACCCGCGCGCTGACCGGCCCGCTGTCGGACCCCCGGCTGGGCGGCCGGGTCGCCGCGACCGTGCTGGACGTCGAGACCGGTGCCGTCCTGCTGGACCGGGGCGCGCGCACGGCCGTCACCCCCGCCTCGACGGTGAAGCTGGCCACCGCGGTCGCCCTGCTGTCGGTGACCGAGCCCGAGCAGCGGCTGACCACCCGGGTCGTGGCCGGGACCCGGCTCGGCGAGATCGTGCTGGTCGGCGGCGGGGACGGCACGCTGTCCGCCGCCCCGGCCGGCACGCCGACGCCGTACGCGGGGGCGCCGCGGATCGCGACGCTGGCCGCCGCGGTGCGGAAGGCCGGCCTGCCGGCGGTGACCCGGGTGGTGGTCGACTCCTCGCTGTTCCAGGGCCCGGCCATGGCGCCCGGGTGGGACCCGGTCGACATCGCCGGCGGCTACATCGCCCCGGTCACCGCGACGATGGTGGACGCCGGCCGGCAGGGCGGGCTGCGGGCCCGCTCGACCGAGCCGGACCTGGCCGCCGGCCGGGCGCTGGCCGCGGCCCTCGGCGTGCCGGACGCGGTGGTGCTGCGCGGCCGGGCCACCCCGGGCACCCGCCGGCTGGCCGAGGTCGTCTCGCAGCCGGTGCCGCGGCTGGTCGAGCAGATGCTGCTGGCCTCGGACAATGTGCTGGCCGAGGTGCTGGCCCGGCAGGTCGCGATCGCCGAGGGCGCGCCGGCCAGCTTCGCCGGCGCGGCGGCGGCGACCCGCGGGGTGCTCGGCCGGATGGAGCTGCCGACCGGCGAGGCCGGGCTGGTCGACGGCAGCGGGATGTCCCTGCGCAACCGGCTGACCACCGGGCTGCTGGCCGCGCTGCTGCGGCACGCGGTCGGCACCGACGACCCCGGGCTGCACGCCGTGGTGCCGGCGCTGCCGGTCTCGGGCTACCTGGGCACGCTGGACGACCGGTTCCTCACCGGCCCGGCGGCGGTGGCGGCCGGGCGGGTCCGGGCCAAGACCGGCACGCTGACCGGGATCACCTCGCTGGCCGGGCTGGTGCGCGGCGCGGACGGGCGGCTGCTGGCGTTCGCCGTGGTCGCCGACCGGGTCCCGGCCGCCGGCCAGCTCGGGGCCGAGGACGCCCTGGACCTGGTCGCCGCGCGGCTCGCGGCCTGCGG
>CADCTP010000113.1 GCA_902805565.1 uncultured Mycobacteriales bacterium
ACCGGCGCGGCGACTGGACCGCGGTCTGGTACGCCGGCCGCGCGGCCTGGTTCACCGACCCGGCCGGCAGCCGGACGCTGCCCGGCGGCGCGGAGCGGGTCACCCCGGCACCCGGCGTGCCGACCGTCCCGGTCCTCGGCTCCGCCGGCGGCACCGAGGTCGGCACGCTGCGCACCGGCCAGGCGACCGTGCTGCTCGACCCGGCCGCCGTGGACGGCCACCTGCGGGTCGGGTACGGCGACACGATCGGCTACGTCCGCTCCGACCGGGTGACGCTCGAGCTGGGGTGAGCCCCGGAGCCCTGCGGCGCTCCCGGAGCCCTGCGACGCGGTGATCCGAGCCCTTCCGGGGCGTACCCGGAGCCCGGAGCCCCTTCCGGGGCGGTACCCGGACATGTCAGGCTGCCCGACAGTCCGTACCCGCCTCGACGAGGAGGCTCCGTGCGCCCTCTCCGCGCGCTCGCCGTCGTGCTGACCGCCGCCGTGCTGCCGCTGACCGCGGTCAGCGCCGCCGGCGCGGCCCCGGCCCCACCCGGCACCACGATCGACGTCCCCGGTCTCCAGCGGCCGGTCACCGTGGTCCGCACCACCGACGGCGTGCCGCACCTGACCGCGGCCAGCCGGCACGACCTGTACTTCGCGCAGGGCTGGGTGCACGCCACCGACCGGCTGTTCCAGATGGACACCCTGCGCCGGACCGCCTCCGGCACGCTGGCCGAGCTGCTCGGTCCGGCCGCGCTGCCCGGCGACGTGCAGCTGCGCACGCTGGGCCTGCGCCGCGGGTCGGAGGCGTCCTGGGCAGCGGCCGGCCCGCGGCTGCGGGACGCGGTCACCGCGTACACGGCCGGGGTGAACGCCAAGATCGCCTCGGGCGCCCCGCTGCCGCCGGAGTACGCGGCGCTGAAGCTGACCTCGGTCGGCCCGTGGACGCCGGTGGACACGATCGTGATCGGCAAGCTGGTGGCGTTCCAGCTGTCGTTCGACCTGGACACCGACGCCACCACCGCGCTGCAGGCGTACGTGGCCGGCGGCGCGGCCCAGGGGGTGGACGGGCAGGCGCTGTTCGTCGAGGACCTGGCCGCGCACGTGCCGTTCAGCAGCGCCTCGACGGTGCCGGACGCGAGCCGGCGGTGGACCCCGGACCGGCGCAAGCTGGCCCAGGCCGCCGCGCTGGCCACCCGCTACCGGGCGCAGGCCGAGCGGTCGCCGGTGCTGCGCGGCGTGCTGGAGCGCGGCGAGCACCCGACCGGGTCCAACGAGTGGGCGGTCTCCGGCCGGCACACGAAGGACGGCCGGCCGCTGCTGGCCAACGACCCGCACCTGGGGCTGGACAACCCGTCGATCTTCTACCCGGTCCACCTGACGGCGCCCGGCCTGGACGCCGCCGGTGAGGGCTTCGCGGGCGTCCCGGGGCTGGCCCAGGGCCAGAACCGGGACATCGCCTGGGGCTCGACCACCAACCCGATGGACGTGACCGACACCTACCTGGAGGCGGTCCGGCCCGACCCGGCCTCGCCCAGCGGCCTGTCCACGGTCTTCCAGGGCCGGACCGAGCCGGTGCTGGCCGTGCCGGAGACCTTCCGGGCCAACACCGCCGGCCAGGTCACGACCGTGCCGCCGGGTGGCGGGATCCCGCCGGCGACGCTGATCGTGCCGCGCCGCAACAACGGCCCGATCGTGCAGCTGGACGCCGCGGCCGGGACCGCGCTGTCGGTGCAGTACACCGGCTACTCCCCCACCCAGGAGCTCGACGCCTTCCTGGCCTGGCTGGAGGCCCGCGACCTGGCCGACTTCCGCGAGGGCCTGGAGTCCTTCGACGTCGGCTCGCAGAACTGGGCGTACGCCGACCGCTTCGGCCACATCGCCTACTTCACCTCGGCCGAGCTGCCGCTGCGGGAGGACCTGCAGGCCGGCACGGTGCGCGGGCTGCCGCCGTACCTGGTGCGGGACGGGCAGGGCGGCAACGAGTGGCTGCCGGCGACCACCCGGTACCCGGGCCAGGCGGTGCCGTACGAGATCCTGCCGCCGGCGGAGATGCCCCAGCTGGTGGACCCGGCCGCGGGCTGGTTCGTCAACGCGAACAACGACCCGGCCGGCACCACGCTGGACAACGACCCGCTGAACCAGGCCCGGCCGGGCGGCGGGATCCTCTACCTCAACGCCGGCTACGACGGGCTGCGGGCCGGGCGGATCACCGACGCGCTGACCGGCGCGCTGCGCCGGGGCAAGGTCGACGCGGCCGACATGGCCCGCATCCAGGCCGACACCGTGCTGCTGGACGCGCAGTTCTTCGTGCCGCGGATCAGCGCCGCGCTGGCCCGCGGGGCGTTCTCCCGGGTGCCGGAGCTGCGGGCGCTGGCCCGCGACCCGAAGGTGGCCGAGGCGGTGCTGCGGCTGGCGGTCTGGGACCGGTCCACCCCGACCGGCCTGGCCGAGGGGTACGACGCGGCCGACCGGGACGGCCGGCTGCGGCCGCCGTCGGCCCGGGAGCAGGCCGACTCGGTGGCGGCCACCCTGTACGCGGTCTGGCGGAGCCGGTTCATCGCCGGCACCGTGGACGCCGTCGCCACCCGGTTCGACGCGCCGGTGGTGGACGGGCAGCGGGCGCTGTCCGCGCTGCGCCGGGCGGTGTCCGGGGTGCCCTCGGCGTCCGGGGTGGACCTCTTCGCCGCGCCCGGCGTCGCCGACCCCCGGGACCGGCAGGCGCTGGCGATGCTCCGGGCGGTCCGGGTCGGCCTGGACCGGCTGCGCAGCGCCGACTTCGCGCCGGCGTTCGGCGGCTCCACCCGGCTGGCCGACTACCGCTGGGGCAAGCTGCACCGGCTGACCCTGGACTCGCCGCTGGGCGGGCCGTTCTCGGCGCCGCCGGCGTTCGGGGCGTTCCCGGCGCCGCTGCCTGGGCTGGCCGGCGTGCCGGTCGACGGCGGCTACGGCACCGTCGACGCGGCCGCGCACAACGTGCGGGCGGACTCGGCCGACGGGTTCACCTTCGGCTCCGGCCCGGCCCGCCGGTACGTCGGGGTGCTCACGGCGGGCGGGCCGGTCGGCCGCAGCGCGCTGCCGGGCGGGACCTCGGCGCTGCCGGGCGACCGGCACTACCTCGACCTGCTCCGGCCGTACCTGACCAACGACTACTACCGGGTCCGGGTGCGGCCGGAGGAGGTGCGGCGGGCGACCGAGAGCGTGACCGTGCTGCGGCCCTGACCGGCCCCGGCTGACCGGCCCGGGCCCCGCACCGCGCGGTGCGGGGCCCGGGGTCACGCCGGGCCCTGGGTCATGGGGCCATGGCGGGCCGGGGCCCCGGCGGTCAGTCCGAGCTCTCCCGGCGGGTCCGGCTGGCCAGCGGCACCACGACCCACAGCACGATGATGACCAGGGCCACCGCGGCGGTGTACCAGTACGCCGGGGTCTGGCCGAGGACCTCCTCCAGGATCAGCAGCACCGCACCCACCACCGCGACCAGCAGGAAGCCCATGCCGGCCACGGCCATCCGGTGCGCCACCCGGACCAGGTCGTCCTTCTGGCTGTGCCGGAACACCACCCGGTGGAACGCCACCGGCCCGATCAGGCAGGCCGTGGCCACCGAGGAGGCCAGCAGCGTCACCACGTACGTCCCCCGCTGCAGCGAGGTGATCTCCCGGAACTGCGGGGTGAACGCGACGGTGAGCAGGGCGGCGAAGAGGATCTGCACGCCGACCTGGGCGACCCGCAGCTCCTGCAGCAATTCGCCGTAGTTGCGGTCGAGGCGTTCGGCCTCGGTCTCGTTGCGTTCGTCGGCGCCGCCGGACCTCGTTCTGGGTGGCATGGCGGCTCTCTACCCAGGCGGCCGAAAACGGATGCCCTCGACCGCCCCGGTCGGGCTAGGGTCGCCGACCGTGACGACCGAGATCCGCACGGCCACCCGCGACGACGCCGAGTCCTACCTGCGCTGCGTGGGGACGGCGTTCCTGGAGCCGGAGCCGGACGACACGGCGTGGGCGACGTACTGGCTGGACACGATGCGGCCGGACCTGGACCGGGCCTGGGGCGCCTTCGACGGCCGGCAGGTGGTCGGGACGCTGCGCAGCCTCCCGTTCGAGCTCACCGTGCCGGGCGGCCGCACGGTCCCGGCCGACGGCGTGACGATGGTCACCGTCGCCGCCACCCACCGCCGGCGCGGCCTGCTCACCCGGATGATGGCCGAGGACCTGGCCGCGGCGGCCGGGCGCGGGGACACCGCCAGCATCCTGCTGGCCTCGGAGTGGCGGATCTACGGCCGGTACGGCTACGCCCCGGCCACCGAGGGCGCCGAGTGGGAGATCGACCGGCGGGCCGCGCTGTGCCCGCCGCCGGCCGGCCGGCTGGAGGCGGTGACCGTGCGGGAGCTGCGCCCGCTGGCCCCGGCCGTCTACGACCGGGCCCGGCTGCGGCGCGCCGGCGGGCTGACCCGCCCGGCGCCGCGCTGGGACCGCGACCTGGGCCTGACCCACCCGACCGGCGAGAAGCCGGAGTGGGTCGGCCGGGTGGTGCTGCACCGGGACGCGGCCGGGGAGCCGGACGGCTACCTGCGCTGGCACTCGGGCTGGGGCGACGACCCGCGGATCGAGCTGACCGTCGACGAGCTGGTCGCGGCGACCGACGAGGCCTGGGTCGACCTGTGGCGGTTCGCACTGGCCGTCGACCTGGTCACCCACGTCCGGGCGGCCGGGCGGCCGGTGGACGAGGCGGTGCCGTGGCTGCTGGGCGACGGCCGGGCGGCCCGGCAGACCCGGCGCGGGGACCAGATGTGGCTGCGGCTGCTGGACGTGCCGGCCGCGCTCACCGCCCGGTCGTACGGGGGGAGCGGGCGGGTGGTGCTGGAGGTGCTGGACCCGGCCGGGTACGCGGCCGGCCGGTTCGCCCTGGACGCCTCCCCCGACGGCGCGACCTGTGTGCCGACCGCCGAGGGGGCGGACGTGACCCTGCCGGTGACCACGCTGGGCTCGGCGTACCTGGGCGGGCACCGGCTGGGCCAGCTGGCCCGGGCCGGGCTGGCCGACGAGCACCGGCCGGGGGCGCTGCGGGTGGCCGACCGGCTGCTGGCCACGGACGAGGCGCCGCACACCACGCTGCACTTCTGAGCCGGGCCCGCTGGGCGTATTGCCGATCGCTGGTTACGGTCGTACCGTCCGTCATGCGGTACGGGCGTTACCGCTCGCGCGAACCCAGGAGGCGCCGGATGCACGTCCCGGACGGTTTCATCGACGGCCCGGTGTCCCTCGGCGCCGGCGTGGTCGCCGCCGCCGCGATCGGGGTCGCGCTGCGCGGCAGCCGCCGCGAGCTGGGCGACGAGAAGGTCGCCCCGCTGGCCGGGCTGGTGGCCGCGTTCGTCTTCGCCGTGCAGATGCTCAACTTCCCGGTCGCCGCCGGCACCTCCGGGCACCTGCTCGGCGGGGTGCTGGCCGCCGTGCTCGTCGGGCCGTGGACCGGTGTGTTGTGCGTGGCGGTGGTGCTGCTGGTGCAACTGTTCTTCGCCGACGGCGGGCTGACGGCGTACGGGGTGAACGTGACGTGCATGGCCGTCGCCACCGCGCTGGTCGGCTGGCTGGTGTTCCGGCTGGCCCTGGTCGTGCTGCCGCGCCGGCCGGGGTCGGTGGTGCCGGCGGCGTTCCTCGCCGCGCTGGTCTCGGTGCCGGCGGCCGCGCTGGCGTTCACCGGGATCTACGCGCTCGGCGGCACCGCCGACATCCCGCTGGGCACGCTGGCCGCCGCGATGGTCGGCGTGCACGTGCTGATCGGCATCGGCGAGGCCGTGATCACCGCGCTGGTGGTGAGCAGCGTGCTCGCCGTCCGCCCGGACCTGGTGCACGGCGCCCGCGGCCTGGTCGCCGCCCGCCGGGAGGCCGCGCTGCGCTCGGCGGTGACCGCGTGACCCGCACCCGGGGGCTGCTGCTCGGCGGCCTGCTGCTGGCGTTGCTGCTGGCCGGGGTCGTCAGCCAGTTCGCCAGCGGCAGCCCGGACGGGCTGGAGAAGGTGGCCGAGGACAAGGGCTTCATCGCCACCGCGACCGACTCCGACCTGGCCGACTCGCCGGTCGCGGACTACGCGGTGCGCGGGGTCGACGACGAGCGGGTCTCCGGCGGGCTGGCCGGGGTGCTGGGCGTGCTGGCGACGTTCGCGATCGGCGGCGCGCTGTTCCTCGTCGTCCGCCGCGGCGCCGGCCCGGCCGGCCGCGAGGACCGGGCCGGCGGGGAGCCGACGCCGCGGTGAGCGGCGGGCACGCGCACGGCGGCCACCTCCCCCGGGACTCGCCGGTCCACCGGCTCCCCCCGGAGTGCAAGCTGCTGGCCGCGGTCGCGTTCCTGCTGGTCGTGGTGTCCACCCCGCGCGGCTGGTGGCCGGCGTACGCCGGCTACGCCGTGCTGCTGGCGGCCGTGGCCGGGCTGGCCCGGGTGCCGGTCGGCACGGTGCTGCGCCGGACCGTGGTCGAGGTGCCGTTCGTGCTGTTCGCGGTGGCGATCCCGTTCGTCGCCCGCGGCCCCCGGATCGAGGTCCTCGGGCTGTCGGTGAGCCGCCCCGGCCTGGAGAGCGCCGGCACGATCCTGGCCAAGGCGACGCTGGGCGTGCTCACCTCGATCCTGCTGGTGGCGACCACCGAGCAGCGGGCCCTGCTGGCCGGGCTGGAGCGGCTGCGGCTGCCGCCCCGGCTGGTGCAGATCGCCGCGTTCATGCTCCGGTACGCCGAGGTGATCGCGGCCGAGCTGCGCCGGATGCGGATCGCCCGGGAGTCGCGCTGTTTCCGGGCCCGCTCGGTCCGCGCCTGGCGGCCGCTCGCGCACGCCGCCGGCGCGCTGTTCGTCCGCTGCTACGAGCGCGGCGAGCGGGTGCACCTGGCCATGCTGTCCCGCGGCTACACCGGCACCATGCCGGCCGGTCCGGGCGCGGCCGCCGCCCCGCGCTCCTGGGCCGCGGTCGCGGTGCTGCCGGCCGCCGCCGGGCTGGTGCTGGCCGCGGTCGGTACGGTCCTGCGGTGACCGCACCCGCCCTGGAGGTCTCCGGCCTGGCCTACGCCTACCCGGACGGCTCGCCCGCGCTGCGCGGCGTCGACCTGCGGATCGAGCGCGGCGAGCGGGTCGCGCTGCTCGGCCCGAACGGCGCCGGCAAGACCACCCTGGTGCTGCACCTCAACGGCATCCTCTCCGGCGGGCCCGGCGAGGTCCGGGTCGGCGGCCGCACCGTCGGGCGGGACTCGCTGCGCGAGGTCCGCCGCCTGGTCGGGATCGTCTTCCAGGACCCGGACGACCAGCTGTTCCTGCCCACGGTGGCCGAGGACGTCGCGTTCGGGCCGGCCAACCTGGGGTTGCGCGGGCCGGCGCTGGACGCCCGGGTGCGGTGGGCGCTGGAGCGGGTCGGGATGGCCGACGCGGCCGGGCGGGCGCCGCACCACCTGTCGTTCGGGCAGCGCCGGCGGGTCGCGGTGGCGACCGTGCTGGCGATGGAGCCGGAGGTGCTGGTCCTGGACGAGCCGTCCAGCAACCTGGACCCGGCGGCCCGGCGGGAGCTGGCCGACATCCTCACCGGCCTGGACGTGACCGTGCTGATGGTCACCCACGACCTGCCGTACGCGCTGCAGCTGTGCCCGCGCTCGGTGGTGCTCTCCGGCGGCCGGCTGGTCGCCGACGGGCCGACCGGGCGGCTGCTGGCGGACACCGGGCTGCTGGCCGCGCACCGGCTGGAGCTGCCGTACGGCTTCGATCCGCGGAACCTGCCCGTGTCGGCACCGGTGGTCGGCGACGGGACGTAGCGGCGCTCACTACGCTGTGCCCATGCCGCTGCCCGACCGGTACGCCGATTCCGTGCCCGGGGGTGCGGTGGTCAGTGACCGCGGCCTCGTGCACCACCGCAACGAGGACGCCGGCGCGGTCGCGCCCGGGATCGCCGTGGTCTGCGACGGGGTGTCGATGTCCCCGGATCCGGACGCGGCGTCCCGGGCGGCGGTCGACGCGGTGCTGGGCGTGCTGACCGCCGGCGCGGGCGGCGATCCCGCCGAGCGGCTGGCGGAGGCGGC
>CADCTP010000114.1 GCA_902805565.1 uncultured Mycobacteriales bacterium
CGGCGCGCCGGCCCGGCGGGGCGGCTCGACCGGGGCCGCGGCGCCCAGCCCGTCCAGCCCAGGCACGGTGCCGCACCTGGCCCGGCAGGTCTTCCAGCACCCGGCGCAGCAGCGTGCTCGACGTGTGCGCGGTGTACGGCAGGTACGCCACCTCGACGCCGACCGAGGCCATCTTCGCCTCCAGCGCCGCACCCCTGGCCGTGCCGCGCCAGTCGTCGCCCTTGATCAGGACGTCGAAGCGCAGCCGCTCCCACATCTCCAGCTTGTCCGGCACCAGCTCGGCCGCGACCTCGTCGACGTAGCGGATGCTGCGGACGATCTCCAGCCGCTCGACCATCGGCACCACCGGGCGGCGGCCCTTGGCAAGCTCGGCCATCTCGTCCGAGACCACGCCGGCGATCAGGTGGTCACAGTGCAGCCGGGCGTTGCGCAGGATGTTGAGGTGACCGATGTGGAACATGTCGTAGACACCGGGCACGTAGCCGGTCCTCGTCACTGCTGATCCTCTCGTCGCACCGTTCTCCCGCACTGGCCACCCGTTGTTCAGGCCGGAGAAACGTGCTGGTCCAAGGGGTCGAGCCACACTGTAGTGCGCCGGGCCCGTCGGCTCCCCCCATCCCCCGGGCCCGGCGCCGGATCAGTACGCCCCGCGCCCGCGGCTGATCGCCGAGCCGGTCTTCCACAGGATCATCAGATCCAGCGCGAAGGACCAGTTCTCCACGTACCGCAGGTCGAGGCGGACCGATTCCTCCCAGGTCAGGTCGCTGCGACCGCTGACCTGCCAGAGGCCGGTGAGGCCCGGCTTGACCAGCAGGCGGCGGCGCACGTCCTCCTCGTACAGGGCGACCTCGTCCGGCAGCGGCGGGCGCGGGCCCACCAGCGACATGTGCCCGAACAGGATGTTCACCAGCTGCGGGAGCTCGTCCAGGGAGAACCGGCGCAGCCAGCGGCCGACCGGGGTCACCCGCGGGTCCGAGCGGATCTTGAACAGCAGCCCGTCGCCGCGCTCGTTGCGGTCCAGCAGCTCGGCCCGGCGGGCCTCGGCGTCGGCGTACATCGAGCGGAACTTGTAGAGCGTGAACTCGCGGCCGCGCCGGCCGGTCCGGGTCTGCCGGAACACCACCGGACCGGGGCTGTTCAGCTTGACCGCCGCCGCGATGAGCAGCAGCAGCGGCAGGACCAGGATCAGGGCGGCGGCGGCCGCGCACCGGTCGAAGGCGCCCTTGAGGATGCGGGGCAGGCCGGAGAACTCCGGCTCCTCGACGTGCAGCAGCGGCAGCCCGCTGACCGGGCGGATGTGCAGCCGGGGACCGGCCACCTCGATCAGGCCGGGCGCGACGACCAGGTCGGTCTCGCTGCCCTCCAGCTCCCAGGACAGCCGGCGCAGGCGGACCGGGTCGACCCCGACCCCGCTGGTCACCGCGACGGTGTCGGCGCCGGTGCGGCGGACGACCTCGGCCACGTCGTCCACGCCGCCGAACAGCGGCACCCCCAGGCCGACCAGCCGGGCGCCGTCGCCGCCGGACAGGCAGGCGCCCATCACCCGCATCCCGCTGTACTGGTCCCGCCGCAGTTGGGTGACCAGGTCGACGACCGCGTGCTCCTCGCCGACGGCGATCACGTTGTGCAGGAACTCCCCGGCCATCCGGCGGCGGTGCAGCCACTTGCGGGCGGCGTACCGGCCCAGGACGCACAGGAACAGCGCGAGCGGGAGGGCGAGGACCACGTACCCGCGGGCGACCTCGAGCTTGAACGCGTACGACACGAAGCCGAGGACGGCGGTGGCCGCGATGAACGCGCGGCCGACCCGCTGGAACTCGTCCGACCCCAGGCCGAGCACGCGCGGCTCGTAGCAGTCCAGCAGGGCGACCATGGCGACCCACAGGACCGGCATGAGCATCGTCAGGATCAGGTAGCCGGCGACCTCCGCGGCCGGGAACCGGACCTGGTAGGCCAGCACCGAGGCGATGGTCGCGGCCAGCGCGTCGATGGCCACCAGGGAGGCCACGTAGTGATGCGTCCAGCGCTGCTGCCGCCGCCGTTCCTCGTGCCGGAACGGGAGCGACCACGCCCCCGTGGCAGCGCTCTGGTGAACCGCCATTACTCCCCCACCCCACGTGCGCCGTGGGCGCCGCCCAACTCGTCCGTCCCGAACGATCAGATGCAGGGCACCTGCTCGCTGATGCACCCCCACGGGCATCGATCGGAACGCGCTCCCCCCGGAGTCGACCTCGACCTTAGCGCAGCGATCACTGTCCGTGAGATAAACCGCGGGAAAAGGCTGTAGATCACTCCGGTCGATTGAAGTAACGCTGCGTATCATCACTGGGGGTGACGAACAGGTCCGACTCATTCCGGTCTCGCCCGGTGTCTCCCCTCCCCCTGTACCTGACGGGTAACCAGCGTCCTGATGATGCGGACAAATTTGTCGCTTTCGGCGTCCCGAATCGGGCCACACTCTAGCGGCCGGTGTCGCAGACGGCACCGGTCGCAGCGGAGAGTGACCAAACTCCGTCGAACGTCCCTTCCCTGCGTCGCCGCGGGGAAACAGTCGGCGTCCGGCGCGATCGGGCGGACCGCGGGCATCCCCCCGGTACGCGCGATGAGGGAGGATGCTCGCGTGCGGATCGACGGCGAACGCGCCCCGGAGGTCCGCGAGGTCCCTCCCGCGCGCGGCAACGGCAGGCTCGACGGCGGCGTCGCGACCAGGGCCGCCCTGGACGACTGGGACACCGGCACCGGCCCGGACGACGCCCCGCTGCGGGCGGACGTCCGGCGGGTCGGCGCCCTGCTCGGCGACTCCCTGGTCCGCCAGGAGGGGCAGGAGCTGCTGGACCTGGTCGAACGGGTCCGCAGGCTGACCAAGGCGTCCAAGGCCGAGGACCCGGCGGGCCTGGACGAGCTGCGCCGGCTGCTCGGCGACGCGCCGCTGCCGACCGCGATCGCGCTGGTCCGCGCGTTCTCGTCGTACTTCCAGCTGGCGAACCTGGCCGAGCAGGTGCACCGGGTCCGCAGCCTGGCCGGCCGGGCGCCCGAGCAGGGCTGGCTGGCCCGGGCGGTGGCCGCGGTCGCCGACGAGGTCGGCCCGGACGGGCTGACCGAGGCGGTGGGGATCCTGGCCGTCCGGCCGGTCTTCACCGCCCACCCGACCGAGGCCAGCCGCCGCTCGGTGCTGGACAAGCTGCGGGCGGCCGCGGACGTGCTGCTGGCCGACCCGGACCAGGGCCCGACCGCCCGGCGCCGGGCCGACCGCCGGCTGGCCGAGCTGATCGACCTGATCTGGCAGACCGACGAGCTGCGGCTGGACCGGCCCGACCCGCTGGACGAGGCCCGCAACGCCGGCTACTACCTCGACCAGCTCGCCGCCCGGACCGTCCCGGACCTGCTCGGCGACCTGGCCGACGAGGTCGCCGCGCACGGCGGCACGCTGGGCCCGCAGACCCGGCCGCTGACCTTCGGCAGCTGGACCGGCGGCGACCGGGACGGCAACCCGAACGTGACCGCCGAGGTCACCGAGCAGGTGCTCACGCTCATGCACGGGCACGGCATCGGGGTGCTGGTCGCCGCGGTCGACCGGCTGATCACCGTGCTGTCGCCGTCGTCCCGGATCATCGGGGTCAGCGATGAGCTGAGCGCCTCCATCGAGGCCGACCTGCGCACCGTGGTCGGGCTGGACCCGCGCAGCCTGCGCTTCAACGCCGAGGAGCCGTACCGGCTGAAGATGCGGTGCGTCCGGGCCAAGCTGGTCGCCACCCGGGAGCGGCTGGCCGCCGGGACCCGGCACGAACCCGGCCGGGACTACCTCGGCTCGGCGGAGCTGCTGGCCGAGCTGCGCCTGGTCCGCGCCTCGCTGCGGGCGCACCGCGGCGAGCTGCTCGCGGACGGGCCGCTGGCCGTGCTGGAGCGCACGGTGGCCGCGTTCGGGCTGCACCTGGCGACGATGGACGTCCGGGAGCACGCCGACGCCCACCACGAGGCGGTCGGGCAGCTCATCGACCGGCTCGGCGTGGAGTCGTGGCGCTACTCCGACCTGCCCCGGGCGTACCGCATGCGGCTGCTGTCCCGGGAGCTGGCCGGGCGGCGGCCGCTGTCGCCGTACCCGCCGCCGCTGGAGCACGCGGCGGCCCGGACGTTCGCGGTGTTCACCACGATCCGGGACGCGCTGGACCGGTTCGGCCCGGACGTCGTGGAGTCCTACATCATCTCGATGACCCGCGGCCCGGACGACGTGCTGGCCGCGGTGGTGCTGGCCCGGGAGGCGGGGCTGGTCGACACCCACTCCGGGGTGGCCCGGATCGGGTTCGTCCCGCTGCTGGAGACGGTGGAGGAGCTGCGCTCGGCCGACTCCCTGGTCGGCGGCCTGCTCGCCGACCCGACCTACCGGGAGCTGGTCCGGCTGCGCGGCGACGTGCAGGAGGTGATGCTCGGCTACTCCGACTCCAACAAGGAGGCCGGCATCGCGACCTCCCAGTGGGAGATCCACAAGGCCCAGCGCCGGCTGCGGGACCTGGCCGCCGCGCACGGCGTGCGGCTGCGGCTCTTCCACGGCCGGGGCGGCACGGTCGGCCGCGGCGGCGGGCCGACGCACGAGGCGATCCTGGCCCAGCCGTACGGCACCCTCGACGGCGAGATGAAGCTCACCGAGCAGGGCGAGGTCATCTCCGACAAGTACTCGCTGCCCGCGCTGGCCCGGGAGAACCTGGAGCTCACCGTGGCCGCGGTGCTGCAGGCCTCGGTGCTGCACCGGCGGTCGCGGGCCAGCGCCGAGCGGGTGGCCGGCTGGGACGCGGCGATGGAGGTGCTCTCGGCCGGCGCGTACGCGGCGTACCGGTCCCTGGTCGACGACCCGGACCTGCCGGCCTACTTCCTGGCCTCCACGCCGGTGGAGCAGCTGGGCTGGATGAACATCGGCTCCCGGCCGGCCAAGCGGCCCGACAGCGGGGCCGGGCTCGGCGGCCTGCGGGCGATCCCGTGGGTGTTCGGCTGGACCCAGTCCCGGCAGATCGTGCCCGGCTGGTTCGGGGTGGGCTCCGGGCTGGCCGCGGCCCGGGCGGCCGGGCTCGGCGAGGCGCTGGACGGCATGTTCGCCGACTGGCACTTCTTCAAGGCGTTCGTCTCCAACGTGGAGATGACGCTGGCCAAGACCGACCTGGACATCGCCGCCCACTACGTCGAGTCGCTGGTCCCGCCGGAGCTGCACCCGGTCTTCGACCGGATCAAGGTGGAGCACGAGCGGACCGTCACCGAGATCCTCCGGCTGACCGGCGAGGCCGAGCTGCTGGACACCCAGCCGGGGCTGAAGCGGACGCTGGAGGTCCGCGACGCGTACCTGGACCCGATCTCCTACCTCCAGGTCGCGCTGCTGCACCGGGTGCGCGCGGACGCCGCGGACCAGCTGGACCCGCAGCTGCGCCGGGCGCTGCTGCTGACGGTCAACGGGATCGCCGCCGGCCTGCGCAACACCGGCTGACCCCGCACGCGCACGCGGTGTGACACCATCGCCGCGGGCCAGGACGGCACGAGGGGGAGCAGGACGGCGTGGAGCTCGCCGAATACCTGAGCATCCTGCTGCGGCGGTGGCGGGTTGCCGTGGCGACGGCCGTCCTCGGCGCGGTCTGCGCCGGGGTGCTCTCGCTGCTGGCCGAGCCGTCGTACGTGGCCCGGACCGAGGTCCTGTTCTCCGTCGCCTCCGGCGGCAGCGCCCGCGACCTCAACCGCGGGTCCTCGTACACGCGGGCGCTGGTCGGCTCGTACGCCGAGGTCGCCACCCAGCCGACCGTGCTCGCCGCGGTGGTCGAGCGGCTCGACCTGGACACCACGCCGCAGGGGCTGGCCGACGCGATGACCGTCACGGCCTCGCAGGACACCGCCCTGGTGGTGATCACGGTGGCCGACCCGTCGCCGCGCCGGTCCGCCGCCATCGCCGACGCGGTGGCCACCCGGCTGGCCGAGGTGGTCCCGTCCCTCGCGCCGCGCACCGCGAGCACGGTGGTGCCG
The DNA here is from genome assembly GCA_902805565.1 of uncultured Mycobacteriales bacterium. GTDB lineage: Bacteria > Actinomycetota > Actinomycetes > Mycobacteriales > CADCTP01 > CADCTP01. The sequence goes on from CADCTP010000114.1 coordinate 5,998, forward strand.
ATCGTGGCCACCACGGTCACCCCCGCGTCGGTGCCGACGTTCCGCTCGGCCCCCAAGACCCGGCAGAACGTGCTGCTCGGGTTCGTCGTCGGCGGGGTCCTCGGGCTGGGGCTCGCGGTGCTCCGGCACCGCATCGACGTCCGGATCAGCGACACCGAGGCGGTCCGGATCACCGGCGCGCCGGTCCTCGGCTCGCTGCGGGCGCCGACGGCGGCCCGGCCCGGCCGGCTGGCCGCGCTGACCGGGCGCGGCGGGAACCCGGACGGCGACGTGGAGCAGCTCCGGACGACCTTCCAGCACCTGCGGCTGCACGAGGGCTACCGCACGGTGGTGCTCACCTCGCCGGTGGACGGGAAGGCAGGCTCGGCCACCGCGCTGGAGCTGGGCCGGGCGCTGTCCCGGGCCGGCACCCGGGTGCTGCTGGTGGACGCGGACCTGCAGGACGCGGAGCTGACCCGGGCCTGTGACCGCACCGGCGCCCCCGGGCTGTCCAGCGTGCTGTCCGAGGGCGTGCCCTGGCAGCTGGCCGTGGTCGAGCACGGCGACCCGCCGGTGACCGTGCTCGGTGCCGGTCCCCCGCCGTGGAACCCGGACCTGGTCCTGGAGGCCAGCTCGACCGAGTCGGTGCTGCGCCGGGCCGCCCGCCGGTACGACGTGATCGTGGTCAGCGCGCCGCCGGTGCTGCGGGTCGCCGACACCCTGCTGCTGTCCCGGATCGGCGACGGCGTGGTGCTGGTCGCCGACCGCCGCCGGACCAGCCGGGACGACCTGTCCGAGGGCTTCGCGGCGCTCGACGTGGCCGGCGCCCGGGTGCTGGGCGTGGTGCTGCGGGACTGACGGCCGGGGCCCCGATTCCCGACGGCCACCGGACCCGCGCTGTTAGGCTCGACCGGTTACAGGGGGCGGACCGGGTGCGGCCCGGCGGATGTCGGCCCCGGCGCGGCACCGCGGCCGGCCGGTCCGGCAGGCGGGAGTCGGCGAGGTGCGGGACACGTCGGTCGGGGACCGACCGGAGCCGACCGGCGGCGTGCGCTCGACCGGCGGGCTCGCCGTGGTCGTCGTCAACTACGGCTCGCACGAGCTGCTGGAGCGCAACCTCACCGGCCTGGACGCCCGGATCGTGGTGGTCGACAACCACAAGAGCGCGGCCGACTCCGCCGCCGTGGCCGAGCTGGCCCGCCGGCGCGGCTGGACGCTGCGGGCGGAGCCGGTCAACCTCGGCTTCGGCGCCGCGGTGAACATCGGCGCGGCCGAGGCCCTGCGGCTGGGCGCCGAGGTGCTGCTGCTGCTCAACCCGGACGCGGTCGTCGAGCCGGCGGTCGTGGAGGAGCTGCGGCTGGCCGCACTCGCCGACCGGCAGGCGCTGGTCATGCCGCGGGTGCTGCGCCCGGACGGCAGCCTGTGGTTCGGCGGCGGGCTGATCTCGTACGACGCGGGCGGGCTGCGGCCGCACCGCGGCACCGTCCCGGCCCGGCACGAGGAGTGGCTCACCGCCGCCTGCCTGGCCGTGCACCGGGACCTGTGGGAGCGGCTCGGCGGCTTCGACGAGGACTACTTCCTCTACTGGGAGGACGTCGACCTCAGCCACCGGTGCGTACGGCTGGGCGGCCGGCTGCGGGTCCGCTCCGACCTCACCGCGGTGCACGACGCCGGGGGCACCCAGGAGGGCGCCGGCGGCCGGGCCAAGTCGGCGGTCTACTACCACTACAACTGCCGCAACCGGCTGCTGTTCGCGGCCAAGCACCTCGGCCGGGCCGACCGGCTGCGCTGGCTGCTGCGGACCCCGGTCGACGTCCGGCGGGTGCTGCTGCGCGGCGGGCGGCGCCAGTTCCGGCACCCGGGGCGCACGATCCGGCCCGCGCTCACCGGCGCCCTGGCCGGGGCCGTACGGCTGGCCCGGAGCGGGTGGTGAGCACGACCGAGCGGGAGCCCGCCATGCCGCCCGGCCCCGCCCCGACCGACCCCGCCCCGAACGGCCCCGCCCCGGCCGGTCCCGCGCGGGCCGG
>CADCTP010000115.1 GCA_902805565.1 uncultured Mycobacteriales bacterium
GCGGGTCCGGGCCGGGCGGGTCAGCGGCGGCCGCGGGCGGGGCGCGGGCTGAGCGGCATCCGGGGCAGCCGCGGCTCCGCCGGCCGGTCCGGCGCCGGCACGATGGCGTCGAGCTCGGCCAGGTCCTCGTCGGACGGCTCCCACTCGCCGGCGGCGGCGTTGGCCCGCAGCTGCTCGGCCGAGGTGGCGCCGGCGATCACCGAGGACACCGCCGGCTGGGCGGCCAGCCCGCCGATGGCCACGTCCAGCATCGCCACCCCGCGCTGGTCCGCGTACGCCCGCAGCGCGTCCAGGGTGTCCCACGGCGCGTTCCGGTGCAGGTCGCCCTTGCGGTCGCCGAGCCGGGTGCCGGGCGGCGGTGGGACGTCCCGGGAGTACTTGCCGGTCAGCAGCCCGTTCGAGAGCGGGAAGAACGGCAGCATCCCGACGCCGTACGCCTCGCAGGCCGGCACCAGCTCCGCCTCCACCTGGCGGTCGAGCAGGCTGTACTCGTTCTGCGCGCTGACGAAACGCTCCGCGCCCAGCTCGGCGGCCACGTGGTCGGCCTGGGCGACCTGCCAGCCGGCGAAGTTGGAGGAGCCGACGTAGCGGACGGTGCCCGCGGTGACCAGCTCGTCCAGCGCGGCCAGGGTCTCGTCCACCGGCGTCCGGTTGTCCGGCTGGTGGTACTGGTAGAGGTCGATGTGGTCGGTGCGCAGCCGGCGCAGCGACGCCTCCACCGCGATCCGGATGTAGCGGCGGGAGCCGCGGGCGCCCCAGTCCGGCCCGTTCACCCCGCCCATGTCGTTGCCGAACTTGGTGGCCAGCACGAAGCTGTCCCGGTCGGCGCCGAGGACCTCGCCCAGCACCTCCTCGGACTGGCCGCGGTGGCCGCCGTAGATGTCCGCGACGTCCAGCAGGTTGACGCCGGTGTCCAGGGCGGCGTCGAGCACCTTGCGGGTGCCGGCGGCGTCCACTGAGCGGCCGATGTTGTTGCAGCCGAGGCCGACCACGGACACGGTCAGACCGGAGCTGCCCAGTTGGCGGTAGCGCACCGGACAAGCCTAGGCGGTGCCCGGCGGGCCCGCCGGGCGACGCTCAGACGGCGTTCTGCCCGCCGTCGACGATCAGCGCCTGACCGGTCATGAACGACGACGCGTCGCTGGCCAGGAACAGCGCCGGCCCGGCCATCTCCTCCGGCGTCGCCCAGCGGCCCATCGGGATCGCCGCGGTCAGCTCGGCGTGGATCGCCTCGTCCTCCCACAGCCCGCGGTTGAGCTCGGTGGCGGTCCAGCCCGGGCACAGCGCGTTGACCCGTACGCCGGTGGTCGCCCACTCCACGGCCAGCGACTTGGTCAGCGAGATCAGCGCGGCCTTGGACGCCCCGTACGGCGCGAGGCCCGGCACCGCGCCGAACGCCGCCACGCTGGAGACGACGATCACCGAGCCGGAGCCGCGCTCGAGCAGGTGCGGCGCGGCGGCCTGGAGGACGTGCACGGTGGAGTCCACGTTCAGCCGCATCACCTTCTCCCAGCCGGAGAACCGCAGCCCGGCGAACGGCCCCCGGTAGGAGCTGCCGCCCACGTTGCTGACCAGCACGTCCAGCGAGCCCAGCCCGTCGATCGCGGCGGCCACCATCCCGCGGGCCGCGTCCGGGTCGGTCACGTCCGCCGGCAGCACCAGCGCCCGCCGGCCCAGCGCCTGCACCTGCCCGGCCAGCTCGTCCAGCGCCTCCCGGCCGCGTGCGTTGATCGCGACGTCGGCGCCGGCCCGGGCCAGCGCGAGGGTGACGGCGGCGCCGATGCCGCGGGAGGCGCCGGTGATCAGCGCGGTCCGGCCGGTCAGGTCGAAGCTCACCGGATCACCGTAGTGGCGGCGCGACCGGGACGGAACCGGTCAGTACCGTGGCGCCGAGCGGGACCGCCGGATCCGGGCGCCGCGCCGGTCGCGGGCCCGCCAGCACTGGTTGTGCCAGTGCCGCCGGTCGCCGGCCTCCAGGTCGTACATCGGCCAGACCACCACGTGCGGCGTCGCCGGCCGGATCAGCTGGTCGCACCCCGGGCACCGGTACGCCTTGGTGCTGGCGCTGCCGGTCAGCCGGCGGACGTGGAACTCCGAGCCCCGCCACTCCTCGACCGCGTCCACCCGTCCAGGGTAGGCGCGCTCCCGGACCCCGGGCGGGTACGCCCCTGAGCGGGACCGACCCCGGACCCGCTGCGGCCGGCCCTGACCCGGCCCGGACCCGGCGGGGGGCGGGCCGACCTCCCGGCTGGAGCCGCCTCCAGGCTCAGAGGCGGGCCGACTCCGGGGCGGAGCGCTCAGCGGCGGCCGTAGACCGCGCGGACGAGCAGGCCGAGGGACTTGATCGCCCAGGGCCGGCGGTCGAACCGGGTGACGTCGACCGGGGCCGGGAACCGCTGCCGGGTCACCGACCGGGCCCGCGCGAACTCCCGCAGCCCGTCCTCGCCGTGGATCCGGCCGAACCCGGAGTCGCCCACCCCGCCGAACGGCAGCGCACCCACCCCCGCGTACGTCAGCACGGAGTTGACGCTGACCATCCCGCACCGCAGCCGGGCCGCGATCCGCTCGCCCCGGGACCGCGAGTAGACCGCCGCGCCCAGGCCGAACGGGGTGCCGTTCGCCCGCTCCACCGCCTCGTCGATGGTGGCCACCCGGCTCACCGTCAGCGTCGGCCCGAACGTCTCCTCCCGCACCGCCGCCGCGTCCTCCGGCACGTCCACCAGCACCACCGGGTACGCGTACGGCGGGCGGACGGAGTCGACCCCGCCCACCACCGCCCGGCCGCCGCGGGCCAGCGCGTCCTCGATGTGCCGGCGGACGATGTCCAGCTGGGCCGGCATGGTCGCCGGACCGTACGACGCGGTCCGGTCCTCGCCCGGCCGCAGCGCCCGGGCCTTCTCCGTCAGCGCGTCGACGAACCGGTCGTAGACGGCGTCCACCGCGTAGACCCGCTCGATGCCGATGCAGGTCTGGCCGGCGTTCGCCATCCCGCCCCAGAGCGCGCCGGTGGCGGCGGCGTCCACGTCGGCGTCCGCGTCGACGATCAGCGCGTCCTTGCCGCCGCACTCCATCAGCACCGGGGTGAGCGTCTCGGCGCAGGCGGCCATGATCTTCTTGCCGGTCGCGGTCGACCCGGTGAACGCGATCTTGTCCACGCCGGACCGGGTCAGCGCCGCGCCGGTGGCCCCGGCCCCGGTGACCAGCTGGAGCACCGGGTGCTCCGGCACCACCTCGGCGAAGCTGCGCACCAGCCAGGCGCCGACGGTGGGCGTCCACTCGGAGGGCTTGAAGACCACCGCGTTGCCGGCGGCCAGCGCGTAGACGATGGAGCCCATCGGGGTGAGGACCGGGTAGTTCCACGGGCCGATCACGCCGATCACCCCGTAGGGCACGTATTCCACGGTGGCGGCCATGTTGGCGACGATGAGGCCGGCCGGGACCTTGCGCCGGCCGAGCACCTTGGCCGCGTTGGCGCCGGCCCAGTGCACGTGCTCCACGGCGGTGGCGATCTCGATCATCGCGTCGCCGATCGGCTTGCCGCCCTCGCGGTGCACCAGCTCGGCCAGCTCGCCGGACCGGTTGGCGATCCTGGCCTGCCAGGTGCGCAGCCGCTCGGCCCGGGCGGCGAAGCCCAGCCCTGCCCACCACTCCGCGGCTGCGCGGGCCCGGGCGACGGCGGCCCGGACGGTGGCCTCGTCGTCGACCGGGAAGGTGCCGACCAGCTCGTCGGTGGCCGGGTTCCGCGAGTCGAACGTGTCGGTGGTCTCCACGGTGGCGGTCATGCCTGGACTCCTGTCGTGGGGCGGGCGGCGGTGCGGCCGCGGAGCAGGTCGGCAGCGCGTTCGGCGAGGGCGATGGTGGGGGCGTTGGTGTTGCCCCGGGGAACGGTCGGCATGGCGCCGGCGTCGGCGACCCGCAGCCCGGCGATCCCGTGCACCCGCAGCTCGGGGTCCAGGACCGGGCCGATCGCGCAGGTGCCGACCGGGTGGTAGAGCGTCTCGGTGGCCTCCCGGACGGTCCGCCGCGGGTCGGCCAGCCCGGCCGGACCGTACGGCCGGTCGAGGAGGTCCTTGAACGGGCCCGACGCGGCGATCTCCTGCACCGCCCGGACCCCGGCCGCGGCGGCGTCGAGGTCGCGGGGGTCGGTGTAGTAGCCGGCGTCGATGGCCGGCTTCCACCGCGGGTCGGCCGAGCGCAGCGTGAGCCGGCCGCGGCTGTGCACGTCGACGACGGTCGGGGCGATCGTCACCCCGGCCGGCAGCAGCGCCCGGCCGTGGTCGGCGACCACCGCGGGCATCGACATCAGCTGCACGTCCGGCGCCGGGAGCCCGTCCCGGGTCCGCAGGAAGCCGCCGGCCTCGGCCACGTTGGAGGCCAGCGGCCCGCGCCGGCCGGCCAGCCAGCGCAGCACGTTGGCCGGGGTCTCGTCGTCGCGCAGGTCGGGCACGCCCGGCCGCAGGAACCAGCTCACCGGCACGCACGGGTGGTCCTGCAGCCCCTCGCCCACCGGCAGGTCGGCCAGCACCTCGATGCCCAGCTCCCGCAGGTGCGCGCCGGGGCCGATCCCGGACAGCATGAGCAGCTGCGGGCTGTGCACCGCGCCGGCCGCCAGCACCACCTCGCCGGCCTGGACGGTGTGCTCGCGGCCCTCCCGCCCGTACGCCACGCCGGTCGCCCGGCCGCCGGACACCAGCACCCGCCGCACCTGGGCGTCGGTCAGCACGGTCAGGTTGGGCCGGCGCAGCGCCGGGCGCAGGTAGGCGTCGGCGGCGGACCAGCGCCGGCCGCGCCGCTGGGTCACCTGGAACGGCCCCACGCCGTCCTGGGCCGCGCCGTTGAAGTCGGGGTTGGCCGCGTGCCCGGCCGCGGCCGCGGACGCCAGGAACGCCTCGGTCAGCGCGTGCCGCCGGCGCAGGTCCTCCACCCGCAGCGGGCCGCCGACCGCGTGCCACTCCGACCGGCCGCGGGCGTTGTCCTCGGCGCGCAGGAAGTAGGGGAAGAGGTCGGCCCAGGTCCAGCCGGGGATCCCCCAGCCGTCGTAGTCGACCGGCGCGCCGCGCATGTAGATCATCGCGTTGATCGACGAGCTGCCGCCGAGGGTGCGCCCGCGGGGCCAGGCCAGCCGCCGCCCGGCCAGCTCCGGCTGCGGGTCGGTGGTCAGGTCCCAGTCCCGCTCGGTCCGGAAGAGCTGGTAGAACGAAGCGGGCAGCCGGACCTCCAGCGCGTCGTCCGGTGGCCCGGCCTCCAGCAGCAGCACGGAGGTCGAGCGGTCCTCCGACAGGCGGGCCGCCAGGACGCAGCCGGCGCTGCCCGCGCCGACCACCACGACGTCATACCGGTTCACGCCGCTGACGCTACCCGCGGGTAGTGCCGGTGCGACAGATCGTTCGGCCCGGCTGTGGACGGGGTAGGTCCCTGTGGACAGCGGGTTGCGCTTCGAGGAGGTCCCTGCCATGGCAGCCAGTGACACCGACACGGGCCGGGCCTCGTCCGGCCGCGGGGCTACCCGGCTGCCCGGCGGCGGAATGCGCCGCGGGCTGCTGCGGGCCGTGGCCGCCGGCACCGTGCTGCTGCTGGTGGCGGCCCTGGCGGTGCTCGGCCTGCGCTCGCTGACCGGCTGGCCGTTCGGCGACGAGAAGATCGACCGCAGCGGCCCGGCGGTGCTCACCGCCATGCGCGACCTGTCCGAATACCACGCCGCGGCCGGTCAGTACCAGGTCGTCGTCGACATCGAGCAGGACGCGAAATACCTGCCGGACATCCTCAAGGGCAAGCGGGTCATCTTCCTGGCCATCGGCTCGGTCGACGCCTACGTGGACTTCCGCCAGCTCGGCGAGGACGCGGTGACGATCTCCGCGGACCGCACCTCGGTGTCGATCACGCTCCCCCGGGCGCAGCTGTCCAAGCCGAACATCGACCCGGAGCAGAGCCGGGTGCTCAACCAGGACATGGGCGTCATCGACAAGCTCGGCGGCCTGTTCTCCGACCAGCCCAACCCGCAGAACCAGGAGATGTACGTGCTGGCCCAGCAGCGGCTGGCCGCCGCCGCCACCGAGGTCGGCCTGCAGGGCAAGGCCGAGGAGAACACCAAGGTCACCCTGGAGAAGCTGATGCGCTCCCTCGGCTTCACCACCGTGGACGTCAAGTACGTCGACGCCGATTCCACCGGCTGACGCTCACGGCACCGGCTGACCGCCGCGGGCCCGGCCTCGGTCGGGCCCGCACCGCCGGCCGGAAGGTTCCCGCGTCCAGGACGGCCGGCCGGTCAGGCCCGGCGGCCGCCGATCCCCCGGGCCACCGCGTAGAGGGCCAGGCCGACCGCGAGCAGCACGCCGGCCCGCAGGAAGTTCCCGCCGTCCTGCTGGGTGGCCAGCACGACGCAGGACAGCACGCCGAGCACCGGCAGCGGCCAGGGCGTACGGAAGTGGTCGTGCTCGACGGCGTCCCGGCGCAGCACCAGCACCGCGACGTTCGCGCTGACGAAGACCAGCAGCAGGAGCAGCACCGTGGTCTCGGCCAGCGACTCCAGCTGCCCGGTGATCAGCAGCAGGTACGCGCCCAGCGTGGTCGCGGCGATGGCGAGGCCCGGGGTCCGGCGGCGCGGCAGCACCCGGCCCAGCGCCGAGGGCAGCAGCCCGTCGCGGGCCATCCCGTAGGTCAGCCGGGAGGCCATGATCATGGTCAGCAGGGCACCGTTGGCCACCGCGACCAGCGCGATCGCGGCGAAGACCTTGGTGGGCACCTCGATCGGGGAGGCCTCGACCACGGCGAGCAGCGGGTTGCCGCCGCCGGTCAGCTCGGCCAGCGGCAGCGCGGTGGAGACCGCCAGGCCGACCAGGCAGTAGACGACGCCGGCGATGAGCAGCCCGCCGAGCAGCGCCCGCGGGTACGCCCGGCGCGGGTCGCGGGTCTCCTCCGCCACGTTCGCCGAGGTCTCGAACCCGACGAAGGAGTAGAACGCCAGCACCGACGCCGCGAGCACCGCCGAGCCCGGGTTGACGCCCTCCCGGAACTCCACCGCCTGGCCCGGGTCGCCCTCGCCGGCGCCGAGGATCGCCACCGCGAGCACCACGACCAGCGCCAGGCCGGACAGCTCGATCAGCGTCATCACCACGTTGGCCCGCAGCGAGTCCTTGATCCCGCGCGCGTTGAGCAGCGCGACCGCGAGCAGGAACACCAGCGCGACCGGCGTCGCCGGCAGGTCGGCGAACTGGGCCAGGTAGTCCCCGGCGAAGGCGAGCGACAGCGCCGCGGCGGAGGTCACCCCGGCCGCGAGCATCGCGAACCCGACCAGGAAGGACAGCCACGGCCGGCCGTACGCCCGCTGGGCGAACACCGCCGCCCCACCGGCCTGCGGGTACTTGGTGACCAGCTCGGCGTAGCTGCACCCGGTGAGCAGGGCCAGCCCGAGCGCGACCAGCAGCGGCACCCAGACCGCGCCGCCGGACTCGGCGGCGATCTCGCCGACCAGCGCGTAGATGCCGGCGCCCAGCACGTCGCCGAGCACGAAGACGAGCAGCAGCCCGCCGCCGATGCTGCGCCGCAGGCCGCCGGCGTCCGGGTCGCGGTCGGAGCCGTCGCCGGACCCGGTGGAGGAGATGCCCGCCTCGGTGCTCACCGAGGTCAGCTGCCCGATCGGGACCCCGCGAAACCGCCCGGCCCACGGGTACGGCGGCCCGGACCTGTCCGGACTAGCCTCGGACCGATGGGAAGCCCGGTGTACGACCTGTGCGAGCGCTACGTGACCGCGGCGGCCGGGCTGGACCCGGTCTGGGCGACGATGCGCGGCATCGCCGGCCCCGCGGGCGCGGGCACCGACTACGGCCCCGACGGGCACGCCGCCCGCGCCGACCTCATGCGCGCCACCCTGGCCGAGCTGGACCGGATCGCCCCGGCCGGGACCGCCGGACCCGGCCGGGCCGGCCTCACCGACCCGGCCGACCGGACCGGCGCGGACAACCGGACGGGGC
>CADCTP010000116.1 GCA_902805565.1 uncultured Mycobacteriales bacterium
GGCGGCCCCCGACGCGGCCCGGCGCGGCGCAACCGGGACCGGCCCGACGACGGGCCCGGCGGCCTGGTGGTCGTGGACAAGCCCGCCGGCATGACCTCGCACGACGTGGTCGCCCGGGTCCGCCGGATCGCCGGCACCCGCCGGGTCGGGCACGCCGGCACGCTGGACCCGATGGCGACCGGCGTGCTGGTCCTCGGGGTGGAGCGGGCCACCAAGCTGCTCGGCCACCTCACCCTGACCGACAAGACGTACCGGGCGACGATCCGGCTCGGCCGGGACACCGTCACCGACGACGCCGAGGGCGAGCCGATCGGCGGCTCGTCGGCGGCGGACGTGCCGCTGGAGCGCGTGCACGCCGGCATCGCCGCCCTCACCGGCGTCCTGCAGCAGGTCCCGTCGGCGGTGTCCGCGGTCAAGGTCGACGGCCGCCGCGCGTACGCCCGGGTGCGGGCGGGCGAGCAGGTCGAGCTGGCCGCCCGCACCGTCACCGTGTCCCGCTTCGACCTGCTGGCGGTCCGGCCGGGGGAGCTGACCGACCTCGACGTCGAGGTGGAGTGCTCCTCCGGCACGTACGTCCGGGCGCTGGCCCGCGACCTCGGCCGCGCGCTGGGCACCGGCGGGCACCTCAGCGCGCTGCGCCGCACCAGGGTCGGGCCGTTCCGGCTGGACCAGGCGCTGACCCTCGAGGAGCTGGCGGCGGCGGCGGACCCGGTGCCGCTGTCGCTGGACGCGGCGGTGGCGGCGGCGTTCCCGCGCCGGGAGCTCACCGCCGAGGACACCGCGAAGGTCCGGCACGGCGGCAAGCTGACCCCGCTCGGCCTGTCCGGCACGTACGGCGGGTTCGACCCGGCCGGCCGGGTGGTGGCCCTGCTGGACGAGCGGGAGGGCCCGGCCCGGCCGCTGGTGGTCTTCCTCCCCGCCTGAGCCGGGCGCCGGGACGGCCCGGCTAGGCTCGCCCCGACACCCGACGAACGGAGGATGCGGTGCTGCGCTGGCGTGGCCTCGACAGCACACCGTCGGGCTGGGGTCGCTGCGTGGTGTCGATCGGGGTCTTCGACGGCGTGCACCGGGGCCACCAGCAGCTCATCGGCCGCGCGGTGCAGCGGGCCCGGGCGACCGGCCTGCCCAGCGTGGTGCTGACCTTCGACCCGCACCCGAGCGAGGTGGTCCGCCCGGGCAGCCACCCGCCGGTGCTGAGCCCGGTGCGGCGCAAGGCGGACCTGGTCGAGGAGCTGGGCGTGGACGTGTTCTGCGTCCTGCCGTTCTCCACCGAGTTCAGCCGGCTGGCCCCGGACGAGTTCGTGCACGTCGTGCTGGTGGAGAAGCTGCACGCGGCCGCCGTGGTGGTGGGGGAGAACTTCCGGTTCGGCCACCGGGCCGCCGGGGACCTGGACGAATTGCGTACGCTGGGGCGGAAGTTCGGGTTCTCGACCGAGGGGGTGCCGATGCTGCGGGACGACGACGTGACGCTGTCCTCGACGTTCGTCCGTTCCAGCATCGACGCCGGCGAGGTCGGCCAGGCCGCGCAGGTGCTGGGCCGGCCGCACCGGATCGACGGCATCGTCGTGCGCGGCGAGGGCCGCGGCCGCCAGCTGGGCTACCCGACGGCCAACGTGCACTCCGACAAGCACGTCGCCGTCCCCGCCGACGGGGTGTACGCGGGCTGGGCGGTGCTGCGCGGCGACCGCCTGCCGGCGGCGATCTCGGTCGGCACCAACCCGACCTTCGAGGGCCGCAAGCGCACCGTGGAGGCCTTCATCCTCGACTTCGACCAGGACATCTACGGGGTCGAGCTCGGGGTCGAGTTCGTCGAGCGGATCCGCGGCATGGAGAAGTTCGACAGCGTCGAGGAGCTGGTCGAGCAGATGGGCCGCGACGTCGAGAAGGCCCGCGGCCTGCTGCACTGATCCGCGCCTGCTACCCTGTACGTCACGCACCACCATGGTGCGGTGTGCAGTCTTGCCTCCGTGACGACTACCGGCGGCACACACCTGGTTCTGAAGGAGAATGCGGCGTGGCTCTGGCCAGCGACGTGAAGAAGCAGATCATGACGGAGTACGCGACCGTCGACGGGGACACGGGCTCGCCCGAGGTCCAGGTGGCGATGCTGTCCCGTCGGATCGCGGACCTGACCGACCACCTCCGCACGCACAAGCACGACCACCACAGCCGGCGCGGCCTGCTGCTGCTGGTCGGCCGCCGCCGCCGGCTGCTGAACTACCTCGCGGACACCGACATCACCCGCTACCGCTCGTTGATCGAGCGGCTGGGCCTGCGCCGGTAGTCGCGCACGAGGGGAGTGACCCGCCGGGTCGCTCCCCTCGCTCGTACGGCGACCCGCCGTGCGGGATCACTCCGGGCCGGACCGCCGGGCGCGGGAAGTCGCGCCGGTCCTCGGTAGTGGCCCCCGGGACGACAAGCCCCGGGCGCTCCCATCGAAGACCGGAACCTTCCCCGTCGAGACGCCGGCGCCGGACGACGCAAGGAAGAGGGCACGAGCGTGTCAGACAGCACCATCCACGAGTCCGTCGCGACCATCGACAACGGTCGCCACGGCACCCGCACCATCCGGTTCGAGACCGGCCGGCTCGCCCGGCAGGCCGCCGGCTCCGCCGTCGCGTACCTCGACGACGAGACCATGCTGCTCTCGGCGACGACCGCGTCGAAGCACCCCAAGGAGCACCTCGACTTCTTCCCGCTGACGGTGGACGTCGAGGAGCGCATGTACGCCGCGGGCCGCATCCCCGGCTCGTTCTTCCGCCGGGAGGGCCGCCCGTCCGAGGACGCGATCCTCACCTGCCGGCTGATCGACCGGCCGCTGCGCCCGACGTTCCGCAAGGGCCTGCGCAACGAGGTCCAGGTCGTCATCACGGTGATGTCCCTGCACCCGGACCACCTGTACGACGTGCTGGCGATCAACGCCGCGTCGATGTCCACCCAGCTGTCCGGCCTGCCGTTCGCCGGCCCCGTCGGCGCGACCCGGGTGGCGCTCATCGAGGGCCAGTGGGTCGGCTTCCCGACGTACTCGCAGCTGGAGGGCGCGACCTTCGACATGGTCGTCGCTGGCCGGGTCGTCGGTGACGACGTGGCCGTGATGATGGTCGAGGCCGAGGCCACCGAGAAGGTCGTCGAGCTGATCGCCGGCGGCGCCACGGCGCCGACCGAGGAGATCGTCGCGGCGGGCCTGGAGGCGGCGAAGCCGTTCATCAAGACCCTGTGCGCGGCGCAGGCCGAGCTGGCCGGCGTGGCCGCGAAGCCGACCGCCGAGTTCCCGACGTTCCTCGACTACGGCGACGACCTGTTCGCCGCCGTCGAGGAGGCCGTCTCCGACGACCTGGCGCAGGCGCTGACCATCGCCGGCAAGCAGGAGCGCGAGACCGAGCTGGACCGGGTCAAGGCCGCCGCCAAGGACGCGGTCGCCGCCGGCGAGGCGTTCGCCGGCCGCGAGGGCGAGGTCGGCGGGGCGTTCCGCTCGCTGACCAAGAAGCTGGTCCGCCAGCGCATCCTGCGCGAGCAGGTCCGCATCGACGGCCGCGGCCCGACGGACATCCGGCAGCTGTCGGCCGAGGTGCAGGCGCTGCCGCGCACCCACGGCTCGGCGCTGTTCGAGCGCGGCGAGACGCAGATCCTCGGCGTCACCACGCTCAACATGCTCGGCATGGAGCAGAAGCTCGACACGCTCTCGCCGGTCAAGCACCGCCGCTACATGCACAACTACAACTTCCCGCCGTACTCGACCGGGGAGACCGGCCGGGTGGGCTCGCCGAAGCGGCGCGAGATCGGCCACGGCGCGCTGGCGGAGCGGGCGCTGATCCCGGTCCTGCCCAGCCGCGAGGAGTTCCCGTACGCGATCCGGCAGGTCTCGGAGGCGCTGGGCTCCAACGGCTCGACGTCGATGGGCTCGGTCTGCGCGGCCACGCTGTCGCTGCTCAACGCGGGCGTGCCGCTGCGGGCGCCGGTGGCCGGCATCGCGATGGGCCTGGTCAGCGACGAGGTCGACGGCAAGACGGAGTACCTCGCGCTCACCGACATCCTCGGCGCCGAGGACGCGTACGGCGACATGGACTTCAAGGTCGCCGGCACCCGGCAGTTCGTCACCGCGCTGCAGCTGGACACCAAGCTCGACGGCATCCCGTCCGACGTGCTCGCCCAGGCGCTCACCCAGGCCCGGGACGCCCGGCTGCACATCCTCGACGTGATGAACGAGGCCATCGACGAGCCGGACGAGATGTCGCCGTTCGCGCCGCGGGTGACCACGGTCAAGATCCCGGTCGACAAGATCGGCGAGGTGATCGGGCCGAAGGGCAAGATCATCAACGCGATCCAGGACGAGACCGGCGCCGAGATCTCCATCGAGGACGACGGCACGATCTACGTCGGTGCCGCCGACGGCCCGTCCGCGCAGGCCGCGGTGGACCGGATCAACGCGATCGCGAACCCGCAGCTGCCGAAGATCGGCGAGCGCTTCCTGGGCACCGTGGTGAAGACCGCGGCCTTCGGCGCGTTCGTCTCGCTGCTGCCGGGCCGGGACGGGCTGGTGCACATCAGCAAGCTCGGCAACGGCAAGCGGATCGGCAAGGTCGAGGACGTCGTCAAGGTCGGGGACAAGCTCCAGGTGGAGATCACCGACATCGACAACCGCGGCAAGATCAGCCTGGTGCCGGTCAAGGACGAGGCCGCCGAGGCGGCCGCCGCCGAGCCGGCCCCCGCGAGCAGCTGAGCATGACGCACGCAGCCGCCCCCGCCCGGTCCCGCCGGGCGGGGGCGTCCCGCGTCCCCGGGGCGGGCGCGTGACCGCGGTCCGCCGCGCCGGCCGTACCCAGGTGCTGGGCACCGGGTCGGGGGGCGAGGTCATCCGCCGCACGGTCCTGCCCGGAGGGCTCCGGGTCGTCACCGAGCAGGTCCCCGGCGCCCGGTCGGCCGCGGTCGGGATCTGGGTCGGCGTCGGCGCCCGGGACGAGACCCCGGCGCTGTCCGGGGCCTCGCACTTCCTGGAGCACCTGCTGTTCAAGGGCACCACGACCCGCTCGGCCCTGGACATCGCGGTCGCGGTCGACAATGTCGGCGGCGACCTGAACGCCTTCACCTCCCGCGAGCACACCTGCTACTACGCGCACGTGCTGGGCGAGGACCTGCCGATGGCGGTCGACCTCGTCTGCGACGTGGTCACCGACGCGGTCATCGCGCCGCCGGACGTGGAGTCCGAGCGCGGGGTGATCCTGGAGGAGATCGCCATGCGCGACGACGATCCCTCCGACCTGGTCGGGGACCTGTTCGGGGAGGCCCTGTTCGGCCCGACCCCGCTGGGCCGCCCGGTGATCGGCGACATCGCGACCATCGAGACGCTGCGCCGGGACCAGATCGCCGGCTACTGGAAGCGCCGCTACACCCCGGACACCATGGTGGTCGCGGTGGCCGGCGCGGTGGACCACGCCGAGGTCGTCCGCCGGGTGCGGGCGTCCTTCGGCGCCCGGCTGGACTCCGACGCCGTCCCGCGGCCGCCGCGCGCCGGCGGGCGGCCCGGGCGCACGCCGGCCCGCCGGATCTCCGTCACCGACCGGCCGACCGAGCAGGCCAACCTGGTGCTGGGCAGCTCCGGCCTGGCCCGCACCGACGACCGGCGGTACGCCCTCGGGGTGCTGAACAACGCCCTCGGCGGCGGGATGAGCTCGCGGCTGTTCCAGGAGATCCGGGAGAAGCGCGGCCTGGCGTACTCGGTCTACTCCTTCGCCGCGCAGTACGCCGGGGCCGGCCAGTTCGGCGTCTCCGTCGGCTGCCATCCGGCGAAGGTGCCCGAGGTGCTGTCGCTGGTCCGCGAGCAGCTCGCCGAGGTCGCCGAGCACGGCGTGAGCGACGCCGAGGTGGCCCGCGGCCAGGGCCAGTCCCGCGGCGGGCTGGTGCTCGGGCTGGAGGACAACAGCACGCGGATGTCCCGCATCGGCAAGGGCGAGCTGGCGTACGGCGAGGTGCTGACCGTCGACGACGTGCTGGCCCGGATCGCCGCGGTCACCCCGGAGGACTGCCGGGAGGTCGCGGCGGACGTACTGCGCCGGCCGCTGTGCCTGGCCGTGGTCGGCCCGTTCGCGGAGTCCGACTTCACCGGCGTGCTCGACTGAGTCCTCGCAGCGGGCCGCCGGGGCCGATGCCCTAGGGTCTCCGGCATGACCGACGCCCCCCAGGTGCAGCCCGTCGTCCCTGGAGAGCCGCTGCGGGTCGGCGTGCTGGGGGCGCGCGGCCGGATGGGCAGCGAGACCTGCCGGGCCGTCGACGCCGCCGAGGACCTCGACCTGGTCGCGATGGTGGAGGCGGGGGACTGGCTGTTCGGGGTGGCCGACGCCGGCGCCCAGGTGGTCGTCGACTTCACCTCCCCCGACGTGGTGCTGGACAACATCCGCTGGTGCATCGACGAGGGCATCCACTGCGTCGTCGGCACCTCCGGGTTCGACGCCGAGCGGATCGCCACGGTGCGGCGCTGGGTCGACGAGGCGCCCGGCGTCGGCGTGATGGTGGTGCCCAACTTCGCCCTCGGCGCGGTGCTGACGATGCGGTTCGCGGCGGTGGCGGCGCGGTTCTTCGAGTCGGTGGAGATCGTCGAGCTGCACCACCCGAAGAAGGTCGACGCCCCCAGCGGCACCGCGGTCCGGACCGCCTCCCTGGTCGCCAGGGCGCGCGCGGAGGCCGGCCTCGGGCCGGGCCCGGACGCCACCACCACCGGCCTGGACGGCGCCCGGGGCGCCGCCGTCGAGGGCGTGCCGGTGCACTCGGTCCGACTGGCCGGCCTGGTCGCGCACCAGGAGGTGCTGCTCGGCAGCACCGGCGAGACGCTCACCCTGCGGCACGACTCCTTCGACCGGGTGTCGTTCATGCCGGGCGTGCTCATGGCGGTCCGCGCGGTGCCCGGCCGGCCCGGCCTCACCGTCGGCCTGGAGGACCTGCTCGATCTCTGACAGCGCTGACCCTGTGTCGACGTTGATGACACAGAGCGATACGCTGACTGCGCCCTGTACTTGACTTCCGCGCTGCGGGGATGTCGAGTAGCGGATGTCCGGTTCCGGCGTGGGTCGGGGTGACCGGCAGGTGACCGGCGCCCGTCGGTCCTCGGCGTCCCCCCGTGCGCTGAGGCCGGCGGGCGCCCTCCTGTGCGCGGTGGGACACCGCGTTCCCTCGTTGGGGGTAGGCTGCGACTCCGGGTGGTCACCCGGTGTGGTCTTGGGTGGTCAGGGAGGGCATGGTGTCCTACGGGACGTCGCCGGGCCGGCATGCCGTGCTGGTCGACGCCGGCTACCTCTACGCGTCGGCCGGCCGACTGGTGCTGGGCCGCTCCGCCCGGCGGGACCTCCGGGTCGCCGCCGAGCCGCTGATCGCCGCCCTGCTGGCCCGGGCCGCCGCCCGGGCGCCCGGCGAGCTGCTCCGGATGTACTGGTACGACGCCGCCCGTGACCGGGTGCCGACCGTCGAGCAACGCCAGGTCGCCGCGCTGCCGCACGTCAAGGTCCGCCTCGGCAACCTCGACGACGCCGGCCGGCCGAAGGGCGTGGACGCGCAGCTGCGCGCCGACCTGGAGCTCCTGGCCCGGCACCGGGCGGTGTGCGACGTCATCCTGGTCACCGGGGACGAGGACATGCTGCCCGCGGTCGAGGCCGCCCAGGCGTACGGGGTGCGCGTGCACGTCTGGGGTGTCGAGCCGCCGTACGGGGAGAACCAGGCGGAGCGGCTGATCTGGGAGGCGGACACCGTCGACCGGCTGGACGCCGGGTTCTGCCGGCCGTTCCTGTCCGTGGCGGACGGGGCGGAAGCGGTCGCCGCCGGGGCCGTCGGGGCCGCGACGGCGGGGGTTGCGACGGCGGGTGCCGGGGCGGCGGGGGTGGCCGGTGCCGTGGACGGCCGCGCGT
>CADCTP010000117.1 GCA_902805565.1 uncultured Mycobacteriales bacterium
CGGCCGGCGTCGTGCGGGGCCATCTCGTCGCGCACCCGACCGGCCGCGGCCCCGAACGACGGCTCGTCCAGCACCCGGCGCACCCCGGCGCGGACCGCCGCCGGGGACGGCCGGGTGGTGCCCAGCGCCACCCCGACCCCGGTCCACCGGATCCGGGCGGCGATCTCCGCCTTCTCCTCGGTCCGCCCGGCCTGCACCAGCGGCACGCCGTGGGCGAGGGCCAGGGTGACCCCGGTGTAGCCGCCGTTGGTCACCACCACCGCCACGTGCCGGAAGGCCAGGTCGTACGGGACGAAGTCGGTGACCCGGGCGTTCGCCGGCAGCGGCCCGCCGTACGCGGCCTCGACCTCGGCGACCGACGGCCCGCCGGTGGTGACCAGGACCAGCACCGGCGAGTCGGCCAGCCCGCGCAGGGCCGGCACGACGAGCTCGGTCATGTCCGGCCGGATCGAGCCCTGGGTGACGTGCACGACCGGGACGGCGGAGCCGACGACCTCCGGCCACCAGGCCGGCGGCGTCCAGTCCCGCGGCGGGTCCGGGCGGAGCGCGCCGACCCAGTGCACGGTCGGCGGCAACTGCCGGCGGGGGTAGTCGAACGACGGCGTGCAGCCCTGCAGGTGCAGCATCGGCGAGGCGACGGCGTCCAGGGCCGGCCGCGGGTCCGGCGGCAGGCCGAGGTCGGCCCGGGTCCGGTCGTACACGCGCTGGGCCCGGCCGAAGATGAGCCGGCCGGCGGCCGCGGCGACCACCCGGTTCCGCAGCCGGCCGACCGGGCCGCGCATCGGCAGCAGGCCCGGGCCGAACGGCGGGGTGTCGGCGTCCGCGTACGGCAGCGGGCCGTCCCCGAACGTGGCGTGCGGGACCCCGGTCAGCTCGCCGAGCATCCCGATCCCGTACATCAGCCCGTCCTGCAGCATCGCGTCCACCCGGTGCTCGGCCAGCACCGGGCGCAGGTCGGCGACCCGCCGGGCGGCCTCGCCGACGAAGACGTCGGCGAACGCACGGCCGATGACCTTCGGCCCGGCCCCGACGAGCTGCGGGAACACCTCGGTGATCTCGCGGCCGGAGAAGTCCGTCGCGGCCCGGTAGGGCACCGGGGTGGCGCCGACCGCCGCGATGCGGTCGTGAAAGGCCCGGCCCGAGTACCAGAGGACCTCGTGGCCGCGCTCGACCAGCCGGGCGGCGAACGGCAGCGGGTTCGTGGAGTGGGCCGGGACGGGGATGCTGGCGAACAGGAAGCGGGCCACGACGGTCTCCGGAGCTAGGATCGGTTGACTCTCCATAGAGTCGATGGAGCGACGATAGATACAGTAGAGCAGGAGTAAACCCGAATTGGTCAGCCGGTCGTACCGGAGCCCGCTGCGCGAGGAGCAGGCCCGGCAGACGCAGCGGCGGATCCTCGACGCCGCGTACGCGCTGCTGCTCGAGCAGGGCTACACGGCGACCACCATGGCGGCGGTGGCCGGCCGGGCCGGGGTGTCCGCACAGACGGTCTACAAGACCTTCGGCAGCAAGCCGGCGCTGACCAAGCGGGTGTACGACGTGACGCTCGTCGGCGACGACGAGCCGGTGCCGTTCGCCGACCGGCCCGAGGTGGTGGCGCTGGGGCGGGAGACCGACCCGCGCCGGCTCCTGGCCGGGTACGCGGCGCTCGGCCGCGGCCTGCTGGAACGGCTCGGGCCGCTGCTGCGGGTGCTGCTGGCCGGGGCCCGGGCCGGCGACCCGGAGCTGCGCGAGCTGGTCGACACGCTCAACGGCGAGCGGCTGATCGGGACCGGCCAGGTGGCGGCGCGGCTGGCCGGGCTGGGCGCGCTGCGGCCCGGGCTCAGCCAGGAGCGCGCCCGGGACGCGATCTGGACGCTGAACAGCGTCGAGGTGTGGAGCCTGCTCACCGAGCAGCGCGGCTGGTCCGGCGACGAGTACGCCGAGTGGGTCGGCCGGGCGATGGCCGACGCGGTACTGCCGCCCGGCTGAGATCGGGCCGCACGGCGTGGCCAAGGGCGTCCGGCTGCACGCGGTGCGGGTGCTCGACCGCGAGGGCCTCGGCACGCCGGCCGACGTGGTCGCCGCCGTGGACCGGATGACCGCGCACGCGCTGCGACCGGCGGTGGTCACCCTGAGCCTCGACCTGACCGGCCCCGCGCCGGTGCTGGCGCCCGGACGGCCGGGCGTACCGGTCAAGGCGCCCTCGCCGTTGGACCGGGCGGCCGACTACTCAGCGACGGTCACGGTGAACGCGTCGGCCTTTCCGGGGAACGGGGTGTGGACCCTGCCCGTCCGGGATATGTACGTCCGGTACAGCGACCATCTGGACCGGTGGGGTCTGAGCTGATTGATCCACAAAAGGTCGGACTACTGTGCGCGAGCAGGATGAAAAGCCTTAGACCACTCGCCTGAGTAATGACCCACAACCCTTGACCGAGTACGGCGTCTCCTCCACAGTTCGGCCCATCCGAGCCCGCCGAACGGCCCAGACAGAGCAGGCCGTAGGCACCACCCGGCAGGCTCCGTGGCCCGGCCCCGGCCGGGCCCGACCCCGGAGGAAACGCCGATGACCCGATCGGTCCTCAACCGGCGAGCGGCGGTCGTCACGACCGCACTCGCGACGTTCGCCGGAGCCGCACTCGCCGCCGCAGTCAGTGCGAGCGCGGCGCCCCCGACCGGAACGGTGCTCGCCGCGAGCGGCACCCCGGTCAAGGACAGCTACATCGTCGTCCTCCGGGACGCTGCGGCCACCCCCGCGGTGACCCGCAAGGCCGCCGCCGACCTGGCCGCGGCCAACTCCGGTGCGCTGACCCACACCTACACGGCGGCCGTCCGCGGCTTCGCGGTGCGGTTGTCGGCCGAGAAGGCCCAGCGGCTCGCCGCCGACCCGCGGGTCGCCTCCGTCCAGCAGGACGGCGTGGTGACCGCGTCGGCGACCCAGTCCCCGGCGACCTGGGGTCTGGACCGGATCGACCAGCGCGCCCTGCCGCTGGACAACTCGTACACGTACTCGACGACCGCGTCGAACGTGACCGCGTACATCATCGACACCGGCATCCGGACGGCGCACGCCGAGTTCGCCGGCCGCGCCACGGTCGGGTTCGACTCCATCGGCGACGGCCAGAACGGCCAGGACTGCCAGGGCCACGGCACGCACGTGGCCGGCACCGTCGGCGGCACCACGTACGGCGTGGCCAAGGCGGTCAAGCTGGTCGCGGTGCGGGTGCTGAACTGCTCCGGCTCGGGCACCAACGCGGGCGTCATCGCCGGCGTCGACTGGGTCACCGCCAACGCGGTCAAGCCGGCCGTGGCCAACATGAGCCTCGGCGGCGGCGCCGCGGCGGCCCTGGACACCGCGGTGACCAACTCGATCAACTCGGGCGTCACGTACGCGGTGGCGGCGGGCAACTCGAACGCCAACGCCTGCAACTACTCGCCGGCCCGCACCGCGGCCGCGATCACCGTCGGCGCGACCACCCGCACCGACGCCCGCGCGTCGTTCTCCAACTACGGCTCCTGCCTGGACATCTTCGCGCCGGGCGACGGCATCACCTCGGCCTGGGCCACCGGCAACACCGCCACCAACACGATCAGCGGCACCTCGATGGCCGCCCCGCACGTGGCCGGCGGCGCGGCGCTCTACCTGGCCGCCAACCCGACCGCGACCCCGGCCGCCGTCCGCAACGCCCTGGTCGCCGCCGCCACCCCGAACGTGGTGACCAACCCGGGCACCGGCTCGCCGAACCTGCTCCTGTACACCGGCACCGGCACCACCCCGCCGCCGACCGGCACCACGTTCACCAACGCGGCCGACGTCGCCATCCCGGACGCCGGCACCGCGGTGAGCTCCTCGATCGCGGTCGCCGGCCAGACCGGCAACGCCCCGGCGACCACCTCGGTCGCGGTCGACATCCGGCACACCTACCGCGGTGACCTGGTCATCGACCTGGTCGCGCCGGACGGCACGGCGTACCGGCTGAAGAACTCCTCCAGCAGCGACTCGGCCGACAACGTGATCGCCACGTACACGGTCAACGCGTCCACGGAGGCGAAGAACGGGACCTGGCGCCTGCAGGTCCGCGACGTCTACTCGACGGACACCGGCTACATCAACAGCTGGAGCATCACGCTCTAGCCCGCGCACCGGCGCCGGGTCCGCGACCAGCGGGCCCGGCGTCGGCGTGTCCGGGGCCGCGGCGGGCGGGTCGGACTGTTCCGCCGGGACGGGGGTATGGGCCGGTGCGTGACGGACGCCGAGCTTCTCCTGCGGGCGCGGGTCGCCGACAGCGTCGCCGCCGGGCGACGGCTGCTGGACTCCGACGCCGTCGCGGCCACCGCGACGGCCGCCGCCCACGTGACGGCCAGCCTGCGGGCCGGCGGCAAGGTGCTCTTCTTCGGCAACGGCGGCTCGGCCTGCGACGCCGGCCACCTCGCGGCGGAGCTGCTGGGCCGGTTCGCGCTGGAGCGGCGATCGCTGGCCGCGGTCTGCCTGTCCGACCACACCGCGGCGCTGACCGCGATCGGCAACGACTACGGGTACGACGAGGTCTTCGCCCGGCAGGTGGCGGGCCTGGGCCGGCCCGGTGACGTGGCGGTCGGGCTGTCCACCAGCGGCTCCTCGCCGAACGTCGTCCGCGCCCTGGAGACCGCCCGCGAGCTCGGCCTGGTCACCGTCGCGCTGACCGGCGCCGGCGGCGGCAAGGTGGCCGCGGTGGTGGACGTGTGCGTACGGGTGCCGTCCGAGGAGACGCCGCGGGTGCAGGAGCTGTGCATGCTGCTCGGGCACACCCTGTGCGAGATCGTCGAGCGCGACCTCAGCGCGACTGCCACGCCCCCGGCTCGCTGAGCAGGTGCCGGACCGGGGCCGGCAGGTCCCCGCGCAGCACCTGGTCCAGGGTCACCTCGTCCAGCACCGTCCGTACGGCGGCCCGCAGCGCCACCCACAGGGCGCCGAGGTGCTCGGCGGCGCCCGCGTACACCGCCTGCTCCGGGCGCTCGCCGCGGACCACGGCGAGCGGGCCGTCCACCGCGCGGACCACGTCGCCGACCGCGATCTCGGTGGCCGGCCGGGCCAGCGAGTAGCCGCCGACCGGGCCGCGCCGGCTGCGGATCAGCCCGCTGCGCCGCAGGTCGGCCAGGATCGCCTCCAGGAACTTCTGCGGCAGCTGCTGCTCGGCGGCCAGCGCCTGCCCGGTGACCGTGCCGCCCGGTCCGGCGGCGGCCAGGGTCAGCAGCGCGCGGACGGCGTAGTCGGTGCGGGCGGAGATGTGCACGGCCGATTGTCGCCCATCAGTCGACCAGCAGCCCGCGCCGGCGCAGCACGCCCCGCTCCAGCGGGCTGAACACCAGCCGGTCGACGGCCACGCCGACCACCAGGATCGCGATGATCATGCCGAAGACCAGCGAGACGTCGAACAGCTGCCGGCCGGTGTCCAGCAGCTGGCCGAGCCCGGTGCCCAGCCGCGGCGACTGGGTGATCAGCTCGGCCGCCATCAGCGACCGCCAGGCGAACGCCCAGCCCTGCTTCAGCCCGCCGACGTAGCCGGGCAGCGCCGCCGGCATGATCACGTACCGGGCGGCGGCGAGGCCGCGGGCGCCGAGCACCCGACCGACCCGCAGGTAGATCGGCGGCACCTGGTCGATCCCGGAGATCGTGCCGTTGGCGATCGAGGGCACCGCGCCGAGCAGAACCACGAAGTAGACCGTCGCGGGGCTCAGCCCGAACCAGAGGATCCCGGCCGGCACCCAGGCCACCGACGGCAGCGACTGCAGCCCGGACAGCACCGGGGCCAGCGCGGTGCGCAGCACCCGCACCCGGGCCACGACCAGCCCGAGCGGGGTGCCGATCAGCACGCTGAACGCGAAGCCCAGCGCCCCGCGGGACAGCGACAGCCAGACCGCCTCCTGCAGGGTGCCCTGCTGCCACTGGTCCCACAGCGCCGCCGCCACATCGGCCGGGGACGGGAACGTCGCGCGGTCCTTGACCTCGGCCCAGATCAGCAGCTGCCAGACCACCAGCACCAGGACGGCCGCGACCAGCGGCGGCAGCACCGCGGCCGCCACCCGCCGCCCCCACGGGCGGCGCCCGACCGCCGGCGGGTCCAGCGCGTCCAGCCCCCGCTCCAGGGAGAGCAGGGACCCGTCGTCGCGCGGCTCAGGCGGCATGGCGGCGGATCTCCTCCCGCAGCCGGCCGGTGATCTCGGCCGCCAGCGCCGCCACCGGCACCGACTCGGGCCGGCGGTCGCCGTCCCCGCTGCCGAGCGCGGCGGCCACGTCCCAGGCCCGGATGAACCGGCCCGGCCGGGAGGACATCAGCAGGACCCGCTGGCCGAGGGTGACCGCCTCCCGCACGTTGTGGGTGACGAACACGACGCTCACCCCGGTCTCCCGCCACACCCGGGCCAGCTCGTCGTGCAGCACGTCCCGGGTGATCGCGTCCAGGGCCGCGAACGGCTCGTCCATCAGCAGCACCGGCGTGCGCTGGGCGAGCGCCCGGGCCAGCGCGACCCGCTGCCGCATGCCGCCGGACAGCTCGTGCGGGCGCAGGTCGTACGCGCCCTCCAGCCGGACCAGCCCGAGCAGCTCCTCGGCCCGGGCCCGCCGGGCGGCCCGGCCGACGCCGGCCAGCCGCAGCGCCAGCTCGACGTTGCCGCCGGCGGTCAGCCAGGGCAGCAGCGCCGACTCCTGGAACATCAGCGCAGCCCGGCCGCCGGCCACGGCCGCCGTCCCGGAGGTCGGCTTCTCCAGCCCGGCCAGCAGGGACAGCAGGGTGGACTTCCCGCAGCCGGAGGCGCCGACCAGGCAGACGAACTCCCCCGGGGCCACGTCCAGGCTGATGTCGTCGAGGACCAGCGGGCCGGCGCCGAACCGCTTGGTCAGGTGCTCCACCCGGGCGGCGGGCCCGGTGTCCCGGCCGGCCGCCCGCCCGGTGTCGACGCTCATCCGCCGGCCAGCCCGGCGTCGTCGACCTCGCCGCCGCCGCGGCCGGCGAGCACCTCCCGCAGCAGCGACAGGTCGTAGATGCCCTTGAGGTCGACCTCGTCGAGCAGGCCGGCGGCGACCGCGTCGTCGGCGGACTTCTTCAGCGACGCGGCCACCGGGTCGGTGGTGAGCTCGATGTTCGACCAGGCCCGGTCCAGCACCGCCTGGGCCAGCGGCTTGGTGGTGATCCGCTTGATCTCGGCGTTGACGGTGGTCTTGGCCTCGGCCGGGTTCGCGGCGATCCACTCGTTGGTGGCGGCCTGGCCCGCGATCAGCGCCTTGACCGTCTCCGGGTACTTCTCGAGGAACTGGGTGCGCACGATCAGGTGGGTGGTGACGAACCGGCCGCCCGGCCACAGGGTCTTCTCGTCCAGCAGGACCGTGCCGCCGCCGTCGAGGACCAGCCGGGACGCCCACGGCTCGGGCACCCAGGCGCCGTCCAGCTTCCTGTCCCGGAACAGCTGCAGGGTGGTCGCGTTCTCGGTCGGCTCCACCTGGACGTCGCCCTCCTCGCCCTGGCTGGACGGGGTGAGCCCGTGCTCCTTCAGCCAGGCCCGCAGCGCGACGTCCTGGGTGTTGCCCAGCTGCGGCGAGGCGATCCGCTTGCCGCGCAGGTCGGCGACCGAGGTGATCCCGGGCTGCACGACCAGGGCGGCACCGCCGGAGGTGGCGCCGGAGACGATCCGGATGCCGGCGCCCTTGGTCCTGGCGAACGCGTTGATGGCCGGGTTGGGGCCGATGAAGCCGGCGTCGAGGTCGCCGCCGATCATCGCCTCGATCTCGGCGGGACCCGCGTTGAAGGTCTGCGTCTCCAGCTCGGTGGAGCCGAGTTCGCCGGCGAAGAAGTTCCTGGCCACGCCGACCACGGCGCCGGCGTGCGTCACGTTCGGGAAGTAGCCGAGCCGGAGGGTCGCGGCGGT
>CADCTP010000118.1 GCA_902805565.1 uncultured Mycobacteriales bacterium
GCCGCCGATGACGACGCCGATGACGACGCCGGCCGGGTCGCGGTGCCGGTCCGGGTGCCGGCGCTGGCCGTGGCCGCCGTCGCGGTGCTGCTGGCCGCCGGCGAGCTGGTCGAGCTGGCCGGCCCGCCGGTCCGGAAGGCCGCCGCGCAGGCCGCCACGCCGCGCGAGCAGGAGGAGTCGCGGACCGTGCTGGCGGCGGTGGCCGCCCAGCGGCGGCCCGGCGACCTCGTCCTGGTCGACGGCGGCGGGGCCCGGCAGGCGGCGGCCTACTACGGCCCGCGGGTCGGGCTGGGCGAGTACGCCCTGCTGATGCGCAACCTGCCCAGCTCCACCTGCCCCCGGACCTGGTACGGCGACGTGCTGCGCCGCAGCTCGCTGGCGCCGCGGGTCTGGTTCGTCAGCTCGCACCTCACCGCCGGCGCGGTCGCGCAGTACACCCAGCACCTGTCCCGGTTCGGGCCGCAGACCTGGCAGCTGACGGCGACCGGCGCGGTGGCGTACCGGTGGGACCGGGGTCCGGTGCCGGCCGTGGCGGACGACCCGGGACCGCAGCGGTGCCTGCGGGCGGTGGACCCGTCCGGCGTCCGGTGACCGGCCCGGCGGGTAACCTGCCGCGAGGATTCCGACCGAGGGAGTACGGGTGCGACGCGGCGTGACCGGCGTGGAGGAGTCGGCGGGCCCGACGGACCGGGCGGACCGGACCGGGGGGCCGGCCGGCGTCGGCCCCATGCCCCCGCTCGACGAGCCGGCGCCGCCGCGGCCGCGCAACCCGCTGCTGACCGCGGTGGCCGCGCTGGCCGCCGCCGCGTTCGTGCTGATCGGGATCGGGCTGCCGCTGCTCGGCCAGGGCTCCTTCGCCGGCGCCGACCTGCTCCAGGCCCGGGAGCCGTGGAAGTCCACCGCGCCGACCGGCTTCGCGGCGCAGATCGCCTCGGTCAGCGACACCATCGACTCGGTCATCGCGACCCACCACTTCTACGCCGAGCAGATCGGCGACGGGAACTTCCCGGTCTGGAACCCGCTGTCCGGCGGCGGCTCCCCGCTCGGCACCGGCATCTCCTACGCCGTCCTCACCCCGGTCAACCTGCCGTACCTGTTCCTGCCGACCTGGCTGGCGCCGGCCTGGGCGAAGCTGCTGGAGCTGGTCGTCGCGATCGGCGGGTCCTACCTGTTCCTGCGCCGGCTGCGGCTGACCTCGCCGGCCGCGCTGGTCGGCGGGGTGCTGTTCGCCTCCTCCGGCTTCATGGTCACCTGGACGAACTGGCCGCAGACCCAGGTGGCGGCGTTCATCCCGGCGTTGTTCTGGGCCACCGAGCGGTTCGCCCAGCTGCGTACGGCCCGGTCGGCGGTGCCGATCGCGGTGGTGGTGGCCTGCATGCTGCTGGGCGGCTTCCCGGCCGTCACCGGCTACGCCTGCTACGCCGCCGCGCCGTACCTGGTGATGCGGCTGCTCCAGCTCACCGGCCGGGAGCCGCTGAAGCTCCTGGCCGGCGTGGCCAAGGCCGGGCTGGCGCTCGCGCTCGGCGTCGGGCTGGTCGCGGTGTCGCTGCTGCCGTTCGTCGCCACCCTCAACCAGCTGGACTACCTGGAGGCCCGGGCCCAGAGCCCGGACATCAAGCTGTCCCCGCTGATGCTGCTGACCGCCGGGGTGTGGCGGGCGTTCGGGACGGTCACCGGGGACGGCTACTGGGGGCCGTCCACCCAGATCGAGGGCCTGAGCTACATCGGCGCCGGCGCGCTGGTGCTGATCGGCTTCGGCCTGCTGCGCCGGCCGGCGGCGGGCGTGGTGGCCGGGCCGCGGACCTTCTTCGCGGTCGCCGCCGCGATCACCGTCGTGCTCGGCTACGTCGGCGGGCCGCTGCTGGAGCTGGCGCAGAAGCTGCCGGTGTTCACCGACAACCCGGTCTACCGGATCCGCTCGGTGCTCGGCTTCTTCCTCGCCGTGCTGGCCGCGTACGGCTACGACGCGCTGGTCCGGACGGTGCGGGAGCGCGCGGCCACCGCCCGTGCGGCCACCGCCGGCGGGGCGACCGCCGCGGGGCCCGCCCGGCCGCGGTGGCGGGCCGACGGCCGGCTGCGGGCCGGGATCGAGGTGGCCGGCTGGGTGGTCATCGCCGTGCTCGCCGCGCTCGCCGCGCAACGGCTGTTCGCGATCGGCACGGACGTGGGCCGGCTGGGCTACGTGCGCCGGCAGGTGCTCTACGCCGCGATCCCGGCCGCGCTGGTCTTCCTCGCCGGGATGGCCGCCACCCTGCTGCGGCGCCGGCCCGGCGGGCCGCGCACCGCGGTGCTGGCGGTGATCCCGCTGGTCGTCGTGGTCGAGTCGCTGTCGGTGGTGCTGGCGTTCTGGCCGCGGATCCCGCGCGAGCAGTTCTACCCGGAGACCGCGGCGCACCGGTTCCTGGCGGAGAACCTCGGCCCGGAGCGGTACGCGGCCAAGGACCTCACCCTCTTCTCCGGCACGAACGTCTACTACGGGCTGCGCTCGACCACGGGGCACTCGTTCACCGACCAGGGGTGGAAGGAGCTGCTGCTCACCGCCGACCCGAAGTCGTTCGCCAGCCCCACCTTCTCCACCTTCAGCCGCAACATCACCCCGGAGGTGGTGCGCTCGCCGCTGCTGGACCTGATGTCGGTGAAGTACTTCGCGATGGCGGCCAGCGACCCGGTGATCGGCACCGCGGCCCCGGTCGGCGCGGCCGGCCCGGGTGGCGCGCTCCCGCCGGGGACGACGGTCACCGTGCCGCTCGGGACCGGACCGGTGCGCGGCGTGGGCCCGGTGGTGACCGGGCTGACCCGGTTCGCCGACCCGTACGCGGCCGTGGACGTGCAGGTGGTCGATCAGGCCGGGACCGTGCTCGCCTCCGCCAGCCGGCGGCTGTACGCCCGGGTCAACCCGGGACCGTTCGTCGTCCCGGTCGCCGGCGAGGAGCTGCCCGCCGGCCGGCCGCTGTCGGCCCGGATCACGCTGCGCTCGGACGTGCCGCTGCCGGTCGCCGGGACGGCCGCCCGGCCGCAGCTGCAGGTGGTCCGGCCGGCCGACGACGGGCTGGGCCTGGTCTTCGCCGAGGGCGCGGTGATCTACCAGCGGGAGACGGTGTTCCCGCGGTTCCGCTGGGCCGACCGCACCCAGGTGATCGAGGACAAGGTCGCCCGGCTCACCACCCTGGCCAACATGCGGGAGCCCGGCCGGGTGGTGCTGGACGCCCCGGGCCCGGCAGCCTCCGGGCAGCCGGCCGGCATCGAGATCCTCCGGGACACCACCGACG
Organism: uncultured Mycobacteriales bacterium; assembly: GCA_902805565.1. Classification (GTDB taxonomy): domain Bacteria; phylum Actinomycetota; class Actinomycetes; order Mycobacteriales; family CADCTP01; genus CADCTP01. The sequence continues at coordinate 3,270 of CADCTP010000118.1, forward strand.
GCTCCGCGGTGCGGGTGACCGCGAGCGGCGCCGGCTACCTGGTCGTCGCGGACGCGGCCCAGGACGGCTGGGAGGCCACCGTCGACGGCCGGCCGGTGGAGCTGGTGAACGCCGACCACGCGCTGGTCGCCGTGCCGGTGCCGGCGGGGACGCACGACGTGGCGCTGCGGCACACCGTGCCGGGGCGGTCGACCGGGGTGCTGGTCAGCGGGGTCTCGCTGGTCGGGCTGGTGGCGATGGGCGCGGCCACCCCGCTGTGGCGGCGGCGCCGCCAGCAGGTCCCGGTGGGGGGCCGCCGGCCGGTCCCCTCCGAGGACGGGCGCCCGGTCCCCGCGGAGGGCCGCCGGCCGGGCCGGGCCGACGGCACCGACGACACGGACCACACCCACAACGCGGGCCGCGCCGACGACTGAGCCCCGGCCCGCGTGCGCGGACCGGGGCCCGGTCGGGGGAGCTCGGGTCAGCGGGCGGGGCGGAACCGGATCCGGCCGAGGATCCAGACCGCCTCGACGCCGTCCCGCCAGGTGAGCTTCTTGCCCTCCTCGCGGGACCGGGCGCGGTAGCTGATCGGCACCTCGTACGGCCGGACGCCCCGCTTGAGCAGCTTGCCGGTGATCTCGGCCTCCATGCCGAAGCCGGCCGAGCGCACGTCCAGGGACCGGTAGAGCTCCAGCGGCATCAGCTTGAAGCAGGTCTCCAGGTCGCTGATCCAGGTGTCGTACAGCGCGTTGGCCACGAAGGTCACGCCCTTGTTGCCGAGCACGAACCAGAACGAGTACGCCGTGTGGCTGGAGAAGCTGCGGGTGCCGTAGACGACCTCGGCCTCCTGGTCGAGCACCGGGCGCAGCAGCGCCGGCAGGTCCTCGGGGCTGTACTCCAGGTCTGCGTCGCACATGACGACGTGGGTGCCGGTCGCCCGGTCGGCGGCGGTGCGGATCGCCGCGCCCTTGCCCCGGTTGACCGGGTGGGTGTGCACCGACACCCGCGGGTCGTCCAGCGCGGCCAGCACCGCCGGCGTGCCGTCCCGGCTGCCGTCGTCGACGATCACCAGCTCGACGTCGCACGGGTAGTCGACCTCGAGCACCCTCTTGACGACGACCGCGACCGTCTCCACCTCGTTGTAGACGGGCATCAGGATCGAGAGCTTCACTGCGGTCCTTCCGACGTGCCGCCGACCGCGGCACGGATCCAGGCGATGGTGGGGACGAGGCCCTCCTCCAGCGGCACGACCGGCTCCCAGCCGAGCTGCGTGCGGGCCAGGGTGATGTCCGGTTGCCGGACCGTCGGGTCGTCCTCGGGGCGTGGCACGAACTCTATCGCCGACGCCGACCCGATGGTGTCACGGATGCACTCCGCCAGCTCCAGCACCGTGTACTCGTGCGGGTTGCCGATGTTGACCGGGCCGGGCAGCGCCGAGCCGGCCAGCCGGAGGATGCCCTCGACCAGGTCGTCGACGTAGCAGACGCTGCGGGTCTGCTTGCCGTCGCCGGCCACGGTGAGCGGCTCGCCGGCCAGCGCCTGCCGGATGAACGTCGGGATGGCCCGCCCGTCGTCCGGCCGCATCCGGGGCCCGTACGTGTTGAAGATCCGCACGATCGCGGTGTCCACCCCGTGCGTCCGCCGGTACGCCATCGTCAACGCCTCGGCGAACCGCTTCGCCTCGTCGTACACCCCCCGCGGGCCGACCGGGTTGACGTGCCCCCAGTACGACTCCGGCTGCGGGTGGATCTGCGGGTCGCCGTAGGTCTCCGAGGTGGACGCCAGCAGGAACCGGGCGCCCTTCTCCCGGGCCAGGCCGAGGGTGTGCAGCGTGCCGACCGCGCCGACCTTCATCGTGTGGATCGGCAGCCGCAGGTAGTCCACCGGCGAGGCCGGCGAGGCGAAGTGCAGCACCAGGTCGACGTCCCCGGCCACGTGCACGTAGTCGGTGACGTCGGCGCGGACCATCCGGAACGGCCCGGTCTCGGCCAGGTGGGCGACGTTGCCGGGCTCCCCGGTGACGAAGTTGTCCAGGCAGAGCACCTCGTAGCCGTCGGCCAGCAGCCGGGCGCACAGGTGCGAACCGAGGAACCCGGCCCCTCCGGTCACCACCGCGCGCTTGCGCCCTGCCATGTCGCGCCCTCCGCTCCACCCGGCCCCCGACCGCACCGGGGAGCCGGGCCAGAGTAGTCGGCGGCTCCTCCCGGCGGCACACCGAGTCGACGCGACCCGCACCCGGTCAGGTCGGCCGTCGGCGGGCGGCCGCCGCTGCCCCAGGCGGCGATCCAGGTCCGGGCGCCCGGCTTCGCCGACAGGCCGGCCACGACGCCGGTGGCGCCGGTGGCGCCCGTCAGGGCCGCAGTGCGTCCCCGACCTCGCTGAACGCCGCGTGCAGGGCCTGGTCCCAGGGCCGCAGCGCCGGCAGGCCGGCCGCCACCCAGCCGGCCGAGGACAGCACCGAGTACGCCGGCCGCGGCGCCGGCCGCGGGAAGCGGTCCGTCGTCGTCGGCCGCACCCGCTCCGGGTCCGCGCCCAGCTCGGCGAAGATCGCCCGGGCCAGGCCGTACCAGGTGGTGTCGCCGGAGTTGGTGCAGTGGTAGATCCCCGGCCGCGGCCGGGCCTCGGCCAGCGCCACCACGCCGGCGGCCAGGTCCCGGGACCAGGTCGGCGAGCCGCGCTGGTCGTCCACGACGTCCAGGGTGTCCTTCTCGCCCTCCAGCCGGGCCATCGTCCGGACGAAGTTGCCGCCGGACTCGCCGTACACCCAGGCGGTGCGGACCACCCAGGACCGCTCGGGCAGCAGCTCGCGCACCGCCCGCTCGCCGGCCAGCTTCGTCCGCCCGTACGCCGAGCGCGGCGCCGTCGGGTCGCCCGGCTCGTACGGCCGCGTCGCCGTGCCGTCGAAGACGTAGTCGGTGGAGACGTGCACCACGCCGCCGCCGTGCAGCGCGCAGACCTTGGCCAGGTTGGCCGGGCCCTCGCCGTTGAGCCGCAGCGCCGCGTCCTCGTCGGCCTCGGCCGCGTCCACCGCCGTGTACGCGGCCGCGTTGAGCACCAGGTCCGGCCGCAGGTCGGCCACGACCTTCTCCACCGCGGCCGGGTCGGTGACGTCCAGCTCGGCCCGGGTCAGGCCGGCCACCTCGTGGCCGGTGCCGGCGAGCACCCGCAGCAGGTCCGAGCCCAGCTGGCCGCCGGCCCCGGTGACGAGGAACCTCACCCGTTCGCCTTGAGGGGCTCCCACCAGGACCGGTTGTCCCGGTACCACTGCACGGTCTGGGCCAGGCCGTCCTCGAACGCCCACCGCGGGGCGTAGCCCATCGCGGCCAGCTTGCCGTGGTCGACGGAGTAGCGCCGGTCGTGGCCGAGCCGGTCGGTGACGTAGTCGACCGCGTCCCAGCCCCGGCCGGTGGCCTGCAGCAGCAGGTCGGTGAGCTCCTTGTTGGTCAGCTCCCGGCCGCCGCCGATGTTGTAGAACTCGCCCGGCGCGCCCTGCTCCAGCACCAGCTGGATGCCGCGGCAGTGGTCGTCGACGTGCAGCCAGTCGCGGACGTTGAGGCCGTCGCCGTACAGCGGGACCTGCTTGCCGTCGATCAGGTTCGTCACGAACAGCGGGATGACCTTCTCGGGGAACTGGTACGGCCCGTAGTTGTTCGAGCAGCGGGTCACCGAGATGTTCAGCCCGTACGTCCGGGCGTAGGCGCGGGCGAGCAGGTCCGCGCCCGCCTTGGCCGCCGAGTACGGCGAGTTGGGCTCCAGGATGTGGTCCTCCTTCCAGGAGCCCTCGGGGATCGTGCCGTACACCTCGTCGGTGGAGACGTGCACGACCCGGCCGACCTGGTGGCGCAGCGCGGCGTCGAAGACCTGCTGCGCGCCGACGAAGTTGGTGGTGGCGAAGTCCGCCGCGCCGGTGATCGACCGGTCGACGTGCGTCTCCGCGGCGAAGTTGACCACCGCGTCGTGCCCGGCCAGGGCCGCGTCGAGGGCGGCCGGGTCGCAGATGTCGCCCTGGACGAAGCGGTAGCGCGGGCTGTCCGCGACCGGGGCCAGGTTGGCCAGGTTGCCGGCGTAGGTGAGCTTGTCGAAGACGGTGACCTCGGCGTCCTCGTACCCCGGGTAGGCCCCGCTCAGCAGGCTGCGGACGTAGTGGGAGCCGATGAATCCGGCACCGCCGGTGACGAACAGGCGCATCAGCGCGGGAACCTTCCGTGCTCGGGAGTGCTGTCGGTCGGCCGTCTGGTGAGCCGACACGCCGACGAGTGTGACAGACGGCGGGCACCGCCCGGGCTGCGTCCGATCGGGTTACCCTCCTCCGGCACTTCGGTCACGGTGCGTATTGCGGGCAACATCTGGGCATCGTCGTACGTCTCCGGGTGGAGAGATCCCCGCGGGACGCGGGCCGACACGAGGGGTGGGTCGCACAGTGGTGGACACAGCGGTGCACACGGTGCCGGGCGCGGGCACGGGCGCGGCGGTGAACGCGGAGTGAGCGGCCCCCGGGACCCGCGTGGCGGGCTGCCGCCGGAGTTCGACCCGCGCGGCGGCGGCGACCCGCGCTTCCGCGGCCCGGACCCCCGCGGCCGGGACCCGTACGGTCCCC
>CADCTP010000119.1 GCA_902805565.1 uncultured Mycobacteriales bacterium
CGGGAGCGGGCGCGCTGACCGTGCTGCCGCTGCTGCGGGCGGCGGTGCGGGCCTGCGCCGAGACCGACACCGCCGAGGCGGCCGGCCTGCCGCGGCTCCTCCCGCCGGCCACCTGACCCGGCCGTCCGAGGCGGCCGCCGGCCGGCGGGCCGGGCCACGGGGCGGCCCGGCCGCGCGGTCGGGTCGGGGTCAGCGCACGTGGGAGGGGACGAACGGCGGCTTGACCACCCGCACCGGCGCCGGCCGGCCGCGGACGTCCACGACGACCTCGTCGCCCTCGCCCACGCCGGCCGAGGTGGACAGCAGGGCCAGCCCGATCCCCTTCTTCAGGGTCGGCGAGAAGGTCCCGCTGGTCACCTCGCCGATCGTGGCGTCGCCGGCCAGCACCGGCAGGTGCGCCCGCGGGATGCCGCGGCCGAGCGCCTCGATCCCCCACAGCACCCGCGCCGGACCGGCCTCCTTCTCGGCGAGCAGCGCGTCCCGGCCCCAGAACGCGTCCTTCTTCCAGCCGACCGCCCAGCCCGAACGGGCCTGCACCGGCGTGATCTGCAGGGACAGGTCCTGCCCGTGCAGCGGGTACCCCATCTCGGTCCGCAGCGTGTCCCGCGCCCCCAGCCCGCACGGCCGTACGCCCAGGTCGGCGCCGGCGTCCAGCAGCGCGTCCCACAGCGCCGCCGCCTGCCGGGCCGGCGGGAGCAGCTCGTACCCGTGCTCGCCGGTGTAGCCGGTGCGGCAGACGACCAGCTCGTCGCCGTTCCAGCGGGAGATCGTGTAGCTCATGTAGTCGTGGTCGGCCGGCACGCCGAGCCGGGCCAGCAGCTCGGCGGAGCGCGGGCCCTGCACGGCGAGCACGCCGAAGTCGCGGTGCTCGTCGGTGACCGTGACCGTGTCCGGCGCCGCACCGGTCAGCCGGCGGACCACCTCGGCGGTGTTGGCCGCGTTCGGCACCAGGAAGACGTGGTCGTCGGCGAACAGGTACGCGATGAGGTCGTCGACCACGCCGCCGGTCGCCTCGTCGCAGCACATCGTGTACTGCGCCTGCCCAGGGCCGATCCGGCGCAGGTCGTTGCTCAGCGCGGAGTTGAGGAAGTCCCGCGCCCCGGCCCCGCGCACCCGCGCCTTGCCCAGGTGCGAGACGTCGAAGACGCCGACCGCCTCCCGGACCGCGGCGTGCTCGCGCAGGACGCCGCCGCCGGACGCGCCGTACTCGATCGGCATCTCCCAGCCGCCGAAGTCGGCGAGCTTGGCGCCGAGGGCGACGTGCCGGTCGTGCAGGGGCGAGCGGAGCAGGTCGGTCGTCATGCCGGCAGTCTGGCAGCGCCGGCCGGCTGTACGGGCCGGGGCACACCCGGACGCGTGACGGCATAGCATCCACAGAGGTGCACTCCGGCCCAGCCCGCCGGTCGCGCCTCCCCCCGGGGCGGCGTGCCGACGCCCCGCCCGTCGGTACCGCCGCACCTGGACCACCGAACGGACGGAGCACCGTGGCCGAGTTGACCTTCGCACTTCCCGATCTCGACGGGCTGGACGCCGACGCCCTCGTCGTGGGGACCTTCTCCGCCGGCTCCCGCGGCGAAGGGGTCCGGCTCGCGCCGGGCGCCGAGGCGGCCGACGCGGCGCTCGACGGCCGGCTGCTGGCCGCGCTGACCGCGGTCGGCGCGAGCGGCGCCGAGGACGACGTGGTCAAGGTCGCGGCCGCCGGTTCCTCCCCGGTGCCGCTGATCGTCGCGGTCGGGCTGGGTGCCGCGCCGGCGGACGGCACCGCCCCGGACCCGCAGCGGGTCGCCCGCGCGGCCGGGTCGGCGGTCCGGGCGCTGGCCGGGAAGAGCAAGGTCGCGCTGGCCCTCGGGCTGGCCGGCGGCGAGGCGGCGGCGGCCGGCCTGATCGCGGCGGTGGCCGAGGGGGCCCTGCTCGGCGCGTACGCGTTCGAGGCGTACCGGACCGGGGACCGGTCCCGGTCGGCGCCGCCCGGCCAGCTCACGCTGCTGGTGCCGGACCCGAAGGCCGATGGCCTGGACGCCGCGGCACGGCGGGCCGGGATCGTCGCCGGCGCGGTGGCGCTGGCCCGGGACCTGGTCAACAGCCCCCCGAACGACCTGCCGCCGGCCGAGTTGGCCCGCCGGGCCGAGGAGGCCGCGCTGGCCGGCGGGCTGGACGTCGAGGTCCTCGACGAGCGGTCGCTGGCGGCGGCCGGCTTCGGTGGCGTGCTCGGCGTCGGCGGCGGCTCGGCGCGGCCGCCCCGGCTGGTCCGGCTGCGGCACGCCGGGACCGGGCCGAAGGTGGCGCTGGTCGGAAAGGGCATCACCTTCGACTCCGGCGGCATCTCGATCAAGCCGGCGGTCGGCATGGACCAGATGAAGGCCGACATGGCCGGTGCCGCCGCGGTGGTCGCGGTGATGACCGCGATCGCCGCGCTGGACCTGCCGCTGGACGTGACCGCCACGGTGCCGATGGCGGAGAACCTGCCGAGCGGCTCGGCGTACCGCCCGGCCGACGTGCTCACCATGTACGGCGGCAAGAAGGTCGAGGTGCTCAACACCGACGCCGAGGGCCGGCTGATCCTGGCCGACGCGATCGTCCGGGCCTGCGAGGACTCCCCGGAGTACCTCATCGAGACCTCGACCCTGACCGGCGCGCAGCGGATCGCGCTCGGTGACCGGACGTCCGGCGTGATGGGCACCGAGGAGCTGCGCGACCGCGTGGTGGCGGCCGGCGCGCGGGTCGGCGAGGACATGTGGCCGATGCCGCTGCCGGACTACCTGCGCTCCGGGCTCGACTCCAAGGTCGCCGACATCGCCAACGTGACCGGCGAGCGGGCGGCCGGGATGCTGGCGGCGGGGGTGTTCCTGCGCGAGTTCGTCGCGGAGGGTGTCCAGTGGGCGCACATCGACATGGCGTCGCCGGCGTACAACACCGGACGGCCGTGGGGCTACACCCCCAAGGGCGGCACCGGTGTACCGGTCCGGACGATCCTCACGGCCCTCGAGGACATCTGCGGCACCGACTGACCGGCATGCGGTGGCCGGGTCCCCGGACCCGGCCACCCGCGCCCGTACGCGCCCGGCCGGGGCATCCCCTCGGTGCGGGCAGGCCGCCCGGAGTGCGAAGATGGGGCCGGCAGTGATCGGGAGGCGACCGCCCCCGGTCGGGCGAGACCAGCTAGGAGAACCCCGGTGGCTCAGACCGACGTCGACCTCGTCATCCTGGGCGGCGGCAGCGGTGGATACGCGTGCGCGCTGCGTGCCGCGGAGCTCGACATGAGCGTCGTCCTCATCGACAAGGCGGAGCTGGGCGGCACCTGCCTGCACCGCGGCTGCATCCCCACGAAGGCTCTGCTGCACGCCGGTGAGGTGGCCGACTCGGCCCGCGAGAGTGAGCAGTTCGGCGTGCACGCCACGCTGGAAGGCGTCGACGCCGCGGGCGTCCGCAAGTATCAGGAAGGCGTCGTCGGCCGGCTCTACAAGGGCCTGCAGGGCCTGGTGAAGAGCCGCGGCATCGAGTTCGTCCAGGGCGAGGGCCGGCTGGTGTCGGCGACCGCCGTGCAGGTGGGCGACACGACCTACACCGGCAAGCACGTGCTGCTGGCGACCGGCTCCGTGCCCCGCACGCTGCCCGGCCTCGAGGTCGACGGCACCCGGGTCCTGTTCAGCGACCACGCGCTCAAGCTCGACCGGGTGCCCGGCTCGGTGGTCATCCTCGGTGGCGGCGTGATCGGCGTGGAGTTCGCCAGCATCTGGAAGTCCTTCGGCGCCGACGTGACGATCGTCGAGGCGCTGCCGCACCTGGTGCCGCTGGAGGACGAGGCCAGCTCCAAGCTGCTGGAGCGGGCGTTCCGCCGCCGCGGGATCAACCAGAAGCTCGGTGCCCGCTTCTCCGGCGTCGAGCACACCGACAACGGCGTCCGCGTCGCCCTGGAGAACGGCGAGCAGATCGAGGCCGAGCTGCTGCTGGTCGCCGTCGGTCGCGGGCCGGTGTCCGCCGGCCTCGGCTACGAGGAGGTCGGGGTCGCGATGGACCGCGGCTTCGTCAAGGTCGACGCCTACTGCCAGACCAACGTGCCGACGATCTCCGCGGTCGGCGACCTGATCCAGACCCCGCAGCTGGCGCACGTCGGCTTCGGCGAGGGGATCCTCGTCGCCGAGCGGCTGGCCGGCCTGCCGGTCGTGCCGATCGACTACCTCGGCGTCCCGCGGGTGACGTACTCCGACCCGGAGGTCGCCTCGGTCGGCCTGACCGAGGCCCAGGCCACGGAGAAGTACGGCGCGGACTCGATCAAGACCCTGACGTACGACCTCGCCGGCAACGGCAAGAGCCAGATCCTGAAGACGGCGGGCGCGGTGAAGCTGATCGCCGAGAAGGACGGCCCGGTCGTCGGCGTGCACCTCGTCGGCAGCCGCGTCGGCGAGCTGCTCGCCGAGGCGCAGCTGATCTACAACTGGGAGGCGCTGCCCAGCGAGGTCGCGCAGCTCATCCATGCCCACCCGACGCAGTCCGAGGCACTGGGCGAGGCCCACCTCGCGCTGGCCGGCAAGCCGCTGCACACGCACGGCTGACCCGGCACGCCGGCCTCCCTGCAGATCACGAAGGAACCTAAGGAGTCGTTGACCAATGTCGGTCTCCGTCACGATGCCGCGACTCGGGGAGAGCGTCTCCGAGGGCACCGTCACCCGCTGGCTGAAGAAGGAGGGTGAGAAGGTCGAGGCCGACGAGCCGTTGCTCGAGGTGTCCACGGACAAGGTGGACACCGAGATCCCGGCTCCGGCCTCCGGTGTGCTCTCCGCGATCCGCGTCGGCGAGGACGAGACCGTCGAGGTCGGCGTCGAGCTGGCCGTGATCGACGAGGCCGGCACCGCCTCAGCCCCTGCCCAGGAGGCGCCGGCCGCCGAGCCGGAGCCCCAGCCGGAGCCGGAGCCGGAGCCGGCCCCCGAGCCTGAGCCGGCCCCCGAGCCCGAGCAGCCCGCCGCCGAGGCGCCGCAGCCCGAGCCGAAGCCCGCGCCGGAGCCGGTCGCAGCCCAGCAGGCACCCCCGCAGGAAGCACCGCGGCAGGCACCCCCGCAGCAGGCACCCCCGCAGCAGGCGCCGGCCCAGCCGGCCCCGCAGGGGTCGCCGCAGCAGCCGGCCGCGCAGCAACCCGCCCCGCAGCCGCCGGCCGCGGGCGACGGCGCCCAGGGCGACGACTCCGGCGCCTACGTCACCCCGCTGGTCCGCAAGCTGGCCGCGGAGCACGACGTCGACCTCGGCGGGATCAAGGGCACCGGTGTCGGCGGTCGGATCCGCAAGCAGGACGTGTTGGAGGCGGCCCGCGCCAAGCAGCCCGCCGCGCCGGCCGAGCAGCCGGCCGGCGAGCCCGCGGAGCAGCCGGTCGGCAGCAGCAACGGCCAGGCCGTCCCGGTGACCTCGCCGGTCTCCTCGGCCCCCGGCCCGGCCAACCCAGCTGCGGTCGAGACGCAGCCGGCACCGCGGGTGGCGGCGTCGCCGCTGCGCGGGCGGACCGAGAAGATGTCCCGGCTCCGCTCGATCATCGCCAAGCGGATGACCGAGTCGCTGCAGGCCAGCGCTCAGCTCACCACCGTGGTCGAGGTCGACGTGACCCGGATCGCGCGGCTGCGCCAGCAGGCCAAGGCCGACTTCGAGCGGCGTGAGGGCGTCAAGCTGTCCTTCCTGCCGTTCTTCGCCGTCGCCGTGGTGGAGGCGCTCAAGCAACACCCGAACGTCAACGCCTCGGTGGACTCCGAGGCCGGCACGATCACCTACCACGATGCCGAGCACCTGGGCATCGCGGTGGACACCGAGCGCGGCCTGCTGGTCCCGGTGATCCACAACGCCGGTGACCTGAACCTCGGTGGCATGGCGCGCAAGATCGCCGACCTGGCCGACCGGACCCGGGCCAACAAGGCCACCCCGGACGAGCTCGGTGGCGGCACCTTCACGCTGACCAACACCGGCAGCCGCGGTGCCCTGTTCGACACCCCGATCATCAACCAGCCCCAGGTCGGCATCCTCGGCACCGGCGCGGTGGTCAAGCGCCCGGTCGTCGTGGAGGACGCGAACGTCGGCGAGGTCATCGCCGTCCGCTCGATGGTCTACCTGGCCCTGACCTACGACCACCGGATCGTGGACGGCGCCGACGCCGCCCGCTTCCTGGTCACGGTCAAGGATCGGCTGGAGGGCGGGGCCTTCGAGTCGGAGCTCGGTCTGGCCTGATCCCGCCCGCCTCCGCCCGGCGCCCGCGACCGCTCCAGGTCGCGGGCGCCGTCGCGTACGGGCAGGATCTGCAGCGTGCAGATCGCGATCACGGGCTCGTCCGGACTGATCGGCTCCGCGCTGGTGCCGGCGCTGCGCGACGACGGCCACACGGTGCTGCGGCTCGTCCGCCGGCCGCCCGGCGGCGCGGACGAGGTCCGCTGGGACCCGGCCCGCCGGGAACTGGACCCGGCCGTGCTGGCCGACGTGGACGCCGTGGTGAACCTGGCCGGCCTCGGCATCGGCGACCGCCGCTGGACCGCTCAGCGCAAGCGCGCGGTCCTGGACAGCCGGATCGACGCCACGGTCACGGTCAGCGAGGCGCTGGCCGCGGCCGCCGCCCGACCGCGGACGCTGCTGTCGTCCTCCGCGATCGGCTGGTACGGCGACACCGGGGCTACGCCCGTCGACGAGTCGGCGCCGTCCGGGGCCGGCTTCCTGGCCGAGATCTGCCGCCGCTGGGAGGCGTCCACCACGGCGGCGGAGCAGGCCGGGGTCCGGGTGGCGCACCTGCGCACCGGCCTCGTCTGCGGCAACGGCGGGATCCTCGGCAAGCTCGTCCCGCTGACCAAGCTCGGCGTCGCCGGGCCGCTCGGCTCGGGCCGGCAGTACTGGTCCTGGATCTCGCTGGTCGACGAGGTCGACGCGATCCGGCACGTGCTGGCGCACGACACGATCACCGGCCCGGTGAACCTCACCGGGCCCGAGCCGCTGACCAACCGGGACTTCACCCGGGTGCTGGGCCGGGTCCTGCACCGGCCGACCGTGTTCCCGGTGCCGCGGATCGCGCTGCGGGTCGTGGTCGGCGAATTCGCTGACGAGGGCATCGTCGCCGGCCAGCGGGTGCTGCCGACGGTGTTGCGGGAGACCGGCTACCGCTTCCGCCACGACACCGCGGAAAAGGCCCTCCGCTGGGCCACCGGCCGCGACCGTTGACGCCGGAAGCCGGCCGCACACCCGGGTGACGACCCGTGCGACCACCCGGCCCGGTCCCGGCCGCCGCCGGGTGAGCACCGCTCCGGCCGCCGCTGCCAGTCGTCGGGCGACGCCGCGGACGAGAGCCACGAGGCGCCCGGTCATCGCAACCGCCAGCCGTCGTCGGTGGCGAGCAGCTCGACGGTGACCGCGGCCGGCGTGGTGCCGGCGAAGGCTCCGACCACCCGACCGGACCGGAGGCGGTCGGAGCGGGCCAGCGACTGCACCACCCGCAGCCGTACCGACCGGCCCCGGACGGACACGAGGTCGATCCGGTCGAACCGGTGTCGCACGCCGCGGGCGACGCAGCCGGCGGCGACCAGCGCCCGCAGCCGCACCGAGTCCTGCCGGAACCGCTGCCCGGGCACCCAGACCCGATCCAGCAGCCCCACGTCCCCCCGCGCGTATGCCGCGGCCCGCACGGCGTCCAACCGCTCCAGGGCCGGTCGCCACCGCTCCCCGTCGGGCCGGCCCGCCCGCTCGGCGGCCAGGCCGCCGGCCGGCGGGCGGGCTGCCGCCCCGGTGCCCGCCTGACCGCTGGGAGCCGGCCCGGCAGCCTGGCCGTCCG
>CADCTP010000120.1 GCA_902805565.1 uncultured Mycobacteriales bacterium
GGCGGCCCGGGCGGCGACCCCGGCCCCGGCCAGCACCGCCGCGGCGCCCGCCCGGGCGGCCACCGCCCGCGCTGGCTGCACTCGCTGCGGGTGGCCGGCGCGGTGCTGGGCGTCCTGCTCGTGCTGGCCGGCTGCTTCGCGCTGTACCAGTACAAGACGCTGTCCGGGAACATCAACCGGATCGACGCACTGGCCCCGGACGACGCCGCGATCCGCAACGCGGCCAAGCAGCTCGACGCGCAGAACTACCTGATCATCGGCTCGGACACCCGCTCCGGCGACAACGCCCGATACGAGGAGAACACCGGCCAGGTCCGCGGCGAGCGCTCGGACACCACGATCCTCGCCCACCTCTCGCCGAACCGGGACAAGGCCGTGCTGGTCAGCTTCCCGCGCGACGCCTGGGTGTCGCTGCCGGAGTGCCGGGGCCGCGACGGCAAGATCGTCCCGGCCCAGGACGGCCAGTTCAACGAGGCGTTCGCGATCGGCGGGCCGTCCTGCACGGTGCTGGCGGTGCAGAAGCTGACCGGCATCAAGATCAACCACTACGTGCAGGTGGACTTCGCCGGCTTCAAGACGATGGTCGACGCGGTCGGCGGGGTGCCGATCTGCACCACCAAGCCGCTGTACGACAAGGAGAGCGGCCTGCGGATGGCCGCCGGCACCTCGACGCTGCGCGGCGAGCAGGCGCTGGCCTACGTCCGGGCCCGGTACGGCATCGGCGACGGCTCCGACCTCGGCCGGATCGAGCGGCAGCAGAAGTTCCTCGGCGCGATGGTCCGGGCCGCGACCGGCACCAAGCTGCTGGTGAACCCGGTCGCGCTGACGAAGTTCCTCGGGGCGGCGACGAAGTCGCTCACCCTGGACCGGGAGACCTCGTTCGGTGACCTGAAGGCGCTGGCCGACCAGCTGCACGGGCTGGACCCGCAGCGGGTCTCCTTCCTGACCGCGCCGATCGCCAACCCCGCGTACAACCCGCCGGGCTTCCCGCCGCTGCGGCCGGGCCAGGGCGGCAGCAAGGTGCAGCTGGACGATGTCGCCGGCCGGACGCTCTACGACTCGATCATCAACGACAAGCCGGCCCCGCCGGCCGGCGGCACGCCCGCCCCGAAGCCGAGCAACGTGCTCACCGTGGCCCCCACCGACGTCACCGTCCGGGTGCTCAACGGCGTCGGCACCGGCGGCCTGGCCGGCACCGTCGGGTCCGCCCTGGAGGCCGTCGGCTTCGGCGTCACGGAACGGACGAACGCCCCGGTCACCGCCACCACCACCGTCCGGTACGGCCCGGCCCGGGCCGAGGCCGCGAAGACGGTGGCCGCCGCGGTGCCCGGCGCGGTCCTGCAGCCGGACGCCGGCACCACCCTGGACCTGGTGCTCGGCACGAACTACAGCACCGTGAAGGCGGTCAAGGTCGGCGACCCGGCGACCGCCGCGGTCGTCGCCCCCGCCCCGAAGCCGAAGGCCGCCGGCACGACCGCCAAGCGCCCGGTCACCGCGGCCGACGCCACCTGCGGCTGACCCCGGGCACGCCGGGGCCCCCGTGCCGCCGGCACGAGGGCACGGGGGCCCGGGGGCAATGGGCGCGCGGCTCAGCCGAAGCGGCCGGTGATGTAGTCCTCGGTCCGCTTGTTGGACGGGTTGGAGAAGATCTTCTGGGTGTCGTCCATCTCGATCAGCCGCCCGGGCTGGCCGACCCCGTTGAGGTTGAAGAACCCGGTCCGGTCGGACACCCGCGCCGCCTGCTGCATGTTGTGGGTGACGATGACGATCGTGTAGCGCTCCTTGAGCTCGCTGATCAGGTCCTCGATCGCGAGCGTGGAGATCGGGTCCAGCGCGGAGCACGGCTCGTCCATCAGCAGCACCTGCGGGGACACCGCGATGGCCCGGGCGATGCACAGCCGCTGCTGCTGCCCGCCGGACAGGCTGGAGCCGGGCTTGGCCAGCCGGTCCTTGACCTCCTCCCAGAGGTTGGCGCCGCGCAGCGAGCGCTCGACCACCTCGTCGGTCTGCGCCTTCCTGGTCCGGCCGGCCAGCTTCAGCCCGGCGACCACGTTGTCGTAGATCGACATCGTCGGGAACGGGTTCGGCTTCTGGAAGACCATCCCGATCGTGCGCCGCACGTTCACCGGGTCGACCTGCGAGCCGTAGATGTCCTCGCCGTCGAGCAGCACCTTGCCCTCGACCCGGGCGCCCGGGATGACCTCGTGCATCCGGTTGAGGGTGCGGAGCACGGTCGACTTGCCGCAGCCGGACGGGCCGATGAAGGCGGTCACGCTGCGCGGCTCGATGGTCATCGACACGTCCTCGACGGCCTTGAAGCTGCCGTAGAAGATGTCGACGCCCGACACGTCGATGCTCTTGGCCATCGGTTCCCCTATCCACGGACCCGGACGAGCCGGGCCACCAGTCGAGCGATCAGGCTGAGCAGCCCGATGATGATGATGAGCACGAGCGCCGCGCCCCAGGCCCGCTGGAACGCCGGCGCCTCGGTGTTGCCGACCGCGATCCCGAACTGCTCGAAGATGTACGTCGGCAGCGAGGCCTGCGGGGTCGGGTCCTCGGTCCCGGAGAACGGGTTGAACTCGATGCGCTGGTTGGTGCCGACCAGCAGCAGCAGCGGGGCGGTCTCCCCGGCGATCCGGGCCACGCCCAGCATGACGCCGGTGACGATGCCGGCGAGCGCGGTCGGCAGCACCACGCTGAGGATCGTGCGCCACTTCGGCACGCCCAGCGCGTACGACGCCTCGCGCAGGTCCATGGGCACCAGCTTCAGCATCTCCTCGCTGGACCGGATGACGATGGGGAGCATCAGGATGAACAACGCCAGGGAGCCGGCGAGTCCCGACCGCTGGAAGCCGAGGGCCAGGATCCAGAAGGCGTAGATGAACAGGCCGGCGACGATCGACGGCACGCCGGTCATCACGTCCACGAACAGGCTGACCGCCCGGGCGAACGGCCGGCCGCCGCCGTACTCGACCAGGTAGATCGCGGCCAGGATGCCGATCGGCGCGGCCAGCAGCGTGGCCAGCAGCGACTGGATCAGGGTGCCGACGATGGCGTGGTAGATGCCGCCGCCGGGACCCTCCGGGTTGATCCGGAACATCGAGGAGAACAGGAAGTCGGAGCTGAGCACCCCGACGCCCTCCTTGACCGTGTACCAGGTGATGACGACCAGCGGGAGCGCGGCGAGGAGGAACGCCACGTACATCAGGGTGGTGAACAGCCGGTCGACCGACTGCCGGCGGCCCTCCACGGTGAAGCTCACGACGCTCTGCGCGATGAGGTAGAGGGTGACGGCGAAGACGAGGAACCCGGCCCGGCCGGCGAACCCGGTGGTCGCCCACAGCAGGGCGGCGACGGCGACGACCGCGCCGACCAGCGCCGGCAGCGCCCACGGGGGCAGCTTCTGGCCGGCGAGCCCCTCCACCGGGGTGGCGGGCGCGGACTTGTCCAGGACGGCCATGGCTCAGGCGCTCCTCTGCCGGCGGATGACCAGGTTGGCGGTGAAGTTCACGGCCAGGGTGATGACGAACAGGCACAGGCCGGAGGCGATCAGCGCGCCGGTGCCGACCTCGCCCGCCTCGCCGTACTTCAGCGCGATGTTGGAGGCGAAGGTCACGCCGCCGTTCTCGGTGATGTGCAGGCTGACCTCGTACGCGGTGGACAGCACGAGGGTGACGGCCAGGGTCTCGCCGAGCGCGCGGCCCAGGCCGAGGATGGCGGCCGAGGTGACCCCGGCCCGGCCGAACGGCAGCACCGCGGTGCGGATCATCTCCCAGCGGGTGGCGCCGAGCGCCAGCGCGGCCTCGACCTGCTCGCGCGGCACCTGCCGGAACACCTCCCGGGAGATCGAGGAGATGATCGGCAGGATCATGATGGCCAGGATGACGCTCGCGGTGAACGGCGAGAGGTTGTTCGGGACGTTCGTCGGCCGGTAGTCGAACAGCGGGATCCAGCCGAAGTACTTGTCCATGAACTGGACCAGCCCGGTCATCCGCGGGGCGAGGAACGCGAAGCCCCACAGGCCGTACACGATCGAGGGCACGGCGGCGAGGAGGTCGACGAAGTAGCCCAGGGTCTGGGACGCGCGCCGGGGCGCGTAGTACGTGATGAACAGCGCGATCCCGACCGCCACCGGCAGCGCGATGATCATGGCCAACACCGAGGTCAGCACGGTGAAGTAGAGCAGCGCGCCGATGCCGAACGTGGACGGGTCGTTGTCCGGGAACCACTGCTGGAAGGTCAGGAAGTTCGCGGTGTTGTCGCGGAGCGCCGGCACCGCCCGGTAGACCAGGAAGACCGCGATCGCGGCCATGACCACCAGGACGATCGCGCCCGCCGTGAGGGCGGCCGACCGGAACACCCGGTCACCCGGGCGGACCGAGGCGCCGCTGATGTTCGACGCCTGGGGTCGGTCGACACTCGGGGTGGTCGCCCCGCCGAGCGTGGGCTGCTCGCTCATCTCACCGTCCGTCTGCTGGGAAAAGGTGCGCCCCGCCGGCCGGAGCAGGCGGGGCGCACCCAGGGAGTCCTGCGGGTTACTGCGCGATCAGGAGCTGCTCGCCAGCCCGGCGACGGCATCCTGGACCGTCTTCTGCAGCGTGGCCGGCAGCGGGACGTAGCCGACCTTCTGGATCTCGGCCTGGCCCTCGGCGCTGGCCTGGTAGGTCAGGAAGCCCTTGACCAGCCCGGCCTGCTCGGCGGAGAGGCCCTCGGTGCAGGTGATCTGGTACGTGGCCAGGATCGCCGGGTACGCGCCGGCCTCCTTCAGCCCGTAGTCGATCGACAGGGTGACGTCGCCGCCCTCGTTCTTCGGCTCGGCCGCCTCGACGGCCTTCGCCACCGACTCGGGGCTGATCTTCACCGGGCCGGAGCCGGTGTCGATGGCCACGGTGTTGAGCTGGTTCTTCACCGCGTCCGGGTTGTCGACGTAGCCGATGGCGCCGTCGGTGCCCTTGACCTGCTGGACCATCGCCGCGGAGTTGGAGGCACCCTGGCCGCCCTTGGCCGGCCACGCCTGGCCCGGCTCGTACGTCCACGCCTTCTCGTCCTGGGCGGACAGGAACTTGGTGAAGTTCTCGGTGGTGCCCGAGTCGGTCGCGCGGTGGACCGAGGTGATGCTGGTGGCCGGCAGCTGGGCGTCCGGGTTCGCCTTGGCGATCGCCGGGTCGTTCCAGCTGGTGATCTTGCCGTCGAAGATCTGCCCGAGCAGGGTCGGGGTCAGCGTGAGGTCGGTGACCCCCTGCAGGTTGTAGACCGCCGCGATGGGGGTGATGACGGTCGGGATGTCGACCGCCTTGCCCGGGGCGCAGCGGGCGTCGGCCTTGCCGCGGTCCTCGTCCTTGATGGCGGAGTCCGAGCCGGCCAGCGGGACCTGCTTGTTGAAGAACTGGGTGCGTCCGTTGCCGGAGCCCTGCGGGTCGTAGTTGATGGCGACCTCACTGCACTTGGCCTGGTACGCCGCGATCCACGCCGTGTAGGCGGTGTTCTGCGCGCTGGAGCCGGCCGCGCTGAGGGAGCCGCTGGGGCAGTCGGCCGCGTTGCCGCCGGTGGCGGTGCCACCGCCGGCCGTGTCGGATTCGTTGTCGGAGCCGCAGGCGCTGAGCGCGAGCGCACCCGCCATCAGGCCGACGACCAGGCCGTGCCGCTGGAGCTTCACGTACGTCCCTCCGGGGGGTCTTCTTCGGAAGCCGGTCGGCGAGGAGAGTCGACCGGGAAAACGGCGGACCGGCGAGCGCCGGCGCCGCAGACGACGGTAGGGACGGGAGGTTGCCGGGTGGACCAGCCGCGGTGAACGCGGCCTGAACAGGCTGGCAGCACGAGCCGAACGCCGGATGATCGCGGGGTGGCCGGTCGGTGAACGACCTACCTGCCGGTAGCAGTACGCCGGAACTGCACGTCAGCGTCCCATTCGGTGAAGCCCAGCGCCCGGTAGAGAGCCACGGCGCGCGGGTTGTCGTCGTCCACGTAGAGCAGCACGGAAGCCAGGCCGCGGCCGGCGAGGTGCCGCAGGCCGGCGACGGTGAGCGCCGGGCCGAGGCGCAGGCCGCGGGCGGACGGGTCGACACCGAGGACGTACACCTCGCCGATCGGGGGCGGCCCCGGGTGCACCTTCGTCCAGTGGAAGCCGGCCAGGGTGCCGTCCGGGTGCTCGGCCAGCAGGAACCCGGCCGGGTCGAACCACGGCTCGGCCTCGCGGTCGAGCAGGTCGCGGACCGTCCAGGCCCCCTGCTCCGGGTGGGCGGCGAAGGCGCGGGCGTTGACCGCGACCCAGGCGTCCTCGTCCCGGCCCGGCTCGAACGCGCGCAGCGTGATGCCGGCCGGCAGCGGCGCGTCCGGCAGCGGGAGGGACAGCGGCCGGCGCAGCTGCCACAGCGTCCGGACGGCGGTCCAGCCGCGGGCCGCGGCGAAGGCGAGGGCGGCGGGCCGGCGGCCGTGCGCCCAGGCCTGCTCGGCGCCGGCCGACTCCAGCGCGTCCAGCAGCGCCCCGCCGACCCCGCCGCGGCGGGCGTCCGGGTGCACGACCAGCTCGGCGCTGGGGGTACCGGCGGTGCTGGTGCTGTCGTCCAGGTGCGCGTAGCCGACCAGCCGGCCGTCCCGGGTGGCGGTCCAGTGCCGGCCGCGGCCCTCGCGCAGGGCGAGCAGCACCGGCTCGGACAGCGGCGGCACCCCGTCGGCGGCGGCCGCCGCTCCGGCCAGGGCCCGGACAGCAGACGGGTCCGGGCCCGTCTCCTCGACGCGCACCGGACCGATCATGCCTGGGGACCGTACTACCCCGCGGGGACCGGGGTGGCCTCGGCGGTGGCCTGGGTCGGGGGCTGCCGGACGAACTTGTAGCCCACGTTGCGCACGGTGCCGATCAGCTGCTCGTGCTCGGTGCCGAGCTTGGCCCGCAGCCGGCGGACGTGCACGTCGACCGTGCGGGTGCCGCCGTAGTAGTCGTAGCCCCAGACCTCCTGCAGCAGCTGGGCCCGGGAGAAGACCCGGCCCGGGTGCTGGGCCAGGAACTTCAGCAGCTCGAACTCCTTGTACGTCAGGTCGAGCGGCCGGCCGCGCAGCCGGCAGGTGTACGTCGTCTCGTCGATGGCCAGGTCGCCGGCCCGGATCACGCCGCCCTCGCCGGGCGCGTGGGCCGCGGTCCGGCGGGTGACCGCCAGGCGCAGCCGGGCCTCGACCTCGGCCGGTCCGGCGGTGTCCAGCAGGACGTCGTCGACGCCCCAGTCGGCGGCGACCGCGGCCAGCCCGCCCTCGGTCAGCACCGCCAGCACCGGCACCGGGACGCCGGTGGTCTGCAGCAGCCGGCACAGGCCGCGGGCCTCGGCCAGGGTGTGCCGGGCGTCGACGAGCACCAGGTCACCGGGCGGGGTGTCGATCAGGACGCTGACCTCGGGGCTCACCACCCGGACGGAGTGCGCCAGCAGTCCGAGGGCGGGCATCACCTCCGCGGTCGGCTGGGAGGCTGCGGTCATCAGCAGGAGATCCACGGACGTCTCCACTCGTCAGGCGTGCGGTGCGGGAGAGGCGTCGTCGACTCGATCCCCAGGATAACCCGGTGGAATCGATCCAGCGACGAACGGTGGTCCGGGCCGGCCGCCCGGGGACGGACGGTACGGATCCCGGTCGCTCCGATGACGGTCCGGGAAACCGGCCGGGCCGGGCGGGCACCGGCCGGCGTCCCCGGCCGATGTTCCTGTCGGCCCGGCCGCGGGTGGGCCGGGCTGGCACGATGCGCGGGTGAGCCGCCACGCCGCTCCCCGGGGTCGCCGCGCGC
>CADCTP010000121.1 GCA_902805565.1 uncultured Mycobacteriales bacterium
CGCTCGGCGACCCCGGCCGGGACCGCCTCGACCGCCCCGCGCAGCCGGGGCAGCACGTCCGGGGCCACCGCCCCGGCCACCGCCAGCGCCGCGGCCGGGTCCGGCGCGACCAGCAGCACCACGTCCGCGCCGAACCGCAGGGCGTGCTTCACCGCGTGCACCCCGGCCAGCACCACCATCCCCGGCCGGGCGGCCACCTCCACCGGGTCCACCGGGCGCCCGGGTCAGCCCAGGCCGAGGTCGGACAGCGTGTACGCGGCCCGGTACGGCAGGCCGGCCGCCTCGACCGCGGCGCCGGCGCCCCGGTCCACCACCACCGCGACCCCGGCGACCTCGGCGCCCGCCTCCCGCAGCGCCTCGACCGCGGTCAGCACCGACGACCCGGTCGTCGAGGTGTCCTCCAGCGCCAGCACCCGGCGGCCGGCCACGTCCGGGCCCTCGATCCGGCGCTGCAGGCCGTGCGCCTTGCCCTGCTTGCGGACGATGAACGCGTCCAGCGGCCGGTCGGTCGAGGCGTGCATCATCGCCACCGCGACCGGGTCCGCGCCGAGCGTCAGCCCGCCCGCGGCCTCGTACGGCCAGTCCCGGGTCAGCTCCAGCATCACCCGGCCGATCAGCGGGCCGCCGGCGTGGTGCAGCGAGAGCCGGCGCAGGTCCAGGTACCAGTCGGCCTCGGCGCCGCTGGAGAGGGTGACCCGGCCGTGCACGACGGCGAGTTCGGTGATCAGGGCGCGCAGCTCGTCCCGGGCGGTCACGGCGGGCAGCCTACGGCGTGGCCGGATTTTCGGTGCGCCCGCACGAGGCGCGCCCGGCGTACCCGCCGGTAGGGTGCGGACGACGAGCCCATCAGCCCAGGAGGAGTCGCCGTGGACTTCCGGGACAGCCCCGACGAGGCCGCGTTCCGCGCCGATCTGCGGGCCTGGCTGGCCGCCGAGCTGCCGGACGACTGGGCCGACCGCGAGCCGCACGTCGGCCGGTGGGACTTCGCCGCCGCCAAGCGGTGGACCCGCGCGCTCTTCGACGCCGGGTACGCCGGCCTGACCTGGCCGAAGGAGTACGGCGGGGCCGGGCTGTCGCCGAACCACCAGGCGATCTACCTGGAGGAGACGGCCCGGGTCGACGCCCCCGACCACGTCGGGGTGATCGGGCTCGGGATGGCCGGGCCGACGATCATCGCGCACGGCACGCCGGAGCAGAAGGCGGCGCACCTGCGCGGCATCCTGTCCGGCGACACGATCTTCTGCCAGGGCTTCTCCGAGCCCGGCTCCGGCTCCGACCTGGCCAGCGTGCGCACCCGGGCCGAGCGGGACGGCGCGGACTTCGTGGTCAACGGGCAGAAGGTCTGGTCCTCGTACGCGCACGTGGCCGACTTCTGCATCCTGCTCACCCGGTCCGAGGCCGGCTCGCAGAAGCACCGCGGGCTGACGTACCTGCTGGTGGACATGCACACGCCGGGCGTCGAGGTCCGGCCGCTGCGGCAGATCACCGGCGACCCGGAGTTCAACGAGGTGTTCTTCACCGACGTCCGGGTGCCGGTGAGCAGCGTGGTCGGCGAGGTCGGCGGCGGCTGGCAGGTCGCGATGACCACCCTGCTGCACGAGCGCGGCACCCTCGGGTTCGCGCTGACCGCCCGGCTGGAGGCCCTGTTCGGCCGGCTGGTCACCACGGCCCGCAAGACCGGCGCCGCGACCGACCCGCTGGTCCGGGACCGGATCGCCGACCTGTACGTGGACCTGCAGGGCCTGCGGTTCACCAACTACCGGGCGCTGACCGCGCTGGTGCGGACCGGGGTCCCAGGGCCGGAGGGCTCGGTGGCCAAGCTGCACTGGTCGGAGGCCAACCAGCGGCTGACCGCGCTCGCGGTCGAGCTGCTCGGCCCGGAGGGGCAGCTGTCCGGCGAGGGCGGCTTCTGGGGCGGCTACTGGCAATACCAGCAGCTCCGGAGCCGGGGCAACACCATCGAGGCCGGCACGTCCGAGATCCTCCGCAACATCGTCGCCGAGCGGGTGCTCGGGCTTCCCCGCTCCCGATAGGAGAGTGCACCGTGGACTTCGCGTTCTCCGAGGAGCAGGACATGCTCCGGGCCGCCGCCAAGGACTGGCTGGCCGACCGCTACCCGGCCGACCGGGTCGCCGCGCTCGCCGACGGCGACGGCCGCGACCCCGGCGTCTGGCGGGAGCTGACCGAGCTGGGCTGGCTGGACCCCGAGCTGGACCTGCTGGAGCTGGCCGTCCTGGCCGAGGAGGCCGGGTACGCGCTGCTGCCCGCGCCGTGGTTCTCCTCGGTCGCGCTGGCCGCGCCGGTGCTCGGCGGCCCGCCCGCCGTGCCGCCCACCCTCGCCTGGATCGACGACGCGGCGGGCTCGCTGCGGGAGGCCGCCGGCACGGTCGCGGTCCGCTGCGACCACGCCGTCGACGGCTGCCGGCTGACCGGGGTCAAGCGGGCGGTCCCGGACGCGGCGTACGCCGAGGCGGCGGTGGTCGTGGCCCAGGACCACGACCGGGTCGCGCTCTACCGGGTCGAGCTGGCCGCCCACCCGGAGACCGTGCACCCGCTGACCGTCGTCGACGGCACCCGCCGGATCGGCGAGCTGCGGCTGGACGGCACGCCGGCCGAGCGGCTGGACGTCGACCCCGGCCCGGCGCTGGCCGCCGTCCGGCGCCGGGCGCTGGCCCTGCTGGCCTGCGAGGCGGCCGGGGTGGCGCAGCGGGCGCTGGACCTGGCCGTCGAGCACGCGCGGAGCCGGACCCAGTTCGACCGGCCGATCGGGTCGTACCAGGGGGTGTCGCACCGGCTGGCCGACGCGTACACGGCGCTCGCGCTGGCCCGCTCGCTGGCGTACCGGGCCGCCTGGTGCGTGGCGACCGACGACCCGGCGGCCGAGGAGGCCGTGTCCAGCGCGGCGGTCGCGGCGGCGCGGGCGTCCGTCGGCGGCTGCGAGAGCGCGATCCAGGCGCTGGGCGGCATCGGCTTCACCTGGGACCACCCGCTGCACCGCTACTACAAGCGGGCGCAGTGGATCGCCGCCTTCGACGGCTCCCCGTCCCGGCACCGCGCGGACCTGGCCGCCCTCATCCTCGGCTGAACCCCACCGTCCGGTCCCGACCGCCCGGCCCCAGGCGCCCGTCGCCGACCGGCCCGGTGGTCGGCCGGCCCGGTGGGCGGCCGGCGTGGCGGCGCGTCCTAGGCTGGCCGGCGTGGCGGGGCCGACGAAGGAGGAGCTGGCGGCGGCGTACGACCGGGCGGTGCCGGACCTGGTGGCGCCCGGCCTGCGGGTGCTGTTCGTGGGGATCAACCCGTCGCTGTGGTCGGGCTGGTCGGGCTACCACTTCGGCCGGCCGTCGAACCGGCTGTGGATCACCCTGCACGAGGCCGGCTTCACCGACCGGCGGCTGCGGCCGGAGGACACCGACGAGCTGCTGGCCGCCGGCATCGGGATCACCAACCTGGTCAACCGGGCCACCGCGCGCGCCGACGAGCTGACCGACGACGAGATCCGGTCCGGGCTGCCCCGGCTGGCCGGGACCGTCGCGACCTGGCACCCGCGGACGGTGGCCGTGCTGGGCATCACGGCCTACCGGACCGCGTTCGGCCGGCCCAAGGCGGTCGTCGGCCCGCAGCCGGAGACCCTGGGCGAGTCCGCGCTGTGGGTGCTCCCCAACCCCTCCGGCCTCAACGCCCACTACCAGCAGCCGGCCCTCACCGCCGTCTACGCCGAGCTCCGCGGGGCGGTGCGCTGAGCCGCGCCGCGGGCAGGGACCCGGCCGGCGGACGGCTCAGATCTCGGCGACCAGGTCGGCGATGGAGTCGACGACCCGGCTCGGCCGGAACGGGAACCGGTCGATCATCGCCCGGGTGGTCACCCCGGTGAGCACCAGGACCGTCTCCAGCCCGGCTTCCATGCCGGAGACGATGTCGGTGTCCATCCGGTCGCCGATCATCGCGGTGGACTCGCTGTGCCCGCCGACGGTGTTCAGCGCCGAGCGCATCATCAGCGGGTTCGGCTTGCCGACGAAGTACGGGTCCACGCCGGTGGCCCGGGTGATCAGCGCGGCCACCGAGCCCGTCGCCGGCAGCGAGCCCTCGACGGACGGGCCGGTCGGGTCCGGGTTGGTGGCCAGGAACCGGGCGCCGGCCTCGACCAGCCGGATGGCCCGGGTGATGGCGGTGAACGAGTACGACCGGGTCTCGCCGAGCACCACGTAGTCCGGGTCGCTGTCGGTGAGCACGTAGCCGATCTCGTGCAGCGCCGTGGTGAGCCCGGCCTCGCCGATCACGTACGCGGTGCCGCCGGGCCGCTGGGAGTCCAGGAACTGCGCGGTGGCCAGGGCCGAGGTCCAGATCGCCTGCGGCGGCACGTCGATGCCGGAGACCCGCAGCCGGGCGTGCAGGTCACGCGGGGTGTAGATCGAGTTGTTGGTGAGGACGAGGTAGCGCTTCCCGGACTTCTCCAGGGCCTGGATGAAGTCCTGCGCGCCCGGCACGGGGACGCCCTCGTGGACGAGCACGCCGTCCATGTCCGTGAGCCAGCACTCGGCCGGCTGCCGCTCGTTCATGCCCGTCATGGTGCCCCCGTCCGCGGGTGTCAGTCGCGGCGGTGCCGGCCGGGGACGTGCGCGACGTCGCCGTCGGCGTCGATGGGCTCCTCGATCAGCGGCTCCGCGGTCATCCCGCCCTTGCCGCGGCGACGCGCGCGCAGCAGCTCCACGGCGGCCGGGATCAGGGACAGCAGCACCACGCCGATGATGATCGGCTCGATCAGCGGCTCGACGGTGTCCCGGACGAACTCGATCTGGCCGAGCCAGTAGCCCGCCGCGATCACCCCGGCGCCCCACAGGATGCCGCCGATCACCGAGTACAGCACGTACGTGGAGAAGCGCATCCGGCTCGCGCCGGCCATCACGGTGGCGAACGTCCGCACGATCGGCACGAACCGGGCCAGCACGATGGTGCGGGCGCCGTACTTCTCGAAGAAGTCGTGCGAGCGGTCGACGTACTCCTGGCGGAAGATCTTCGAGTTGGGCTTGTTGAAGACCGCCGGGCCGGCCTTGTAGCCGATCCAGTAGCCGACCAGGTTGCCGGCGATCGCGGCGATCGGGACCAGGGTGAGCGACAGCCACAGCGGCACGTCGAGCGTCCCGGTCGCGGTGAGCAGGCCCGCGCTGAACAGCAGCGTGTCGCCGGGCAGGAAGAACCCGACCAGCAGGCCGCACTCGGCGAACACGATGATGACCAGCCCCAACAGCCCGAACGAGCTGAGCAGGTGGTCCGGGTCGATGGCGTCCGGCATCAGGGCGAGGCTCTGCACCCCGGTGAGGCTACCGGGCTCAGGTCTCGCGGGGCCGCGCCCGCCGCCACCGCACCAGGCCGACCGCGGTGGTGGCCACGATCGCGACGCCGGCGACGGCGACGCTCACGTGCTCCACCCAGGGCACCGACGCGGCCAGGTAGCCGGCCACCAGCAGGGTCGGGCCCCAGCACAGCGCGCCGACCACGTTCGCCAGCATGAACTTCGGCCAGCTCATCCCGGTCGCGCCGGCCAGCAGCGGGGCGAAGGTGCGCACCCACGGGATCCAGCGGGCGGCGATGATCGCCAGCACGCCGTACCGCTCGGTGAACGCCTCGGCCCGGGCCACCCGCTCCGGGGTGATGACCCGGCCGCGGCGGTTGCGCAGCACCGGCAGCCCCATCCGGGCGCCGATCACGTAGCCGACGATCTCGCCGACGATCGCCGCCACCAGCACCCCGACAAGCAGCCAGCCCAGGTGTACGCCGCGGGCGGCGTCCGCCGCGACCAGCCCACCGGCGAACAGCAGCGTGTCGCCGGGCAGGAAGAACCCGATCAGCAGTGCGCACTCGACGAACACGAATCCGATGACCACGACGTACACCGCCGCGGTGCCGAGCGTCTCCAGATCGGCCAGGTCCCCCATCGCGGGTCAGCCTAGGCGCAGGTGGGGAGGATGGCAGTGTGACGGCGGAGCGGCTCCTGGTGATCGGTGCGGACGCGGGCGGGATGACGGCGGCCTCGCAGGCCCGGCGGCGGGTGCCCGCGGCCGAGCTGGAGATCGTGGCGGTCGACCGCGGGCGGTACGCGTCCTACTCGGCCTGCGGCATCCCGTACTGGGTCGGCGGGGCGGTGCGGTCGGTCGACGACCTCATCACCCGGACCCTGGCCGAGTTCGCGAAGCAGGACATCGACGTCCGGCTGGGCACCGAGGCGGTCGGCCTGGACCTGGCCGCCGGCACGGTCACCGTCCGGGACGCCGACGGCGAGCACCGGCTCGGCTTCGACCAGCTCGTGCTGGGCACCGGCGCGGTCCCGGTCCGGCCGGACATCCCCGGCGCCGACGCCCCCGGCGTGTACGGCGTGCAGACCCTGGACGACGGCGCCGCCGTGCTGGCCGCGCTGCCCGACGCCCGGCGCGCGGTCGTGGTCGGCGGCGGCTACATCGGGCTGGAGATGGCCGAGGCCTTCGTCCAGCACGGGCTGGCGGTCACCGTGGTCGAGGCCGGGCCGCAGCCGATGTCGCAGCTCGACCCGGACATGGGCGCGCTCGTCGGCGACGCCGTGGAGGGCATGGGGATCACGCTGCTGCGCGGCGAGCGGGTCACCGCGATCGCCACCGGGGGCGACGGCCGGGCCCGGGCCGTGGTCACCACCGAGCGGGAGATCCCGGCCGACCTGGTCCTGCTCGGCCTCGGCGTACGGCCCAACACCGCGCTCGCCGCGGACGCCGGCATCGAGGTGGGCGCCACCGGCGGCATCGTCACCGACGCGCGGATGCGGACGGCCTCGCACCCGCAGGTCTGGGCTGCCGGGGACTGCGTGCAGACCGTGCACCGGGTGTCGCTGGCACCGGTGTACGTGCCGCTGGGCACCCACGCCAACAAGCAGGGCCGGGTGGCCGGCATCAACATCGGCGGCGGGTACGCGACGTTCCCGGGCGTCGTCGGCACCGCGGTGACCAAGATCTGCCACCTGGAGGTCGCGCGGACCGGGCTGCGGGAGGTCGACGCCGACCGCGCCGGCCTGCGCTGGGTCGCCACCACGGTCGAGTCCACCACCCGGGCCGGCTACTTCCCCGGCGCCAAGCCGATCACCACCAAGCTGATCGCCGAGAAGCGGTCCGGCCGGCTGCTCGGCGCCCAGATCGTCGGCGAGGAGGGCGCGGCCAAGCGGATCGACGTGCTGGCCACCGCGCTGTGGAACGAGATGACCGTCGAGGAGCTGTCCGGCCTGGACCTGTCGTACGCGCCGCCGTTCGCGCCGGTCTGGGACCCGGTGCTGATCGCGGCCCGCAAGTCCTGGGACGCCGTCGAGCTGGACGTCCAGGCCGACTACTCGTCCCAGTCCTGAGCGCCCGGCCTGACCGCCCGGCCGTCGCCGGCCGGTCCTGGCCGCCCGGCCCGGACCGCTGGGCGTCAGCCGCGGGCGTGCCAGGCGGTGAGCAGCTCCTTCTCCCGGTCGGGGTCCAGCCCGGCCCGGCCGACCCGCGGGTTCGCCGCGCCCAGCTCCCCCGAGCGCAGCCAGGCCAGGGTGTCGGCGGCGGACTCGGCGACCGGCCGGGTCCGCAGGCCGGCCGCCTCGGCCGGCCCGGTGTCGGTGTCCCAGGCGTGCGGTCCCACGCTCGCCGGCAGCCACAGCGGCAGCTCCGACCAGGGCGCGACCCCCCGCTCGACCAGCCAGTCCTCCTCCACCCAGGTGACCTGCCCGGCCGGGTCCATCGCCGCGAGCATCCCGCCGAAGGTCACCTGGTCCGCCGGGCCGGTCGCGACGAACGTCCCGGCGATCCGGCGGCGCGCCACGTCGACCGCCCAGGCGCCCAGGTCGCGCTGGTCGATCAGGCGCAACGCCCGCTCCGGGTCGCCCGGGGCCAGGACCTCACCACCCCGGGCCATCCGGCCCACCCAGTACGGGAAGCGGCCGGTGTCGTCGTGCGGGCCGATGATCATGCCGGCCCGCAGGTGTGCGGACCGGCCGGGGAAGTGCTGCTCGACGGCCCGCTCCGCGCCGACCTTGTAGGGGCCGTACAGCTCCGGGTCGAACTCGCCGTCCGGCGACCCGGCGTCCGGTTCGCAGTCGTGCACCGGGCTGTCGGCGGTGATCGGCTGCCCGGGGAAGCCGGGGTACACGCTGATCGAGGACACGAAGACGTAGTGGCCCACCGCGCCGGCCAGCAGCGCCGCGCCCCGGCCGACGACCGCGGGCACGAAGCCGCTGGTGTCGACCACGGCGTCCCACTCGCGGCCGCGCAGGACGTCCAGCCCGTCCGGCTTCGTACGGTCGCCGTGCAGCGCCTCGACGCCGGCCGGGGGCTCCCCGGACACGCCCCGGGTGAAGGTGGTGACGTCGTCGCCGGCCGCGAGCGCGGCGTCCACCACGCCGCGGCCGAGGAACCGGGTGCCGCCGAGCACGAGCAGTCGCATGCCGACACCCTGCCGGGCGGCGGCCGCGGCGGGCCAGCCTTGTCCGCGCACGGCGGAACCGGCCGGCCACGATCGCCGGCCGGATGCCGCCGGGCTACGCGGAGACCTCGACGCCCTTCCAGAAGGCGACGCGGTCGGCGATGTGCTTGGCCTCGTCCTTCGGCTCCGGGTAATACCAGAGGGCGTCCTCGTTGACCTTGCCGTCGACCTCCAGGGACTGGTAGCTCGCGGTGCCCTTCCACGGGCACACCGAGTGCGTGTCGGACTCGCGCAGGTAGTCGGCGCGGACCGACGAGCGCGGGAAGTAGTGATTGCCCTCGACGATCACCGTGTCGTCGCTCTCCGCGATGACCGTGCCGTTCCAGGTCGCCTTCGCCACCGGATGCCTCCTCGTTCGGGTCTCCGGGCAACCTCGCGGCGGCGCCCGGAATTTCCGCCACGGGCTCCTGGACCCCGGTCACCGCGGCGGGCGGGCCGGTCGCGCGCCGGCCGGCCGCGCCGCTCCTGCCCACCCGGACCAGGTCGGCACGGCGCGCCGGTCGGGCGGCACGCCTGCCGCGTCGCCCGTACGGGTCCCCCGTGCCATCGACCCACCCCCGTGGTCGCACTGCGTTACCAATCACTGTACGTAGTGTCACGGGTTCTGTACACCCTGATTCGTATCCCGCGGGTGCGGGATACTCGCCGGGACTTGCTCGCCGAGGACCCGCCGGAGGACGACATGCCGATCGCCACCCCCGAGGTGTACGCCCAGATGCTCGACCGGGCGAAGGCCGAGGGCTTCGCGTACCCGGCGATCAACATCACCTCGTCGGAGACCGTGAACGCCGCCATCAAGGGCTTCGCGGACGCCGGCAGTGACGGGATCATCCAGGTCTCCACGGGCGGGGCCGAGTTCGCCTCCGGCACCGGCGTGAAGGACATGGTCACCGGCGCGACCGCGCTGGCGGAGTTCGCGCACGTGGTCGCCGCGAAGTACCCGGTGAACATCGCGCTGCACACCGACCACTGCCCGAAGAACAAGCTGGACTCGTACGTCCGGCCGCTGCTGGCGATCTCCCAGGAGCGGGTCGACGCCGGCCGGGAGCCGCTGTTCCAGTCGCACATGTGGGACGGCTCGGCGGTCGAGCTGGAGGAGAACCTGCAGATCGCGAGCGAGCTCCTGGAGCTGGCCGCGGCCGCGAAGATCATCCTCGAGATCGAGATCGGCGTGGTCGGCGGCGAGGAGGACGGCGTCGTCGGCGAGATGAACGACAAGCTCTACAGCACCCCGGGCGACGCGATGCGCACCGTGGAGATGCTCGGCGCCGGCGAGAAGGGCCGCTACCTGCTGGCCGCCACGTTCGGCAACGTGCACGGCGTCTACAAGCCGGGCAACGTCAGGCTGCGGCCGGAGATCCTCAAGGAGATCCAGGACCACGTCGGCCAGAAGCTCGGCCGGGACAAGCCGTTCGAGCTGGTCTTCCACGGCGGGTCGGGCTCGGCGCTGGAGGAGATCCGCGAGGCCGTGTCGTACGGCGTGGTGAAGATGAACGTCGACACCGACACGCAGTACGCCTTCACCCGCCCGATCGTCGGCCACATGTTCGGCAACTACGACGGCGTGCTGAAGATCGACGGCGAGGTCGGCAACAAGAAGGCGTACGACCCGCGCAGCTACCTCAAGGCGGCCGAGACCGGCATGGCCGCCCGGGTGGTCGAGGCGTGCGAGAGCCTGCAGTCCGCGGGCAAGTCCGTCACCGACTGAGCCGACCGGGAGCCGGGCGCGGCGCCCGGGTCCCGACCTCGGCGACGGCACCGCGGACGCTCCGACCGGACCCCCGCCGCGCGGTCCGGGCCCGTGCACCGGGGCCCGGGCCGCGCCTTCGGGCCGGCCGCCTAGGCTGACCCCGTGCCGCACGACTTGCTCGCTCAGCCGCCAGGGACCGAACTGCCCGTCGATCCGGGGACGGCCGCGCTCGCGGCCGGGGAGGACCCGCGGGACGTCGCGGCCCGGGTGCCGACCTCGTCGGCCGCCTGGGCGGCGCTGGCCGACCGGGCGTTCGCCGCCGGCAGCGTCGTGGAGTCGTACGCGTACGCGCGGGTCGGCTACCACCGCGGCCTGGACGCGCTGCGCCGCGCCGGCTGGAAGGGGCACGGCCCGGTGCCGTGGGCGCACGAGCCCAACCAGGGCTTCCTGCGCTGCCTGCACGCCCTCGGCCGGGCCGCCGCCGCGATCGGCGAGACCGACGAGGCCACCCGCTGCCGGAACTTCCTGCGCGACTCGGACCCCACCGCCGCAACCGCCCTGGGCGACTGACGGGCGCCGTTAACCCGTTGCCCCGTTCGGCAGGATCGGCGGCATGGTCGCGCTGATCTCGCACACGTCGTTCGACGCCCTCGACCCGTACGCGCAGTCGGTGTTCTGGGGGCGGGTCCTCGGGTTCGGCGAGGACCCGGAGGATCCCAACCTGCCCGGTCACGAGGAGTGCATGGTCTTCTCGGCGGACGGGCGGACCCGGATCCTGTTCCTCGAGGTGCCCGACGCCAAGCAGGTCAAGAACCGGGTGCACCTGGACCTGGAGCCGGCGCCGGGCGGGACCCGCGACGAGGAGCTGGCCCGGCTGCTGGAGATCGGCGCCACCGTCGTCGACGACCGCCGGACCCCCGAGGGGCACGGCTGGGTGGTGCTCGCCGACCCGGAGGGCAACGAGTTCTGCATCCTGCGGACCGCCGCCGAGCGCGCCGCGAACCCCGGCCCGGACGCCGACGACCAGGACTAGACCAGGTCGCGCAGGACCAGGGTCTGGTCGCGGCCGGGGCCGACGCCGATCGCGGAGACGGGGGCCTTGGACAGCTCCTCGACCCGCCGCACGTACGCCTGCGCGGTGGCCGGCAGGTCCGCGAACGTCTTCGCCGAGTCCAGCGGCTCGAACCAGCCGTCGAGGTACTCGTACACCGGGGTGGCGTGGTGCAGCGCGGTCTGGGTGGTCGGCATCTCCTCCACCCGCTCGCCGTCGATGTCGTACGCCACGCAGACCGGCACCCGCTCCAGCCCGGACAGCACGTCCAGCTTGGTCAGGAAGAGGTCGGTCAGGCCGTTGACCCGGGTCGCGTACCGCGCGATCACCGCGTCGAACCAGCCGCACCGGCGCAGCCGCCCGGTGGTCACGCCGATCTCGCCGCCGGCCTTGCGGAGGAACTCGCCGTTCGCGTCGAACAGCTCGGTCGGGAACGGCCCCTCGCCGACCCGGGTCGTGTACGCCTTGAGGATCCCGATGACCCGGGTGATCCTCGTCGGCCCGATCCCGGACCCGGCGGCGGCGCCGCCCGCGGTCGGCGAGGACGACGTGACGAACGGGTACGTGCCGTGGTCGACGTCGAGCAGGGTCCCCTGCGAGCCCTCCAGCAGCAGCGTCGCGCCGTCCTCCAGCGCCCGGTCGAGCAGCAGCCGGGTGTCGGCGATGCGGGGGGCGAGGCGGTCGACGTAGCCGAGGTATTCGGTGAAGATCTGCTCCAGCTCCAACGCCTGCCGGTTGTAGACCTTGACCAGCACCTGGTTCTTGTCGCGGAGGGCGATCTCCAGCTTGGCCCGGAAGATGCCCGGGTCGAGCAGGTCCTGGACCCGGATCCCCATCCGGGCGACCTTGTCGCCGTACGCCGGGCCGATGCCGCGGCCGGTCGTGCCGATCCGGGACTTGCCCAGGTAGCGCTCGGTGACCTTATCCAGCGCCCGGTGGTACGGCATGATCAGGTGCGCGTCCGCCGAGATGACCAGCCGGCTGGTGTCCACCCCGCGGGCCTCCAGCGCGTCCAGCTCGCCGATCAGCACCTGCGGGTCGATCACGACGCCGTTGCCGATCACGCAGGTCACGCCCGGGGTCAGGATGCCGGACGGGAGCAGGTGCAGCGCGTAGTGCTGGCCGTCGGGGGTGACCACGGTGTGCCCGGCGTTGTTGCCGCCCTGGTAGCGGACGACGTACTGGACCTGCTCGCCGAGCAGGTCGGTGGCCTTGCCCTTGCCCTCGTCGCCCCACTGGGCGCCGACGAGCACGATCGCGGGCATGGGTCGCTCCTGCCGGTCGGGATCGGAACCCCGGAAGCCTAACCTGGGAGCCATGCCGTCCCTCCCGACGCCGGGCCAGGTGTTCAAGCTCGCCCGCGCCCAGGCCGAAGCCGTCGTCGCGCTGCCCGCCGCACTCGTGTCGCTGACCCGGGCGGTGGGCAGCCTGGACGGCACGATCCGGGAGGCGCGGGAGACCGTCGTGCGGATGCAGCGGATCGGCGAGCGGCTGGAGAGCATCCTCGACGAGGTCGAGCAGCCGGTGAAGGACCTGGCCCCGGGCCTGCGCCGGGTCGGCGCGGTGCTGGACGACCCGGAGGTCAGCAACCTGCCGGAGACCGTACGGCGGGTGCGGGAGGACCTGTTACCGCTGGTCGCGACGCTGCGCGGCGGCGCCGACGTGCTGGACCGGTTCCCCGGGGCCCGCTCGCTGCTGGGCAGCTTCCGGGCCCCGCGCCCACCGCCGCCGGCCGCGCGGCCGGCCCGCCCGCCGGTGCGGGACACGGCCGGCCCGGTCGACGCCGAGGTTCTCGACATCGGCGTGGTGGACACCGCCGGGGCCGTGGAGCTGCCGGTCGCCGAGCCGGTCCGGGACCCCGCGGTGGACCTGCCGCCGCTCGCCGGCTCCTGACCGCCCGGCCGGGCCGCGGCGGTGAACCGCCGCCGGCGCGCCTGACGTCAGGCCCCGCCCGGCGCCGGGCCGGAGCTCACGGCTGGTACGGCTGGACGGTGACGCGGTCGACCGCCAGCACCTGCGGCAGCGGCAGCGGACCGCGACAGCCCGCGGCGGGCGGCACCGCGCCGCAGTCCGGCCCGCTCAGCAGCGTCTGCACGGCGAGCCAGAGCGGCCCGTCGGGCACGCGCTCGGTGAAGCGGGCCAGCTCCCGGCCGTCGAGGGTCCACCGCAGCAGGCCGGGCGACCACTCGACGGCGAGCACACCGAAGCCGGTCAGGTCGGCCGGGACGCGGACCGACCGGCCGGCCGCCTGGGCCAGCACGAGGCTCTTCCGGTCGTCGGCCAGCGTGGCCAGGTACGCCGCGTACGAGCTGCCCGCCTCGACCAGCAGCACCTGACCGAGCACGCCCTGGCCCGGCGTCATGCGCAGCCGGACGGTCCACCGCCCGTACGTCCGGGCGTCGGGGATCGTCCCCACCCCGCCGGAGGCGTAGCGGGAGCCGGACGGGCGCACGGTCAGCCGCAGCTCACCGCCGGCCACGGCCACCTCGCGCTCCGACCAGCGGCTGTAGGTGCCGCTCACGCCGTCCGGGTACGGCGACCACCTCGCCTCGTCCAGCGCCCCGGTCCCGAAGTCGTCCACGCTCGGCCGGCCCCAGCGGGGGACGGCCGACGAGGTGGTCGGCGGCGCGGTCGGCGCGGCGGTCCCCGTGGCGGTCGGTGGGGCGGTGGACGCAGTGGTCGGCAGGACGGTCGGTGCGGCGGTCGGCAGGGCGGTCGGTGGAGTGGTCGGCAGGGCGGTCGGCAGGGCGGTCGATGGCGCGGTCGGCAGGGCGGTCGCCGGCGGCGACCCCGCGGGGGCGGGAGCCCGACCCGGCAGCCCGGTCGCCACCCCGCTGAGCAGCAGGACGGTCGCCAGCCCGGTCGCCGCCACCCCGACCCGGCCGCGCCGGCGCCGCCGCGCCTCCGCCTCCCCCCGGACGCGGTCGAGGAGGTCCGCGCGGACCGGCGCCCGGTCGGCCGCGGCGGCCAGCAGCCGGCGCACGTCATCGGCGTCCCGTCCGGTCATCCGGTCCTCCCGTCCACGGTCGCCCCGGCGAGCCGGACGCGCAGCTTGTCCAGGCCGCGGGCGGTCTGGCTCTTCACCGTGCCGACCGAGCAGCCGAGCACTCGCGCCGTCTCCGCCTCGGACAGGTCGTCGTAGTAGCGCAGCACCACCGCCGCCCGCTGCCGGGGCGGCAGCGCCCGCAGCGCCGCGACCACCTCGTCGTACTCGCCGTACCGGGAACTGGGGTCGGGCAGCGCGCGCTCGGGCAACTCGGCGACGGGCAGCTCCCGCCACGTGCGGCGCCAGGACCGGCGGCCGGCGTTGACGATCGCCGAGTGGACGTACGCGTCGACGTTGGCGACGGAGCGGACCCGCCGCCACGACACCAGCAGCGAGGCGAGCGCGGTCTGCACGACGTCCTCGGCCAGCGTGAGGTCCCCGGTCAGCAGGTAGGCCGTGCGGACCATGCGGGGGCCGCGCCGGCGGACGTACGCCTCCAGGTCGCGCGCGAGCTCGGCGTCCAGGGTGTCCTCCGTTCCCGCGCGCAGCCGTCCCCACCATCCGAGTCACCGTGCCGGCGGAAAGGTTGCACGACTCGCCCCGCCGGGTGAACCCGGCCCTCCCGTGCAACCCCCGGCGACCGTCCCGGACTCGATCCCCCACGTGGGGGGCCAACGACGGAAGGCGGAACACGTGGGTCAGCACGGGAGCGTGCGGAAAAGACGGGCGGTCGGGCGGGTCGCCCGGCTGGGCGTCGCAGCCGCCCTGGCGGCGGCGGCGGTGGCGGCCGTGAACGGGGGGCCGGGCGGGCTGGTCGGCGGCGAGCCGGCCGGGGCGGCGCCCGCGATGGCGGCCGGACCGGCCATCGACCGGAGCAAGATCCCGACCGGCTCGGCCGGGTCGGACAAGCCGCTGGTGGCCGCGGCGAACAACAGCGGCCGGCCGAACGACATCGGCGCCAGCCGCACGGTGTGCGCGTTCTCGCACATGAACTTCGACGACCCGATCGTCAACCCCGGCCAGCCGGGAGCCAGCCACCTGCACGTCTTCTTCGGCAACACGAAGACCGACGCGTTCTCGACCGCCGACTCGCTGGCGAGCACCGGCAACTCCACCTGCCGCGGCGGCATCCTCAACCGGAGCGCGTACTGGGCTCCCGCGCTGATCGACACCCGCACCGGCGTGCCGATCGTGCCCGCGTACGCCAAGCCGCACAACAAGCCGATGGAGGCCTACTACAAGTCCGGCTACCGCGGGCTGCGGCCGGACCAGATGCAGCCGCTGCCCCGCGGCCTGCGGATGATCGCCGGGAACGGGAAGGCGACCGGACCGCCGGCCCACCGGCAGTGGTCCTGCGACGTGAACGGGCAGCGGTCGGTCGGCATCCCGTCCTGCCCGGTGGGCGGCACCGTCACGATGGACATCAGCTTCCCGCAGTGCGGCGACGGGCGGCTCGACTCCCCGGACCACAAGAGCCACATGGCGTACGTGGTGGACGGGAAGTGCCCGGCGACCCACTCGAAGGTGATCATCCCGGAGATCAGCGTCAAGGTGCACTACGCGGTCGGCCCCCGCGACGACCCGAGCCGGTGGCGGCTCTCCTCCGACATGTACGACGGCGGACCGGGTGGCTACTCGGCCCACGCGGACTGGTTCGACGGCTGGGACCAGGACACGATGCGGACCTGGACGACCCGGTGCCTGCAGGCCAGCCGCGACTGCGGCTCGGGGTTCCTCGGCGACGGGCGGACGCTCTACGGCGAGGTGTGACCGGATGCCCCCGACGCCGGTGCCCGCCGTTGACCGCGAGCACCGGCGCCGGGGGCGCCGACCCGCTACCGGACCGCGCCGGCGACCAGCCAGGCGTCCGTGCGGATCCGGGTGGCGAGCAGGGCGAGGCGGGCGAGCATGAGGCCGCCCAGGGCGGTCCACAGCCAGCCGAGGCCGGCCCCGGTGGCGAGCAGGACGGTCGCGGCGGCCAGGAACAGCGCGGCCGCCGCGACCGTCGACACGGCCAGGAAGCGCATGTCGCCGGCGCCCATCAGCACGCCGTCCAGCACGAAGACGACCGCGTTGACCGGCTGCAGCACGGCCGCGAACAGCAGCACGAACGACGCCAGGCGCAGCACCTCCGGGTCGTCGGTGAACACGTGCGGCAGCGTGCCGCGCAGGGCGAGCAGCACCAGGCCGACCAGCAGGCCGAACCCCAGGCCGAGCTCGATCATGCGGCGGGTGGCGGCCCGGGCGGCCGCCACGTCCCCGGCACCGAGCAGCCGGCCGACCAGGGCCTGGGCGGCGATCGCGATGGCGTCCAGGGCCAGCGCCAGCGCGTTCCACAGCTCGAACGCGATCTGGTGGGCCGCCACCTGGGCGGTGCCGAGCCGGGCCGCGACGACGGTGGCGGCGGTCAGCGCCAGCCGCAGCGCGATCGTGCGGACCAGCAGGTCCAGCCCGACCCGGGCCAGCCGGCCGACCGAGCGGCCGACCGGCCGCAGCGGCACCCGCAGCGACCGGGCCTGCCGGCCCATCCCGAGCAGGTAGACCGCCAGCGCGCCCCACTGCACCAGCACGGTCGAGGCGGCCGACGCGCCCACGCCGTAGCCCAGGCCGAGGATGAGCACGAGCTCCAGCACCAGGTTGACCCCGGCGGAGACCACCGCGACCAGCAGCGGGGTCCGGGTGTCCTGCCGGCCGCGCAGCCAGCCGACGGCCGCGTACGTCATCAGCATCGCCGGCACGCCGAGCGCCGAGATCCGCAGGTACGTCTGGCCGTACCCGGCGGCGGCACCGGTCGCGCCGAACCAGCGCACCAGCGGCCCGGCCAGCACCGCGCCGGCCACCGTGACCGGGAGCGACACCGCCAGCGCGAGCCAGACGCCCTGCACGGCCTGCGCGGTGGCCGCCCGCTCGTCGCCGGCGCCGATCAGCCGGGCGACCGCGGCGGTGGTGCCGTACGCCAGGAAGATGAAGATCGAGTAGCCGGTGACGAGGATGGCGGCCGCGACGGCCAGGCCGGCCAGCTGCGGGGTGCCGAGGTGGCCGATGATCGCGGTGTCGGTCAGCACGTAGACCGGCTCGGCGATGAGCGCGCCGAACGCCGGCACGGCGAGCCGGGCGATCTCCCGGTCCCACCGGCTGCGCAGCCTCACGGCGCCCACCTGCTGCGGCGCCGGGCCGGTCGGCGCGTCCTCGGTGCGCCGGGTCTCGCAGGGCCGGCCCCCGGCCGCCCGGCCCCCGGCCGCCCGTCGACCGGCCCGCCCGTCGGCTCCACGGCCCACGGTCTACCAGCCGGCACCGACCGGCACCACCGGCGGCCGCTCCGCCGCACCGCTGCGCCGGCCGCCGCCGGACCGCCGGCCGGTACGCTCGCCCGGTGCGGGTTCTGGTGGTGGGGTCCGGTGCCCGGGAGCACGCGCTGTGCCTGGCCCTGGGGGCCGACCCGGCGGTGACCGCCCTGGTCTGCGCGCCGGGCAACGCCGGCACCGCGATGGTGGCCGAGCAGCGCCCGCTGGCCGTGGGCGACCCGGCCGCGGTCGCCGCGCTGGCCGTCGACACCCGCGCCGACCTGGTCGTGATCGGTCCCGAGGGGCCGCTGGTGGCGGGGGCGGCCGACGCGGTGCGGGCGGCCGGGATCGCCTGCTTCGGCCCGAGCGCGGCGGCGGCCCGGCTGGAGGGCTCCAAGGCCTTCGCCAAGGACGTGATGACCGCGGCCGGGGTGCCGACCGCCGGCGCGGCCGTCTGCTCGACGCCGGCCGAGGTGGCCGCGGCGCTGGACCGGTTCGGCCCGCCGTACGTGGTCAAGGACGACGGGCTGGCCGCCGGCAAGGGCGTCGTGGTGACGGCCGACCGGGCCGCCGCGCTGGCCCACGCCGCCGGCTGCGGCACCGTGCTGGTCGAGGAGTTCCTGGACGGCCCGGAGGTCTCGCTGTTCTGCGTGACCGACGGCGTGGCCGTCGTGCCGCTGCTGCCCGCGCAGGACTTCAAGCGGGTCGGGGACGGCGACACCGGGCCGAACACCGGCGGCATGGGGGCGTACGCGCCGCTGCCGTGGGCGCCGCCGGACCTGGTCGACGACGTGCTGACCCGGGTGGTCCGCCCGACGCTGGCCGAGCTGGCCGGGCGGGGCACCCCGTTCGCCGGGCTGCTCTACGTCGGGCTGGCGCTGGGGTCCGCCGGGCCGCGGGTGGTGGAGTTCAACGCCCGTTTCGGTGACCCCGAGACGCAGGTCGTGCTGCCGCTGCTGGAGACCCCGCTGGCCGGGCTGCTGCACGCCGCGGCCACCGGCACGCTCGGCGCGCACCCGCCGGTGCGCTGGCGGGACGGCGCCGCGGTGACCGTCGTGCTGGCCGCCGCGGGCTATCCCGGCGCGCCGCGCGGCGGGGACGTGGTCGGCGGGGCCGACCTGCCCGGCGTGCTGCACGCCGGCACCCGCCGCCGCGGCGACGGCGCGGTGGTCGCCGCCGGCGGCCGGGTGCTCAGCGTGGTCGCGGTGGCGGACTCACTGGCCGAGGCGCGGGACGGCGCGTACGCGCTGCTGGACAAGGTCTCCCTGGACGGCGGCCACGCGCGCACCGACATCGCGCTGCCCGCCGTGCTCGGCGAGGTCCGGGTCCCGGAGCGCCGCGGGCCGGCCGGCTCCGGCTGACCGGCCGGGCTGACCGGTCGGGACGGCCGGGCGGGACGGACCGCCCGGTCAGCCGGTCGGGACCGGGCTGGTGCTGGTGCCGGTCCCGCTCACCGGTTCGGTGGCCTCCAGCGAGCGGTCCTGGGTGGACAGGTACGACGCGACGGTGTTGACCACTGCCACGATCGGCACCGCGATCAGCGCGCCGACGATTCCGGCCAGCAGCACACCGGTGGCGATGCCGAGCACCACCGCGAGGGGGTGCACCTTGATCGCCCGGCCCAGCAGCAGCGGCTGCAGGACATGGCCCTCCAGTTGCTGCACCAGCAGCACGATCCCGAGCAGGAACAGCGCCGTCACGGGGCCCTCGGCCACCAGCGCGACGAGCACCGCGACCAGCCCGGACAGCAGGGCGCCGATGATCGGCACGAACGAGCCCAGGAACACGATCACGGCCAGCGGCAGCGCCAGCGGCACGCCGAGGACGGCGGCGCCGACGCCGATGCCGACCGCGTCCACGAAGGCCACGGCGAGCGTCGCCCGGACGTAGCTGATCAGCGTGTGCCAGGCGCGGTGACCGGCGCCGTTGGCCCGGTTGCGGGCGTCGGCCGGGAACAGCCGCACGAACCAGGACCAGATCTGGGCGCCGTCCTTGAGGAAGAAGAAGGTGGCGAACAGGGCCAGCAGCAGGCCGGTCAGCACGTGGCCGGCCGTGGTGGCGGCACCGACCGCACCGCTGGTCAGGCTCTCCCGGTTCTCCCGGAGCGAGTTCTCGGCGCTGGTGATCGCGTTGTCCAGCTGCGTCTCCGACAGCCCCAGCGGCCCGGTGACCAGCCAGTCCCGGACCTCGTCGATGCCACCCTCGACCTGGGTGGTCAGGTCGCCGAGGCCGTTGCGGAACTGGTCGACCACCAGCCAGACCAGCAGGCCGATGCCGGCGATCCCGCCCAGCAGGACCAACACCGTGGCCAGGGCCGGGCGCAGCCCCCGCTTGACCAGCGCGGCGGCCATCGGCTGCAGCAGCGCCGCCAGCAGCAGGGCCACCACGATCGGCACGATGACCAGCTGGGTGCGGGAGACGACCTGCAGCAGCACCCAGCCGGCCGCGGCCAGCGCGACGATCCGCCAGGCCAGGCCGCCGGCCACCTGCAGGCCGCGCGGCACCGCCGCGTCGCCCATCGGGTCCTTGCGGCGCTCGGCGACCAGCTCACGGTGCGCGGCACCGTCCAGGGCGGCCGCCCGCGCCTCGTCGTCGGAGGCCGGGTCCGGCGCGCCGGTCAGCCCGGTGCGGTCCTCCTCCGGGTGCTCGACCGGGTCCGGGGTGATCTCGTCCAGCACCGGGTCGGCGTGCCGGCCGGTGGCGGACGCGCCGGACGCGCCGGCCGCCGCCGGGGCCGCCCCGGCCTGGTGGGTGTCGGGCGTACGGGGCGACCTGCTCAACGGGAGTCCTCCTGGCTCGTGCCGGCCCGACGCGGGCCGTGCAGGGGAATTACCCCTCAGCCGGGCCCCGTACCCCGGACGGCGTAGTCCGTCGGACCGGTCGCCGGACCGTACTGGGAGACTGACGCGGTGATCGAGCGCTACACGCTGCCGGAGATGGGTGCGGTCTGGAGCGAGGCCCACAAGTACGAGCTGTGGTGCCGGGTCGAGCGGATGGTGCTCGCCGCCCACGCCGCGGCCGGCACCGTGCCGCAGTCGGCCGTGCAGCCGGTCCTCGACGCCCCGGCCCCGACGCCGGCGGCGGTGGCGGCGATCGAGGAGGTCACCCAGCACGACGTGATCGCGTTCCTGTCCGCGTGGGCCGACAACACCACCCCCCGGGAGGCGGCGGCGTACGTCCACTTCGGGCTCACCTCGTCCGACCTGCTGGACACCGCGCTGGCGATCCAGCTGGTGGAGGCCTCGGACGTGCTGCTGGCCAAGGCGGACGCGCTGGTTGCGGCGCTGCGGGACCGGGCCCTGGAGCACCGCGGCACGCTGCGGGTCGGCCGTACGCACGGCATCCACGCCGAGCCGGACGTCTTCGGGCACCGGCTGGCCGACTTCGCGTTCGGGGTCGCCCGGTCCCGGGACCGGCTGCGCGTCGCCCGCGCGGCCGTCGCGGTGGCGAAGATCAGCGGCGCGGTGGGGACGTACTCGTCGGTGGACCCGGCGCTGGAGGCCTCGGTCGCCGAGGGCCTCGGCCTGACCCCGGCCGACGTCGCGACCCAGGTGGTGCTGCGGGACGGGATCGCCGAGTGGGTGTCGGCGCTGGCGATCCTGGTCACCGTGTGCGAGGCGGTCGCGCTGGAGGTCCGGCACGGGCAGCGCACCGAGGTGCGGGAGATCTGGGAGCCGTTCCGGAAGGGGCAGAAGGGCTCCAGCGCGATGCCGCACAAGAAGAACCCGATCATGTCGGAGCGGATCGCGGGGCTGGCCCGGATCGTCCGCGGCTACGTCACGCCGGTCACCGAGGGCATCCCGCTGTGGCACGAGCGGGACATCTCGCATTCCTCCGCCGAGCGCATCGCGCTGCCGGACGCCGCGACCGCCACCGACTACCTGCTGCACCTGACCCGCCGGCTGGTGGAGGGGATGGTGGTGGACGCCGGCCGGATGCGGGCCAACCTCGACTCCACCGGCGGGCTCGTCTACACCTCCGCGGTGCTGCTGGACCTGGTCCGCTCCGGGCTGTCCCGGGAGGACGCGTACGCGCTGACGCAGGCGGCGGCGATGGAGACCTGGGAGGGCGGCGCGCCGTTCCGCCAGACGCTGCGGGTGCGGGCCGGCGAGCAGGGGGTCGAGCTGGACGAGGCCGGGCTGGACGAGGCGATGCGCCCGGAGCGGTACGTCGAGCGGCTGGGCCCGGTCTTCGACCGGGTGGCCGCCCTCAGCTGACGCGCTCGGCGAACACCACGATGTTGTCCCGGTACCGGCCGCCGTCCTCGTCGAACGGCCCGCCGCAGGTGATCAGCACCAGCGGGGCGCCCCGGAAGACCTCCCGGGGCAGCGCGTACTTGGGATAGGTCCGGCGGGCGATGACCCGGTAGGCGTGCCGACCGCGGAAGCTGTCGGTGAGCACCACCCGGCCGCCGACGGCGACGTCCCGCAGCGCGGCGAACGCACCCAGGCCGCCCTGCTCGGAGTCGACGTGCCCGGCCAGCACGGTGCTGCCCGCCGGCGAGCCGGCCGGCGCGCTGCCGACCCACCAGCCGACCGTACGGGGGGACTCGGGCACCTCCAGCTCGCCGTCGGGGCGGACGCCCATCGGGACGACCGGTGCGGTGACCCGCTGTGCCGGCAGCGCGAAGCCGCTCGGCGGGGCCGGCGGGGCCGGCGGGGCCGGCGGGGGCAGCGGGGGCCTGGCCGGGGTG